>JAYUAU010000036.1:0-4725 GCA_043741135.1 Sphingomonadales bacterium | reverse complement strand
CGCCATCATGCGAAAGCTCGTCGTCATGGCAAATGCCCTGCTCAAAGCGAACCGATTGTGGAAGGAATCTATCGCTTGACCATCACGGATACTCTAGGGGTGGGTGACACCGCTATGCGCTAGTCAAAAGGTTGCCCGCCTCCACCCCCGTTAACGCGTTATTGTCACTCTCACGCTACCCTCCTCAGCTGATCAAAACTACTTCGGGAAAAAGCCGGATATGACAACCAAAATGCCTGTGCCTGATTGCAACCTGTGCGGCGGGCAGGCGCATGTGCATATCTTCACCAAATTTGGCTATGATCTTGTGAAGTGCCTTGGCTGCGGGCTTGCCTATGTTGGAAATCCACCGAATATCGAAGACATCGCCAATCTTTACGCCGACGAAGCAAACCATCAGGATGATTTGCTTGACGTGGGTAGCGCGATGTTCGCACGCCAAACGCGCGTCGCCGCTACGCATCTTAGTGTTTTGAAAAAGAGCGCGGCGCACGGGCGTTTGCTTGATGTCGGCTGTTCGGCAGGGCATTTTCTTGATCAAGCGCGCAGCGCTGGATTTGTGTGTAATGGTGTCGAATTTTCACCCAATTCGGCTAAATTCGCGCGTGAGCATTTCGGTTTCGATGTTCATATCGGCGATATTCACGGGTTGGGGGATAAGCCCGATTTGTTCGACATAATCACAATGTTTGATGTGATCGAACATGTGCCCGATCCAAGCGCGGATATGGCCACCATTTACGCGCGGTTGAAACCCGGCGGGCTGTTCCTTGTTTCAACGCCCAACATTGATGGCTTGTTCCCGCAGGCATCATTGCCGATTGCCAAATTGATTGACTATTGGCCCCACATCGAGCCGCCTCACCATCTGTATCAATTTTCAGTCAAAACGCTGGGCGCGATGCTGCAAAAGGCAGGGTTCATTGTTGAAAGCGATCAGCACATCAACATCGACCTTGCTTACAGCTTTGGCAATTTTGAACGGTTGCGTAATAGCCCGCAAATGCTCAGCTATGCGCTTGTGTTTGCGCCGCTGGCTAAACTTGGCCCGTTCATCAAACGCGGTGATTGGTTCTATATGATGGCGCGTAAACCGGTAACGGGTTGAGATCGTGACGATTTGCTATTACTCTCACCCCATCAAGGGGAGGCAGTCATGTTCGAATCAGTCTTTGCTATCAGCGGTTTGTTCCCAACAATATTAAACCTCGTCAATGCAGGTTTTGCAGGCGTTGGTATTGTCGTCTTTCTGTTGCTGTTCATATTGTTGATCCGCAATCAGACCGTCACGCCTCAAAATGAAGCGTTGCGCAGCCAGTTTCTCAAATACGGCTTTGCGTTTGCGATATTTTGCGGGGTAATGTCAGTCGTCACGCCAGTGCTTTCGAACATGACCGCGCCGGTTGTCGCAAAGGCGGTTCCTGAGGATATGACGCTCGTTTTCTCGCCGCGCTTCGAAAGCAAGAATTTGCCACCGCCTGAAATTACGCTGCCCGATGGCTCGCAAGGCGTGTCGGGCAAACCGTTTAAGGTGAAGGGTGGCTTGGTTCAAATCAGCATCGATGATGCGCTGGCGAGTGTGACGGCGCTCCAAAAAACCGCAACTGCGCTCAACGCATCAGTTGCTGACTACCGCGAACAACGTGACCAAGCGGTTGAGGCGGCGGCGGCGGTTCGCACCGCAGTTCGCAGTCGGACGGTGACGGCGGCTTTGCCCGATGCTGCTGCCGTGTCCGAAGTCCAATCATCGTCAACCGCTTCGCAAACCCAAGAAGATCAAGTTGCACGTTCAATTGCCAGGGGCGATTTCGAGCGCGCTGCTGCTGCGAGCGGAATGATCCGGACGCAGGCTGAACGGGGGAAGTCTGCGCTCGATCAATAGGGGGGGTGTGAAAGGTGATTGCCAAAGAGTGGCTCAAACCCCGTCTACCCTGAGCCTGTCGAAGGGCTGCACTTGACTCCGAACAGAAGGACAGCCCTTCGACAAGCTCAGGGATACGGAAGGGGTTGTGCTAAATCGACTTAACGTTACCCCCCCAGAATTGCCCCCATCCGCGCAATCGGATAGAGCCAGCGCTCAACTGATTATCGGGATATATCTGTGACGCTTTACGCCACTTTTGCCGCGCATGTGAATGATGTTTTGGACGAGCTGGAGGCTCAAGGCGCGCTGCCGCCGGGGCTTGACCGCACATCGATCACGATTGAACCGCCGCGCGATACTAGCCACGGTGATCTTTCAACCAACGCAGCGATGGTGCTCGCAAAGGGTGCGGGGACGAACCCGCGTGCGCTCGCCGCGTTGATGGTGCCGGGGCTTGAAGCGCTTGAAATGATCGCATCGGTGAGCGTTGCGGGGCCAGGATTTGTTAATGTCACACTCGTTCCGGCGGTATGGCGCGATGAGATTTCAGCAATCCATGCGGGCGGGGCTGACTATGGCCGTTCCACGCTCGGCGCTGGCAAGCGTGTCAATGTTGAATATGTTTCAGCCAATCCAACGGGACCGATGCATATGGGGCATTGCCGCGGCGCGGTGGTGGGTGATGCGCTTGCTTCACTGCTGCAATATGCCGGTTACAATGTAACGCGCGAATATTATGTCAACGATGCCGGCGGGCAGGTCGATACGCTCGCGCGTTCGGCACATTTGCGCTACCGTGAAGCGCTCGGCGAAGATATTGGCGAAATACCCGAAGGCTTTTACCCTGGCGAATATCTAATCCCCGTGGGGCAAAAGTTAGCGCGCGATTACGGCGATCTTTATGTTGGCAAGGCTGAAGGTGAATGGCTGATTACATTCCGTGAGGTTGCGGTGGCCGCGATGATGGACATGATCCGCGAAGATTTGGCTTTGCTTGGCATTCATCATGACGTTTTTTCCTCCGAAGCCGCTGTCCAAGCCGCCAAATTGCCCGAAGCTGCGGAGGCCAATCTGCGCGCGCGTGATTTGGTTTATGATGGCGTTCTCGAAGCGCCCAAGGGAGAGGTGCCCGGCGATTGGGAGGCCGCGCCGATGCCGCTGTTCCGCTCAACGCAATATGGCGACGATCAGGATCGCCCGATCAAGAAATCAAATGGCGTGTGGACTTATTTTGGCGCGGATATGGCCTATCACTATCAAAAAGCACAAAGTGCTGATGTGCTGATCAATATCTGGGGCGCGGATCATTCGGGCACAGTCAAGCGGATTAAGGCGGCGGTGGCGGCGCTGACTGAGAATAAGGTCGGCTTTGATGTAAAACTGGTTCAGATGGTGCGATTGCTGCGCAGCGGTGAGCCCGTCAAAATGTCCAAACGGTCGGGCAATTTTGTCACACTGGCTGATGTTGTCCGTGAAGTCGGCAAAGACGTCGTCCGCTTCACGATGCTCACTCGCAAGTCAGATGCTCAAATGGATTTCGATTTTGCCAAGGTGGTAGAGGCATCGAAAGAGAATCCGGTTTTCTATGTGCAATATGCACATGCGCGGATTCAATCGATTAAGCGCAAGGTGGCCGAGGCAGGAATGACCGGAACGCCTGATCTATCGCTGTTAGACTCCGAAGACCTTGAGCTCATCAAATTAGCCGCGCAATTTCCCCGAATTGTTGAAGCAGCGGCGGCGAATCATGAGCCGCACCGGATCGCGTTTTACCTCTATGATCTCGCCGCCGCGTTTCATGCCTATTATAATTTGGGCAATGATCGACCTGATCGCCGCATATTGGTGGTTAATAACACGCCGTTAACCCTCTCTAGGCTTTTCATGAGCGCTGCAATCGGGCAGGTTATCGCTAACGGATTGTTAATCACGGGCGTAGTGGCCGCAGAGGAGTTGTAACGATGACTGATACTGATCGCGAAGTGGGTCGTGAATTGGGTTTGCATGATGAAGATCGTCTGCCTTGGCTCGAAGCCGTTGAAACTGATGATGCGGATGACGCCGTTGATTGGTCGAAGATCATTCAATTCGGCCTTGCAGCACTTGCGCTCCTCGCGCTCATCGTATTCGGCATCAATTGGTTGCGCGGCCAACAGCAGGGTCCTGAAGGTGATGGCACGCTGATTGCCGCCCAAGAAGGTGATTATAAGGTCAAGCCCGATAGCCCCGGCGGCATGAAGGTTGAAGGCCAAGGTGATTCAGCGTTCAAAGCATCCGAAGGCGCAGAAGCGAATGGCAAGATTGATCAATCGGCATTGCCCGAAGCCCCGATCGCAGGCGTGAAGCAAATGCCAATGGCACCCAAAATCAGCGAAGTGATCGCGGGCAAAGCCACCGTGACGACACCGCTTGCTGCTCCGGGCGGTAAGCTTGTTGCGCAGGTTGCGCCCGTTGCTGGATCAGGATCGGGCGGCGCGCTCGTTCAGTTTGGTGCTTATGGCAGCGAAGCCGGCGCAAACACCGCATGGAGCGCACTAGTGGGTCGTAACCCGACGCTTGGCAAACTCTCCAAGTTAATCGCTCCCGCAGCGGTTGGGGGGAAGACGCTATACCGCTTGCGCGCAAACGCCGGCAGTGCGGCGAATGCTGCGGCGATCTGCGGCCAAGTGGGGAGTTGCATCGTTGTGAAGTAGGGCTAAGATACGATGAATCAAACCCATCACCGCTTATCCTGAGCTTGTCGAAGGACTGTCCTTTCTTATTCTAGAGCATGATGAGTTTAGGTAGAGCAAATGTGTTCCCCTGCGTAGGCAGGGGTCCAGTCCCAGACAAAAAGAGTCTTTGTTAAGGTCTGGACCCCT
>JAYUAU010000035.1:0-1993 GCA_043741135.1 Sphingomonadales bacterium | reverse complement strand
CCGCCGAAATACCCCGTGCCAATATGATAAGGCACTGACATTGACGTATAGCGAATTTTGGCAGGAAACATTTCAACAAGGATCGCGGCAACTTGGCCGTAGGTCATCGCTGATAGCCCGATCATCACCGCAATCGCGAGGATGATTTTCCACGGCTGTTTTTCTTTGGGATCAGCCTTGTCAGGATAGCCAACGGCGGCAAGCGCTGCGACATAGGCTTTTTCATCAAAGCCAATGACACTGGCCGAACCAACGGTGAGGACAACTGATTTTGCTTCAACTTTGGTATAGCTGATTCCGCGTTTTGCGAGGAAAGCGAGGGCTTTGCTACACTCATTTATCTGCTTGGGCGCAAAGACGCTATAATCACAGTCGGGGAGTTCAAGCGTGACCGGAAACCGCTCGGTCGCGCGGCCTAGTGCTGGATTAGCTCCGTCAGCCATCAAGTGGAAAAGCGGAAACAGCAAAACGACGGTGAGTGCATAGCCTGCGAGCAAAATTTTCTTACGCCCAATCCGGTCAGAGAGCGCCCCGCAGATTACAAAAAGTGGGCACGCAATGATGGCCCCCACGGCCATATAGAGCAGCGCCTCAGTTTCTGATATCCGCGCTGTTCCTTGCAGGAAATAGAGCGTGCCGAACTGTGAGGTGTAATAAATCACGGTCAAACCAGCGGCAACGCCGAGCATCGCGACCATCACGCGGCCGAGGTTACCCGGGTGGCGGATGCTATCCATAATCGGGTTTTTCGATGTCGTTCCCGCTGCCTTCATCGCTGCGAAAACAGGGCTTTCTGACAGCTTCATGCGGATGTAGAGCGAGATGGCGAGCATCAATAGCGATCCCACAAACGGGATCCGCCAGCCCCACGCTTCAAAAGCTTCCACTGACATTGCGGAGCGGCAACCAAGCACTACGAGCACGCACAGCAGGAAGCCGCCGACGACTGATAATTGGATGAAGCTGGTATATTGCCCGCGCTTGTTGCGCGGCGCATGTTCAGCAACATAGATCGCCGCGCCGCCATATTCTCCGCCAAGTGCTAAGCCTTGGAGCAAGCGCAATCCAACGAGCAGGATCGGTGCCCAAATCCCCGCTGTGGCGTAAGTTGGCAGGAAACCAATTGCCGCCGTTGCGCCGCCCATCAATGTGATCGTGACAAGGAAAGTATATTTGCGCCCGATGATATCGCCGAACCAGCCGAAAACGAGCGCGCCGAGCGGGCGGACACCAAAGCCTGCGCCAAAAGCGGCGAGCGAAGCAAGCGTTGCCGCAGTGGCATTATCTGAGGGGAAAAATAGCCGGCCAAGCAAAGCTGCCAATATGCCGTAAAGGAAGAAATCATACCATTCGAATACCGTGCCGAGCGACGATGCGACGATCACCAATCGATCACGCTTGGGATCAACCGAGAGATCATCGTTCATGGTTCCGCTGCTCATCATCATCCCCTTGCTCGTTTCTCTATCGCCTTATGAGTGAAACACAGTTGCGCGCAAGCCCGCTCTTGTGCGCCTGCGCTCGCTCTGTCAGTTTGACATGATGGACATGCGAGAGATCATGATGATCATCGGCGATGATGAACCCGAGGCGATCAGCGTGCGTGGTGAAGTGATTTTGTGGCGCGCTGAGCCACCCGCCAAGGGATCATGGCATTTCATGATGATTGATACGAGTGCAGCATCAACGATCCGCGCGGCAGCAGCGGGGCGCAGCGGCGGTTGGGGTTCAGTCAAAGTGACCGCCACACTTGGCAAAACGCAGTGGCAAACGTCGCTTTTCCCCAACAAGCAATCAGGCGGGTTTATGCTCCCGCTCAAAGCTGATGTGCGCAAACGAGAACATGTGAGCGAGGGTGATGAGATTGAAGTGATTTTGAGCGTGTAATACCAATGTGCGTTGATTCTGACTCATCTTGCCGTCTTTGCGAGCGCAAGCGAAGCAATCCAGAATGGCTCAAAAGCTGGATTGCTTCGCTTGCGCTCGCAAAGAC
>JAYUAU010000034.1:0-28013 GCA_043741135.1 Sphingomonadales bacterium | reverse complement strand
CCTCATCGCCGTCGCCAGAAAGCTCCTCATCATCCTCAACTCTATTGCAAAACAAATCGTCATCGCCACTTGACCCAAACACAATCGCTGTCGAAGGGTTGCCCTTATTTTTCAATGCAATAGAAGTAAAAAGGACAGCCCCCTTCGACTGCCTTGCAGGCGCTCAGGACAGGCTTCGACAAGCTCAGGGTAAGCGGTAGTAAGTTGGTATCATTGCACCTTGGTATAAATGCCCGCCTATTTCAGCGCCATTCGGATCGTATCGGCGATCCGGTATCCACCGCTTGCAACGCGTCGGCTGGAGATTTCTCGAACGATGCCACCCTCAAATGCCGTTGTAATTGGCGCATTGGCTTTATCGGGTGTCGCCTTGAGCGCTGTGCCGGTATAACCAACTCGCTTGGCAAGCTGGAGGCTTTCGTCGAGCCACATACTGAACTGCCTTTGGGGTGTTCCCGCATAAGTCTTCAACCGGATTTTTGCGCGTGGATATAATGCGGGGAGTAGCGCTGACCAGAAGTTTGCAGTGGCATCAACAGGCCCGGGCTGGTCGAGGCTCGAATCCCAATATTCGTGTAATCCAACAGTCTTTTCGTATATTCCGTATTGCTTATTGCCAAATTGCGTGCGGATAAAAGCAAGTTGACCCGCTTCATCGGTCTTGGGAAAGTCCGCCGTCATTTGATGCCCAGCGTGCAAAGGTTGCTGGATATCGCCGACAATATGCATCAACCAGCTAAGCGAGATCGCGCGGTCACGCGGGGCTGCTTTGGCATTTGAAAGAGTGCGGAAATTGAGATCAAACGCCTTGCGCGCTTCGCCATTGCGAAACGGCCAGAGCCACGTCCGACCGTAAACGACGCGCAGTTCATAATGCCATGTCGGGCGGTCAAATTCAGTCGCTCTGGCATCATCGGGCCAGCGCGCAAGCCACTCAAAGATGACACGCATCCGCGCGGCACCCTTCAGGTTGCCCGCATGCGCAGCAATTTTGGCATAATGGGGATGCGCCGCGATGATTGGTTCAAGCCGGGCAAGCAACGCAGGGTTCGACGCAGCAAGATCATCAAACGCCATCGCCCCCGTTGTCATATGCGATTTTTCTGACCACGCCATCGCTGGTGTCGCTAAGAGAAGCGAGGCGGCAACGATCAAAGCGCGCATGTGGTTCCCCCTCATCCTAAAGCCGCCCAAGCGGCGCGCAGGCATCGGCCATCCACGCCAGCGCATCGCCTTCCAATTGCGGGCCGACAACCGCCATCACTTGTGCGTGATAATCATCCCACCAGCGCAGTTCATCACGCGTCATTAGATCGGTATCAACGAGCGTCCGGTCAATCGGCGCGAAGGTGAGCGTTTCAAAACCAAGGTAATGCCCTTCCGCCCCCGGTATGTCGCGCGGCTCAACCAGCACGAGATTTTCGATGCGGATGCCGTAGTGACCTGCTTTATAATATCCCGGCTCGTTTGAAATGAACATGCCCGCGTGAAGCGGTTCTTCAGTGCCCGCCTGCCCGCCCGCACTCGTCGCAATCCGCTGCGGGCCTTCATGAACCGCCAAGAAGCTGCCGACGCCGTGGCCGGTGCCGTGGGCATAATCAACGCCTGCTGCCCAGAGATATTGGCGCGCGAGCGTATCAAGCTGGGTGCCGCGCGTGCCGACAGGAAACACCGCGCGGGCGAGCGCGATATGTCCTTTGAGAACGCGCGTGAAGCGGTCTTTCATTTCGGCCGTGGGGTCACCCGGCCCGACCCAGACGGTGCGCGTGACATCGGTTGTGCCATCAAAATACTGCCCACCGGAATCGACGAGATAAATGCTTGAAGGCGTGATGGGCAGGTTGCTCGTCTCGTCAACGCGGTAATGACAAATCGCAGCATTAGGGCCAGCGCCAGAGATTGTATCAAACGACAAATCCTTGAGCTTGCCGCTTGCTTCGCGGAAAGATTGCAACTTGGCTGCGGCGGACAGTTCGTCCTGAGCACCCTTGGGCGCTTCAACACTGAACCAATGGAGAAAGCGCGTGAGCGCCGCGCCGTCGCGTTTTTGCGCGGCACGGTGCCCCGCCTGTTCAATCGGATTTTTGAGCGCTTTGGCAAGCACCGTTGGATCGCGAAGCTCAACAATGTCAGCGCCGCCAGCCGCGAGTGCGCCAAAGATTGACGATACCGCGCGGTCGGGATCAACCGCAAAACGCTTGCCCGTCATCTTCGCAAGCGCGGGCGCAAAATCAGCGCGCGTGTGGAGCCTAACACCGTTGCCCAGATGCGCGCGAACATCATCGTCAACCTTTTCAGCTTCAACATAGAGGTCAGCCGTCGCATCACTGTTGAGCACCGCATAGCTCAATGCAACAGGGGTGCGCGAGACGTCACTGCCGCGAATGTTAAATGTCCACGCAATCGAATCGAGCGCTGATACAATCGTCGCATCAAGATCACGCTCGCTCAGCCAATCGGCTACATCCTGGCGCTTCTCTGCCGAAGAGCGCCCCGCATATTGATCGGCATGAACTGTCATTTTGGCAGGCGATGGCGCAGGTCGATCTGTCCACACTTTGTCAACCGGGTTGGTTTCAACCGCGACAAGCGTTGCGCCTCTGGCCGCGAGTGCGCGCGTTGTCGCCTCGACCCAAGCCTTGGTGTGGAGCCACGGATCATAGCCAATCCGCCCACCCTCAGGCGCATGCTCGCTGAGCCATAGCGTCGGGCTGGAAGCAGGCGTGCTCACATAATCCCAGAAAGCTCCATCAACCTGAGCGCGAACTTGCAACGTATAGCGGCCATCGATAAACACAGCGGCATGATCCGCGAGCACAACGCCTGCGCCTGCTGATCCTTGAAACCCCGAAACCCACGCGAGCCGCTGCGCATAATCGCCGACATATTCGCTCATATGTTCATCGCAGATCGGCACGACAAAGCCGTCAAGCTCGTCTGACTTCAACTGATCGCGCAACGCCGTGAGGCGCGTTTCATGAGTGGACATATTCGGATCCTCGTATCAAATGATAGATAGCTTTATAGGCGCTAATTCAGTTAAGCCAAACCATTGCCTCATGTCTTCAGAAAGCCTCTATGACACCTGCCCCGCCCATCGCCCCCGAACGCGCACATAGCTACACCGCGCACGGTGTCACCATCGAAGATCCCTATTTTTGGCTGAAAGACCCGTCTTACCCCGTGGTCGATGATGCCGATATTCTCGCGCATTTGAAGGCCGAGAACGAATATTTTGAAAGCCAGATGAAGCCGCAGGCAGCGCTCGTTGAGACTTTGTTCGCTGAGATGAAGGGGCGGATCAAGGAGGACGAATCCTCCGTCCCGCAGAAAGACGGTAATTATATTTACTGGCGCAAATATGAAAAAGGCGCGCAATATAAGCAGTGGATGCGCAAACTCGCGTCCGGCGGCGCTGATGAAGTGCTGCTCGATGAAGCCAAAATGGCGCAAGGGCATGAATTTTTCCGGCTCGGCGCGATGGTGGTCAGTGATGATGATCGGCTGATGGCTTACGCAACTGATACAGACGGGTCAGAGCGTTTCACCGTGCGGATTCGCGACATTGCGAGCGGCGTTGAGTTACCCGATGTCATCACCAATACGCTCGGCGGCTATGTGTGGAGCAAGGATGGCAGCTGTCTGCTCTACGGCGAAGTCAACGATCAGTGGCGCGTTGAACGGGTCAAGCTTCATGTGCTGGGTACGCCAACCGCTGATGATGTGACGCTTTATCACGAGGAAGATCAGGGCTTTCAAGTTGGCGTTGGCATCACGCATTCAGAAAAATACATTGTTATCGCAACGGGTGATCACGCGACGAGCGAGGTGCGCCTTATCCCGGCTGATAACCCGCGTGCCGCTCCCGTGATCGTTCGCGCGCGGCAAGAAGGCGTCGAATATGATCTTGAAGAGCATGATGGCACGCTCTTCATCCACACCAATGATATCGATCCCAATTTCAGGCTCGTCACCGCTGATGTTGCGACGCCTGGAGACTGGAGCGAACTGATCGCGCCCTCGCGTTCATTCTACATGACGGGCGTTTCAGTGTTTAAGGATGTCTTCGTGGTTGAGGGCCGCGACATGGGGCTCGATCAGGTGGAAATTCACTCTTATGGCGGCGGCGCGCCAACACGGATTGAATTTCCAGAGGCGAGCTATGTCGCGGGGCTTGATGATAATCCCGAATACGGCGTGAACGTGCTGCGGCTGTCCTACGAATCGATGGTGACGCCTGATACGGTGATCGAATATGATCTCGCGACGGGCGCGCAGACCGTTCTCAAGGTTCAGGAAATCCCGAGCGGCTATGATGCCGACCAGTATATCAGCGAACGCACCGAAATCACCGCGCGTGATGGCACGAAGGTTCCGGTTTCGATCGTTTATAAAAAGGGGTTTGCGAAGGACGGCAATGGCCCGCTCTACCTTTATGGTTACGGCGCTTATGGTTATGCGATCCCGCCGGGCTTTTCAGCTCTTCGGCTGTCGCTGCTTGACCGCGGCTTTGCTTATGCGATTGCTCATATTCGTGGCGGTGATGATCTGGGGCAGCAATGGCAGCTTGATGGCAAACTGACCAAGCGCAACAATACTTTCACTGATTTTGTCGATTGCGCAAAGGGGTTGATTGATCTGGGCTTTGCGAAGCCCGGGCGCGTGGTGGCGGCGGGCGGCTCGGCGGGCGGAGAGTTGATGGGGGTTGTGATTAACACCAATCCCGAATTGTTCGGAGCGGTTGCAGCGCATGTGCCCTTTGTTGATGTGCTCAACACAATGCAGGATGATAGCCTACCGCTGACGCCTGGCGAATGGCCTGAATGGGGCAATCCGATCACCGATAAGGCGGCCTTTGATCTCATCCGCAGCTATTCACCATATGATCAAGTGAGCGCGCAAGCCTATCCGCCTTTGCTCGTCACCGCAGGACTCAACGATCCGCGCGTGACATATTGGGAGCCTGCAAAATGGGTAGCGAAGCTGCGCAAGCTCAAGACCGACGACAATGTGCTGCTGCTCAAAACCAATATGGGGGCAGGCCACGGCGGCAAATCAGGCCGCTTCGAAGGCCTTCGCGAAGATGCCGAGGAATATGCGTTTTTGCTCTGGCAATTGGGAATGACTGGGAATTAGGGGGTGTTGACTTTAGGTTGACCCATTTGGTCTTTGCGAGCGAAGCGCGGCAACCCATACTATCGTGCGGCGAGTGGATTGCCGCGTCGCCGGGGCAATTGCCCCAGTTTATCCCGAGCGGCTGGCTTGCTAGTGGATAGCACACAATGCAAGAGTTCTGCTTAAGCCCCTCCCTTTTAGGAGTGAACCAAGCGTCAGAATCTATCCATTAGAACAAATAAAGAACTAATACTCACCGCCTTCGACGAATTGGGCAAATTTCACCATCAAACATCATATATTTCAGGCCTACCCCGATTTTTCCGTTGTCACCCCGGGTGACCCTTGTTATCTAAGCTTGCGAATAAAGGGCGGGGTAGTCCTGATTCTATCATTGATTCGGCGTTTGGGAACCATCGTTTTCGAACTCAGGAAAATTGTGCCCGCGAGCGATGAGAGTGGATTTGTGCGTTGAGCGACCGAAAGCCTTATATTGGCTATGCCCTGCAGGCGATTGACGCCAAGGGCAGGGTTGCGATTCCCGCTGATTTGCGCAGTCAATTGGAAGCCAACGGCGCGGATAAGCGCGTGTTTGTCGATTTTCACCATGATGATGCCTGCTTGATTGGCTTTGATGCGGGTTGGTTGGCTACGCTCCGCGCGAAACTTGCAAAAGATGAGGAGTATAAGCGCAGCCTTGATGCTGATTATGACCTTGATCTCGATCTGCGTGCTTCGGTTGTGTCGGCTGAGGCGGTGGCTTTTGATGCCAGTGGCCGCTTCATCATGCCGCCTTTCTTGCGCGAAAGCGCTGGTTTTGGCGATTGGGCGTTCTTTTCAGGCGCGATTGATAACTTTGAGATTTGGAACCCCGCCGATCTCTTGGCCAATCCCCGCGCGCCCGATCGTGCCAAGCGTGTGCTTAACTGGAGCATGAAGCAGAAGGGGCTGGCATGACCCTCGAAGCCGCCCACATTCCGGTCTTGATTGATGAAGTGATCAGCGCACTCGCGATTACCCCGGGCGAGCGCCATGTTGACGGAACCTATGGCGCGGGAGGTTATAGCCGCGCGATGATTGCGGCGGGCGCGCGCGTGTTTGCGTTTGACCGTGACCCGCACGCCATTGCGGAAGGTGGCGCAGAAGAGGCTGCTTATGAGGGGCAGCTGACGTTATTCCCGCACGCTTTTTCGCAAATGAAGACTGTACTTGACCACATCAGCGCCGCGCCCGTCGATGGGATCACGCTTGATATCGGCGTTTCTTCGATGCAGCTTGATCAAAGCGAGCGCGGCTTTTCGTTTCAAAACGATGGCCCGCTCGATATGCGGATGAGCCAAGACGGTGAAAGCGCGGCTGATTTCCTCAATAATGCTGATGAGGCTGAAATTGCGCGCATCATTTATGAATATGGTGATGAACCAAAATCGCGGCGGATTGCGCACGGCATCGTTGCTGCTCGCCCGCTCACGCGCACCGGAGAGCTTGCGCGAATTGTGCGCCGCGCGACGGGGTGGCGTGACGGCGATAAGAAAGACCCCGCAACGCGGACGTTTCAAGCGATCCGCATCCATATCAACCGTGAACTTGAAGAATTAGCGGGTGGGTTGGAGGCCGCCGAAGCCGCGCTCAAACCCGGTGGGCGATTAGCAATTGTGACCTTCCATAGCCTTGAAGACCGGATGGTGAAGCGTTTCATGCGTGAACGCAGCGGATCAAATCCCGCCGCATCACGCCATATGCCCGCCGCCGTCTCAGCGCATCCGCCTGCCACCTTCGATAAAGTGGCAAAACCCAAACGCGCGAGTGAAAGTGAAATCGCGCGCAATCCACGCTCGCGCTCGGCAACTTTGCGCGTTGCGCACCGCACCGCAGCCCCGCCGTGGGCAATTCATAAGAAAGGCCAATCATGATTACGCAGCGCTTTCGCCCTGTGGGGTGGGTTGCCAGTGTCGCGGTGGCGGCAACGATGCTTTATTTAATCTCGCTTCAGGTTGCATCTGAACGCGGGCGGCTTGAGGCGATTGACAAGAAAATCTCGTCAACCAAGCGTGAAATCAGGCAGTTGCAAACCGAAATGGGCACGCGCGCAAGCCTTCGCCAGCTTGAACGCTGGAATGGCGAAGTGCTCGCGCTTAGCGCGCCGGGGGCAGGACAGTTTTTGAACGATGAACGCGCGCTCGGTTCAGTTGATCGCAGCAGTGTCGGTTCGCCACCGAGCACAGCGCCGATGGTGGCAGTAGCAGCTACGCAAAACGAGCCGCCGCCGCCGTCGCTCGTTGAACAAATCGCGAGCGTTGCAACATTGCCACCCGTGATCAAATTATCTAAGCAAGACCGCGCAGTGCAAAAGGCGATGGATATGCCAAAGCGCGGCGGCAGCCGGCTCGCGATGACCGAAGACGCGCTGCTTGATCGTACCTCGCTTGAAAAAGCAGCCAAAAGTGAGGCGCGTCCATGACCACATTGGTTGCCCAACCAAACCGCGTTCGTCACGCGGGGCGTCGTCAGCAGAGCATCGCTATGTCGCACCAGCGGCTGATGATGCTGATGCTGATGATGGCGGGCGGGGCAACCGCGCTGATCAGTAAAGTCGTTATCCTCGGCATTGGGGCGGCGAGCGGAGGCGGAACCGCAATCGCGCAATCCGGCGTGCCCTTGCGCGGTGACATCGTTGACCGCAACGGCCAAGTGCTTGCGCGCACAATCGATGCCTGGTCGGTAGGTATTCATCCGCGTAAATTGCTCGGGAAGCCCGAAATCCTCGCGAGCCAATTGGCCTCGCTGATGCCCGAACGTACCGAAGCACAGTATCTCGCGATCTTGAAATCAAACGAGAGCTTCACCTATCTCCGCCGTCGCGCAATGCCCGAACTGGTCGCACAGGTGAATGCGCTCGGCGAACCTGCGATGGCCTATGCGCGTGAGCCTGAGCGGCTTTATCCGCAAACCACACTCGCCGCGCATGTGATCGGCTATACCGATTTTGACGGTAAAGGCGTGATGGGGATGGAGCGCGTGCTTGATAAGCAATTAAGCGATCCGGCAACGCGCGGAACCCCTATTGCGCTGTCAATTGATGCGCGCGTTCAGGCAGCGCTTGAAAATGAGCTTTTCGGCGCGATGGTCAATTTGCGCGCGATTGGCGCGACGGGGCTTGTGATGGACGTTCACAGCGGCGAAGTGATTGCGATGGTGTCGCTCCCCGTATTCAACCCCAACAAAAGCGGCCAAGCCACGCCAGAAGCGCGGCGCAATAATGTGACGCAAAGCGTGTATGAACTCGGCAGTACGTTCAAGCCGATCACGATGGCGGGCGCGATTGAGAGCGGGGTTGTAACGAATCTCGGGCGGCGTTTCGATGCGACGGTGCCAATCACTGTCGGTCGTTTCGAGATTAGCGATGATCACCCGCAGCGCCGCTGGCTCAACGTGCCTGAAGCGCTGGTTCATTCGTCAAACATCGTCACCGCGCGGATTGCCGATGAACTTGGCCAGACGCGCACAGAGGCCTATTTCAAAAAGCTTGGCTTTGGCGCACCGCCGCAAATCGAACTGCGTGAACGTGCGCGGACATTATGGCCAGAATATTGGGGCCGCGTGACGACGATGACAGTCGCATATGGCCACGGTATCGCGGTAACGCCGCTCCATTTGGCGAGCGCTTATTCAGCGTTGGTGAACGGTGGCATCTTGCGCCCCGCGACGTTGCTCAAGGCCGACCGCAACAAACCCGTCCAAGGCACGCGCGTCTATTCCGAAAGCACCAGCGCAACGATGCGCCAATTGCTCCGACTTGTCGTGACTGAGGGTACGGGCAAGAAAGCCAACGCCGCAGGTTTCCGCGTTGGCGGCAAAACGGGCACCGCCGAAAAGCCTAGCTTTGGCGGCTATTCAAAGACGATCAACGTATCGACCTTTGCCGCTGCTTTCCCGATGGACAAGCCCCGATATGTGGTGATTGCGATGCTCGATTCGCCCAAAGGCAGCGCTGAATCAGCAGGCCAAACGACTGCGGGATGGACAGCAGCGCCAGTCGTTTCCAAAGTGATTGCGCGCACGGGGCCAATGCTCGGGATTTACCCTGATACATCGCGCGAGGTTGATTTCGGAACATTGCAGTCGCTGCTCTGGAAACCAAAGGGTGAGCGCTAATGCGGCTCGGCGCGCTCATAGGCGGTGATGATCAAAACCTGATCACGGGGTTTGCGATTGACCACCGTAAGGTTGCGCCGGGCACGGTATTTGGCGCATTTCAGGGCACCATCGTCAACGGCGAAGACTATATTGCCGCAGCAATTACCGCAGGAGCGGTGGCCATTGTCGCGCGCGCGCAGGCCATTGTGCAAGGCGCAGTCCACATCGTCTCAAACGAACCCCGCCGCACATTCGCATTGCTCGCCACTAAATTCTTCGCGCCCTTCCCTGCTACGATCGTCGCGGTGACGGGCACCAACGGCAAAACATCGTGTGTTGAAATGACGCGCCAATTGTGGCGGATGGAGGGGCATCACGCCGCCTCAATCGGGACGCTCGGGATTACAACCTCTGATGAAAGCGTGGTGACGGGGCTAACCTCACCTGACATTGCGACATTCCTATCGAATATGGCGGGATTGAACCGCGAAGGGGTAAGCCACGCGGCGTACGAAGCGTCAAGCCACGGGCTTCACCAATACCGCGCTGAAGGGCCGCGCGTCATCGCGGGCGCTTTCACTAATCTCAGCCGCGATCACCTCGATTATCACGGCGATATGGCGGCCTATTTTACCGCCAAACTGCGGCTGTTTTCCGAAGTGATTGCCGACGGTGGCACAGCAGTTGTGTGGGCCGATGATCCCAAGGCGTGCCCCGTGATTGATCTCGCGCGCGAACGCGGTTTGAAGCTGTTCCGTGTTGGTAAAGCGGGTGAGGAACTCCGCCTCATCTCGCGCGAACCCACTCAACTGGGCCAAGTGCTGATGGTTGAGGCTGCGGGTAAATCTTACAAGGTGACGCTCCCGCTGATCGGAGCGTATCAAGCGGCGAATGCGCTGATTTCGGCTGGATTGGTGATCGCAAGCGGCAGCGATATCGCGCTGACACTGAGCAATTTATCGCGGTTGCAACCGGTGCGCGGGCGGCTTGAACGTGCCGTGATTAGCCGCGCCGGTGCACCGGTTTATGTCGATTATGCTCATACCCCTGATGCGCTTGAGGCCGCAATTTCAGCACTTCGCCCCCATACCAAAGGCAGGTTGATCCTTGTTTTTGGCGCTGGCGGAGACCGCGATAGCGGCAAGCGCAAAGAAATGGGGATCATCGCGGCGCGTGATGCTGATGTCGCGATTGTCACTGATGATAATCCGCGGTCTGAAGATCCAGCGCTCATTCGGCAGGCGATCTTAAAGGGATGCTCTGCGGCTACCGAAATTGGTGATCGGCGCAGCGCGATAGGCGCGGCAATTGAAATGGCGGGGGCTGATGATATCGTTATCATCGCGGGCAAGGGACATGAACAAGGGCAGATTGTTGGTGGGCTGGTGCTGCCCTTCGATGATGTTTCCGTAGCAAGAGAGTGCGCGGCGTGAGGGGGTGTTCTTCAACACCCATTGTTCCCCTGCGCAGGCAGGGGCCCAGCCACGTCATAATGAAAGCGGCGAAGCCTCAAAGACTGTGCCCGTCTGGGCCCCTGCCTGCGCAGGGGAACTCGCGTGTCTGGTCTGCAAAGGGAGAAGCGCTATGAACGCCCCCCTCTGGACATCTGCCGACATCGCCGCTGCCACTGGCGGCGCAGCGTCCGCGTCCTTCTCCGTAACCGGAGTAGCGTTTGACAGCCGCGAAGTCGGCGCGGGTGATTTGTTCATCGCGCTCACCGGCGAAATCACTGACGGCCACCGCTTTATTGACGGCGCGTTTGCGCAAGGCGCGGGCGGCGCGATTGTCTCAACGCCGTGCGCGCACCCTCATGTTCTTGTTGCCGATACGATGGCGGCGCTCAACGCACTTGGCAGAGCCGCACGCGCGCGAACATCAGCGAAAATCTTTGGCGTTACCGGATCAGTAGGGAAAACGGGCACCAAGGAAGCGCTCGCCAATGCGCTCGCGCGCGCTAACCGAGGGCCAGTGCACCGGTCAGTCAAGAGCTACAACAACCATACTGGCGTCCCCTTAAGCCTCGCGCGGATGCCCGTAGACACGGCTTACGCTGTGTTTGAAATGGGGATGAACCACGCAAGCGAACTTGCCGCGCTCACAAAGCTGGTGCGCCCCCATGTTGCACTGATCACAACCGTAGCCGCCGCGCATATCGAATTCTTCGCCTCAGTCGAAGCGATTGCTGACGCTAAGGCAGAGATTTTTGAGGGCCTTGAACCTAGCGGCACCGCGATCATTCCGTTTGATAATCCCCACGCTGCGCGGTTGATCGGTCACGCAAAGCCCCATGCGTGCCGCATTGTCACATTTGGACGCGGTGAAGGTGCTGATGTGCGCACGCTTGACGCGATTGCGGTTGAAAGTGGCACGATGCTGAGCGTCGCACTGCCCCACGCCGAGCTATGCTTCACATTATCACAACACGGCGAACACTGGGTTTCGAATGCGCTCTGCGTTCTTGCCGCTGTTGATGCGGTGGGCGGCGATCTTGCAGCCGCTGGGCTTGCGCTCTCAGATTTGGCGGGGCTTGCAGGGCGCGGCGCGCAGCACCGAATTGCTGCGGCGGGCGGCGAAGCAATTCTGATCGATGAAAGCTATAATGCCAATCCAACATCGATGGCGGCAACGCTTGCGGTTCTGGCCGCAACACCGGCTGTGCGCCGCATCGCGGTACTTGGCGCGATGGGGGAGCTTGGGCATGATAGCGCGCGCTTTCACACCGAGCTTGCCGCGCGCATTATCGAAGCGGGCGTTGATTTCGCGTTGCTTGTCGGATCAGCAATGGCACCAACCGCAAAAGCGCTTGAGGGTCGTGTAACCTTCACGCATGTCGAAAATGCCGCTACCGCACTGCCAATGCTGAGCGAGCTAATCCAGTCCGACGATGTCATTCTCATCAAGGGGTCGAACGCGATTGGCCTCGCCCACATCGTGAAGTCGCTAACAGGCGGACAAAGTTAATGCTGTATCTGATCGCCGAATATCTAGGTTTCCCGGGAATTTTGAACCTTGTGCGCTATCTCTCGTTTCGCACCGGCGGGGCTGTGGCGACGGCGTTTATCATCGGGCTGCTGATTGGCCCCAAATTCATTGGCTGGCTGCGCGTGCGGCAGGGCAAGGGCCAACCGATCCGCAGCGATGGCCCGCAAACCCACCTCGCCAAGGTTGGCACGCCAACGATGGGCGGGCTGATGATCCTGACTGCCATCGGGATTGCGATGCTATTGTGGATGGATTTATCGAACCTTTATGTTTGGGCCTGCCTGTTTGTGATGTGTGGCTTTGGCCTAGTCGGCTATCTTGATGACCGTGATAAGGTGATGAAGCGTAGTGCCAAGGGTGTCAGCGCCCGCGCGCGGTTGATCGCTGAATTTGCGATTGCGGGCGTGGCGGTTGCGGTGATTGCGAATGCGGCGGGCACTGAACTTTACCTGCCCTTCATCAAAGGGCCGGTAATTGATCTGGGGCCGCTTTATTATGTGTTTGCAGCGCTCGTCATCGTTTCCTTTGGCAATGCAGTTAACTTGACCGACGGGCTTGACGGATTGGCAACGATGCCAGTGATCATTGCGTGCATGGCGTTCATGATGATTGCTTATCTGGTTGGCAATGTGAAATATGCAGAATATCTGGGCATCCCCTACATCTCAGGCGCAGGGGATTTGACGATCCTGTGTGGATCAGTCGTCGGTGCGGGATTGGCGTTTCTGTGGTTCAACGCGCCGCCCGCCGCTGTGTTCATGGGCGATACGGGAAGCCTCGCGCTTGGCGGGGTGCTTGGCACGATTGCGGTTACATCGCGGCATGAATTTGTGCTGTCGATCATCGGCGGTTTGTTCGTGGTTGAGGCGCTATCGGTGATTATCCAGGTTTTCTGGTTTAAGCGCACCGGACGACGCGTGTTCCGCATGGCGCCGATTCATCACCATTTTGAACAGCTTGGCTGGTCTGAACCAACCGTGGTTATCCGCTTCTGGATTGTCGCGTTTGTTTTGGCGCTCGCCGGATTATCGACGCTGAAACTCAGATGATCACAAGCCCCGCCTTTCGCGGAAAACGCTACGCTGTGCTCGGACTGGCGCGGAGCGGTTTGGCAACGGTTGAAAGCTTGGTTGCGAGTGGGGCTGAGGTTGTGGCGTGGGATTCGAATGCGGCGGCGCGGGATAAAATCCTCCTCGGAACGGGGAGGGGAACCAGCATAGCTGGTGGAGGGGCAAGTGGAGAGCCAAGCGCCAACGTGCCCCTCCACCACCCTGCGGGTGGTTCCCCTCCCCGTCCCAGGGAGGATTTGCTCACCCTTGCCGATCCCCTGACCATCTCACTCTCAGGCTTCGACGGCATCGTCGTATCGCCGGGCGTCCCCATCAATCGCCACCCCATCGCTGACGCCGCACGCGCGGCAAATGTGCCGCTGATTGGTGATATAGAACTATTTGCAATGGCCCGCCCAAGCCTGCCGCCGCATAAAGTTGTCGGGATTACGGGCACTAACGGCAAATCGACGACGACCGCGCTCATCCATCATATCCTCGCAAGCGCAGGCGTGCCGAGCCTGATGGGCGGCAACATTGGCCTTCCCATATTAGGGCGTGACCCGCTTCCTGAGGGCGGCGTCTATGTGCTTGAATTGTCAAGTTACCAGATTGATCTGACATATAGCCTCGATTGCGACATTGCGGTGTTGCTCAATATCACGCCTGATCACCTTGATCGTTATGACGGCTTTGCTGATTATGCCGCGAGCAAGGAACGCCTCTTCACGCTGCAACATGTTGACAAAATCGCGGTAATCGCAACCGAAGATGATCCGACCAAGATGATCGCGAGCCGGATCAATCACCGGCTGATGCGCGTGACTTCAAAAACGATCAGCGATCAATCGCGCTGGCCTGCACTTCAAGGCCCACACAATGCGCAAAACATCGCAGTTGCGGTTGCGGCCGCTGTCGCTCTGGGGGTCAGTGACGCAGATGTCGAAAAGGGTCTTGCCACTTACCCCGGCCTGCCGCACCGCATGGAGCGCATCCGCGAGGTGAACGGCGTCCTGTATGTTAATGACAGCAAGGCGACCAACGCAACATCAACCGCGCCTGCTATTGCCGCTTATCCGGCGATCCACTGGATTCTCGGTGGGCAGGCGAAGAGTGATGAGCTTGATGCCTGTGCGCCGCACTATAGCCATGTCCGCGCGGCCTATGTCATTGGCGACGCGGCGGATATGTTTGCGGCATTGCTCGTTCCGCATATGACTGTGACCATTGCTGGAACACTTGATGCAGCCGTTGCGGCGGCATCGGCGGCGGCGAAAGCGGGTGAGACTGTCCTGCTCTCGCCAGCCTGCGCCTCGTTCGACCAGTATAAAGATTATGAAGCGCGCGGAGACGCTTTCCGCGCGGCTGTGGAGGCGCTAACATGACAACAAACACCGCCCCGCTTCGCGAACCCAAATCGCGCCGTACAGCAAGGCTGGGCCGCGCTGATCGTTCGTCGTTTGGCCTCTGGTTTTGGGAGATTGACCGCGTTCTGCTGCTGCTCGTCACTGTACTCATTTCAATCGGCCTCATCGCGGTAGCAGCGGCGTCACCGGCGGCGGCTGAGCGTTATTCGGGTGGGTCGATCGTCGTTTCGCCGCTCAATTATTTCTGGCGACAATTGGCGTGGGTATCGCTGGGTATTCCCGTGATGATCATCGTATCGATGATGCCTAAAGCGTTGCTCCGCCGCGCTTGCCTTGGCGCTGCTGCGTTTTTTAGCGTGATGCTCGCCGCAATCCCGCTCATTGGGGTTGAAGTCAACGGTGCGTCGCGCTGGATTGGCGTTGGCTTTGCTCAGTTTCAGCCGTCTGAATTTTTGAAGCCCTGCTTCGTCGTCAGTCTTGCATGGATATTGTCGCTCAAAGCCGCTGATAAAACGCTTCCCGTCGTGCCGATCACGGGGCTGTTAACCGGTGTGATTGGCTTGCTCCTCATGATGCAGCCCGATTTTGGCCAAACGATCATTTTTGCAAGCGTCTGGATGGCGATGCTGCTGATTTCAGGGATGCCGATGCGGCTGATCGGAATACTCTCGGGCGCAGGCTCGGTTGGCGTGGTGGTTGCCTATCTCTTCTATCCCGTCGCGACGCAGCGGATTAACAATTTCCTGTTTGCAAGTGGTGACACATACCAAATTGATACCGCGCAAGCGACGCTGACGGCTGGCGGTATTTTTGGCACTGGCCCGGGCGGCGGCGAACGCAAATTCAGCCTGCCCGAGGCGCATAATGATTATATATTCTCAGTGATTGGCGAGGAGTTTGGCCTAATCGCGTGCACCGTCATCATCCTTGTCTTTGCGGCGATTGCGGTGCGAGTGTTCGTCAAATTGCTCGACGAGGAGGACGGGTTTCTGGTGCTCGCGGCGGGCGGTCTCGTTACGCAATTCACCGTGCAAGCGTTTATCAACATCGCCGTCAATGTTGGGCTGGCGCCGTCAAAGGGCATGACTTTGCCGTTCATCAGCTACGGCGGATCATCATTGATCGCGCTTTCGGCAGGCTTTGGACTTTTGCTCGCCTTCACGCGGCGAAACCCCTATCTCACTCGCTCTCCTTATGTGGTGAAGTGGGGCGGTAAATGAGCATTACACGGCATTTCGTTCTGGCAGCGGGCGGCACCGGCGGGCATATGATGCCAGCGCATGCGCTTGCCGAAGAATTGCGCGCACGCGGGCATCAAGTCGCGCTGATCACTGACGAACGCGGCGCGAAAATCCCCGGACTATTTGACGGTGTGCAAAGCCATGTCATGCCCGCTGGGCGGATCACCAAAAACCCGCTGAGTTGGCCGCGCGGTGCCGCTGCAATCCTGCGCGGGCGGAGCATGGCGCTTGAGCTGTTTCGCAGTTTTCGCCCCTCAGTAGTGGTTGGCTTTGGCGGATACCCCGCATTCCCCGCTTTGCTCGCGGCAAATGGTGTGAAAATTCCGACGCTCGTCCATGAACAAAATGCGGTGCTTGGCCGCGTGAACCGTTTGGTCGCGGGCCGCGTCAATGCGATTGCGACGGCCTATCCGAATGTTGCGCGCATTGCTGAAAAATATGCGCGCAAAGTGCACCTCGTCGGCAATCCCGTGCGCTCTGAAATCCTTGAACTGCGTGATCAGCCCTTTCCGCCGATTGACGGTGAAGGCGTGTTCCGCGTGCTTGTGACGGGGGGGAGCCAAGGCGCATCGATCTTGTCGCGCGTTGTGCCTGACGGTTTAGCAATGCTCCCGCTTGCGCTGCGGAGGCGTTTGCAAGTGACACAGCAGTGTCGCGCGGAAGATATCGAAGCCGTCCGCGCGCAATATGCTGGCCACGGTATTCCGGCGGACTTAGCGACTTACATCGATGATATGTCCAACAAATTGGCTTGGACTCACCTCGTGATTGGTCGCGCGGGTGCGTCAACGATTGCTGAACTGACCGCTGCTGGCCGGCCCGCAATCTTCGTGCCGCTGCCAAGCGCCACTGACGATCATCAAAGCTTCAACGTCCGCGAAATGGTCGCATCGGGCGGCGCGCGTTCGATTGCGCAGGACAATTTCACTGCCGTGGAGCTTGCGAAGCAAATGCAGAAATTGGGGCTTGAGCCTAAGGGCCTGACCAACGCCGCCGCCGCCGCGCGCGATTGCGGGCGCCCGCACGCGACGCGCGATCTTGCCAATCTAGTTGAGGCGCTTGGGCGGCCTCCCGTGGTTGATGGGATTAGGTCAGATGCCTGGCCCAAGGGTGCTGTGGGGGCGGGGATATGATGGTTATGCCCCATCGCCGTTCCCCTGCGATGGCAGGGGCCCAGTCCCGTCAAAAACAACGCGGCGAAGTCTCGCATATCGGGTTCGTCTGGGCCCCTGCCTTCGCAGGGGAACGCGGGAATGATGAGGCATCCTCATGAGGGGTGTAGCAACCGACATCGGCATCATCCACTTCATCGGCATCGGCGGCATAGGCATGTCGGGGATTGCTGAAGTGATGCACAATCTGGGCTATACCGTCCAAGGTTCCGACGTTGCCGAAGGCTATGTGATCGAAGGATTGCGCGCACGCGGGATCAAGGTGATGATTGGCCATGCGGCTGAAAATCTGGGTGATGCGGCGGTCGTCGTCACATCAACCGCAATCCAGCGCGGCAATCCCGAAGTTGAACTCGCGATCGAAACCCGTGTGCCCATCGTGCGCCGTGCTGAAATGCTTGCTGAACTGATGCGGCTTAAATCAACCGTTGCAGTCGCGGGAACGCACGGCAAAACGACGACGACATCGATGGTCGCCGCAATGCTTGATGCAGGCGGGATTGACCCGACGGTGATCAACGGCGGGATTATTAACAGCTACGGATCAAACGCGCGGCTCGGCGCTTCCGAATGGATGGTGGTTGAGGCTGATGAAAGCGATGGCAGTTTCCTGCGGCTCGACGGCACGATTGCCATCGTCACCAATATCGATCCTGAACATCTCGATCATTATGGCAGTTTTGACGCCGCCAAAGATGCCTATGTTGAATTCATCGAAAATGTGCCGTTTTACGGCGTCGCGATCCTCTGCCTTGATCATCCCGAAGTGCAAAATATCATCGCGCGCATTCGTGATCGGCGGATCATGACCTACGGTTTTTCAGCGCAAGCTGATGTGCGCGGCGATAATGTCACGCCCATCGCTGGCGGCAATCGCTTTGATGTGACCGTGCGGTCGCGCGATGGCTCCACGCGTGTGATTGAAGGTGTTGAGCTTCCGATGGCGGGCCGCCACAATGTCCAAAATGCGCTCGCGGCGATTGCGGTCGGGCTTGAAATGGGGATGGATGACGCGGCGATTGCCAGCGGCTTTGCCAAATTCGGGGGGGTCAAGCGGCGCTTTACCAAAGTGGGCGAAGTGGCCATTGGTTCTGGGGCGGTGACGATCATTGATGATTACGGCCACCATCCCGTTGAAATTCGTGCGGTGCTTTCTGCGGCGCGTGAAGGTGCAACGGGGCGCGTGATTGCGGTGTGCCAGCCGCACCGTTATTCGCGGCTGGGCGGGTTGATGGATGAATTTGCGCAAGCGTTTAACGATGCTGATGTCGTTTATATCACACCGGTTTGCGGTGCGGGTGAGGCTCCGGTTGACGGCGTAGATGCAGCGCATCTGGTCGCCAATATGAAAGCGCGTGGCCATTATTCAGCGCATGAAATTGCGGGGGCAGATGCCTTGGCACAAGTGCTTGCGGGCGAAATCCGCGAAGGTGATATGATCGTGTGCTTGGGGGCGGGCGATATTACGAAATGGGCGGCAGGTTTGGCTGCGGCGATTGGTGAGGTATCGGCATGACCCCCCCCACCGCTTACCCTGAGCCTGTCGAAGGGCTGTCCTTGTCTGGACGCCGAAGTCCCAAGAAAGGGCAGGGCTTCGACAGCGACCTGCTGGGAGCCAGCCTGAGCGGTGTTCGGGGCCGCTTAACCCAGGACGCCCCCCTCGCGCCGCTGATCTGGTTCAAGAGCGGCGGCGCTGCGGAACAATTGTTTGAACCGCATGACGGCGCTGATTTGCAAGCATTCCTTGCTGATCTTGATCCTGCCGTGCCGGTGATGACAATCGGCTTAGGATCGAATCTGATCGTGCGTGATGGTGGCGTAACCGGCGTCACGATCCGCCTCGGAAAACGCTTTGCTGGCAATCAATTGATGGAAGATGGCATTTTATGGTGCGGCGGCGGCGCCTCGGGGATATCTGTATCAAGCTTTGCGCGCGATGAAGGCATTGCGGGGCTTGAATTCTTGCGCGGGATTCCGGGCACAGTCGGCGGCTTTGTGAAAATGAATGGCGGCGCTTATGGGCGCGAAGTGAGCGACATCTTTGTAAGCGCTGATGTGATCCTGCGATCAGGCGAAGCGCGCACATTACTGCCGCGCGATATGGGATATAGCTATCGCCACTCGATGCTCCCGCGCGAAGCCATCGTTGTCGCGGCGACATTTGCGGGAACGCCGGGTGATCCTGCTATAATCGGCACAGAGATGGACCGGATCGCGGCTGAACGCGAAACCTCGCAGCCACTTCGCTCCAAAACCGGCGGATCGACGTTTAAGAATCCAGAGGGCCATAAAGCATGGGCGCTGGTCGACGCTGCGGGCTGTCGAGGGCTGACGATTGGCGGCGCGCAGGTTTCGGAGAAGCATTGCAACTTCCTGCTTAACCTTGGCGACGCAACGAGTGCGGATATTGAGGCACTAGGCGAAGAAGTCCGCGCGCGGGTCCTGGCGCATTCGGGGATTGAATTGGAATGGGAAATACAGCGGGTGGGGGTGAAATGATGGCAAATATGACCCCCACCCCGCTTACCCTGAGCTTGCAGGGTGATCGCATTTGGCAATATGTCTGCCATTTGCTGTTCCCCGGCGGAGGCCGGGGTCCAGTCCCTACTAATTCAAAAGCGGCAACGCCTCAAAGATTGGGCCCGACTGGGCCCCGGCCTTCGCCGGGGAACGATGTAATCATTGAAATGCGATTGTGCTGTCTAAACGGATTTTTTCTATGACAACCCCCCTCCACATCGTCGTTCTGATGGGCGGATGGTCGGCCGAACGCGAAGTTTCGTTGATGAGCGGCGCTGGCGTGGCGGATGCGCTTGATCGCAATGGCCACCGCGTCACGCGGATCGATATGGGCCGTGATATCGCAGCGAGATTGACCGAAACCAATCCAGACCTTGTGTTCAACGCGCTCCACGGAACGCCGGGTGAAGACGGAACGGTGCAGGGGATGCTTGATCTGATGGGGATCAAATATACGCATTCGGGGCTGGCGACATCGGTGATTGCGATTGACAAGCAACTGACCAAGGCAGCGCTGATCCCACACGGAATCCGGATGCCAGGCGGCCACGTGGTGAAAAGCGCGAGCCTATTCGATAGCGATCCGCTGCCGCGCCCCTATGTCCTTAAGCCCGTCAACGAAGGCTCATCAGTCGGCGTCGCGATCGTGACGCAGGCGGGCAATTACGGCGAACCGATTGGCCGTGATGTGCCCGGGCCGTGGCAACATTTTGAAGAATTGCTTGCCGAACCCTTTATCAAGGGCCGCGAACTGACGGTTGCGGTGCTTGGTGACCGCGCGCTCACCGTGACTGAGCTGCAAACCAATAAGGGCTTTTATGATTATGAAGCCAAATATACCGAAGGGCTGACGACGCATGTTTGCCCTGCCAATGTCCCCGCTGATATCGCGCAGGCCATGCTCGATACCGCGTTAAAAGCGCACCGCGTGCTCGGCTGCAAGGGCGCGTCGCGGTCTGATTTCCGCTGGGATGATGAACAGGGGATTGAAGGGCTGTTCTTGCTCGAAACCAATACGCAGCCGGGAATGACGCCGCTCAGCCTAGTGCCAGAGCAAGCCAAGGCCGTGGGGATCAGCTATGACGAGCTTGTCGAAATCATCGTGAGGGACGCGCTATGACCGAAAAATCAACGATCAAACGTGCAGGCCCCGCGCGTAAACGCCCCACGATCAAAGCCACATCGCGCCGCGCCAAGCCCAAGACACAGTCGCTCTGGTCACAAGCGGTTGACGTATCGCCCTTCTCGCAAAAGGCGATTGACCGCGCGATTACCTTGGGGATTGCGAGCGTGATGGGTGTCGCGCTGATCGGTGTCGCGATTTACGCAGGCGTGCCCCGCTTTGTTGGCACACAAATTGCCATCGTGGCAGGCCAAGCTGGCTTTGCGGTCAAGCGTGTTGAGGTCAACGGGATTGACCGTATGGAAAAATTGACCGTTTATGCGATTGCGCTTGATCAACATTCGATGGCGATGCCGCTAGTTGATCTGGATAAAGTGCGGAATCAGCTGATGGGCTTTGGCTGGGTGAAGGATGCTCGCGTCTATCGTCGCCTGCCTGATACGCTCGTTGTCGATATCATTGAGCGGAAGCCAGCGGCGGTGTGGCAGCATAATCAGAAACTGACGCTCGTAGATGAAAGCGGGGTCAAGCTTGAACCTGTTTCGCTTACCGCAATGCCCGATTTGCCGCTGCTCATTGGTAACCGCGCAAATTTACAAAGCAGTGGATTTACCGAGCTGATGAACCGCGCGCCTTCGCTTGCGCCCTCGGTTGCGTCGGCAACATGGGTGGGGAACCGGCGCTGGGATGTGCAGTTTCAATCAGGCGAAACGCTCTCGCTTCCCGAAGGAGAGGCGCGTGCGGGCAAGGCGTTCCTGACTTTCGCGCGGATTGACGGCGTTCAGCGCTTGCTCGGCGGGCGCTATGCGCGCTTTGACATGCGCGATCCTGAAAAGTTCGTCGCGCGCATCCGCCCCAAACAAGCCACAATTGATAATAGTTCGGGTGATAATAGTCCAGACATCAGCAAAACCGCGCAAGGAGCAAAATCCAATGGCCCAGCCTAATAGTGACCGGCTGATCACCGCGCTTGATATCGGATCATGGAAAGTTTCCGCGCTGATTGCGGAGCGGCTGCCGAGTGGCGATTTGCAAGTGCTTGGCACGGGACAACGCGAAAGCCGGGGCGTCAAGCGCGGCTATATCGCCGATATGAACCTGACTGAATCAGCGATCCGCGATGCGGTTGAACAGGCCGAACGGATTGCCGAGACGAATATCGAAAATGTCTGGGTTAGCTTTTCAGCAGGCGGGCTGGTGAGCGATATTGCGAGTGTTGAGGTTGAACTTGGCGGCCATAGGATCGAGCAAGATGATATTGATGAACTCCTCGCGGCAGGGCGTTCTTCGCTTGATCCTGACGGGCGGATGATCCTCCATGCGCAGCCAACGCTGTATACGCTTGATGGCTTAACGGGGGTTAAAAAACCGCTTGGGCTGCATGCAGACCGGTTAGGTGTTGATATCCATGTCGTCGCGGCGGACGGTTCTCCGGTGCGCAATCTCGATCTGTGCGTTCGCAGTGCACATCTCGAAGTCAAATCTATTATTGCCTCGCCAGTCGCGACGGGGATGGCGTGTCTATCAGATGAAGAACGCGAACTTGGCGTTGCGCTTGTCGAAATGGGCGCGGGCGTGACCACGGTCTCGCTCTTCGTTGGCGGCATGCTCGTTGGGCTTAGCTCAATTCCCTTCGGCGCGGGCGACATAACCGATGACATAGCCTCAGCCTTTGGTACGCGGCGTGATCAGGCTGAACGGATGAAATGCGTTTACGGCTCAGCCACCGCTAGCCCGCGCGATAATCATGATATGATCGAGGTTGCGCCGCTGTCTGCTGACGATGATAGCGGAGAGCCACTACGGATCACGCGCGCGCAATTGATCGCGGTGGTGCGCCAGCGGCTTGACCATTTGGTCGGCGAAATTGGTAAAGCGCTTAAGGAGCTTGGCTTTACGGGCCCAGTTGGGCGGCAAGTGGTGCTCACCGGTGGCGGCGCGGAGCTAAAGGGCATTGCTGATTATATGCAAAGCGCACTTGGCCGCGCGGTGCGGATTGGGCGGCCACGCGGGCTGGCGGGCCTTCCCGAAGCGCATAGCGGCAGCGGATTTACGACGCTCGCGGGGCTTATTCATTATGCCGCGTCTGATCCGGTTGACGTGCGCGCCATCTATCCAGTTGATCAAATCGTTCACCGATCAGCGCGCGGCGGGATGATGAGCCGCTTGCTCGCGGCGCTAAAATCAGGATATTGATGACAACATGATTATTAACCACACCATATTGGGGTGAACGATTCTAAAAATACGGTGAAGCGTTCACTATTTGCGTGATCGCATGACCGTTATGATTCATAATGACCAATGGGCGTTTTTGGCTCGGTCGATTGCGTGGGGAGACACTGACATGAGTATTGAATTTTTGGCACCTGAGGTTGATGAACTTCGTCCCCGCATCACCGTAATCGGCGTTGGCGGCGCGGGTGGAAACGCGATTGCGAATATGATCGCAGCGAAAGTTCAAGGCGTTGATTTCATCGTCGCCAATACTGATGCGCAGGCGCTCAATACATCGGCTGCTGAGCGCCGCCTTCAGCTTGGCCTCAAAATCACGCAAGGGCTCGGCGCTGGATCACGCCCCGAAATTGGCCGCGCGGCGGCTGAAGAAACAATCGAACAAGTCGAAAAGGCGCTTGAAGGCGCGCATATGTGCTTTATCGCTGCTGGCATGGGCGGCGGAACGGGAACCGGCGCAGCGCCCGTGATTGCCAAGGCAGCGCGTGATCGCGGTATCCTGACTGTCGGCGTTGTCACCAAACCGTTCAGCTTTGAAGGATCACGCCGCACCAAATCAGCTGAGGCGGGCATTGCTGAGCTTCAAAAGCATGTTGATACGCTGATCGTTATTCCCAACCAGAATCTGTTCCTGATCGCGAACCCGTCGACCACCTTCAAAGAAGCCTTCCAAATGGCTGATGAAGTGCTGCAACAGGGCGTGCGCGGGATCACCGATTTGATGGTGATGCCGGGCCTTATCAACCTCGACTTTGCAGACGTTCGCTCAGTCATGGGTGAAATGGGTAAAGCGATGATGGGCACCGGCGAAGCCGAAGGCGAAAACCGCGCGATTGAGGCGGCTGAAAAAGCAATCTCTAACCCGCTGCTAGACGGCGTATCGATGAAAGGCGCGAAGGGCGTCATCATCTCAATCACCGGCGGCGAAGATATGCGCCTGATGGAAGTTGATGAAGCCGCGAGCCATATCAAGGAGCTCGTCGATCCCGATGCGAACATCATCTGGGGCTCAGCATTTAACAATGATTTAGACGGTAAAATTCGCGTCTCAGTCGTCGCAACAGGCATCGAGGCCGATGCCGCGGTCGCGCCAGAGCCTGCGCGCGTCTTCGCTTTCCCCACTGCGCGCAAGAATGAAGAAATTGTCCGCACGCCAGAACCAATCATCGCGCCTGCACCAGTGCTTGAAGTCGTCGCCGAAGCTAAGCCAGAGGTGGAGTTTGCACGCGCGCCGATTTCAAACGTTGAAGCGCCTGAGATTGTGCTTGAAGCTCCCGAAGAGCTGGTTGAAGACGTCGTCCAAGTCGAAGCGAGTGAGCCAATCGTTGAGGATGCTGTAACTTTTGACGATGAACTTGTCCTCGGGCCACAGTCGATGCTTGATGAGGCTGTTGAAGGCAATCCACTTGCCCCTGTGGCAGAAGAGGCGCCTGCGCGTCGCTGGCTCGTTTCGGATGATGTCGAAGAAGAAGTGGCAGAGCCCGCCGCCGCGCGCACACCTGTGCAAGGTGCGACTTTGTTCGAACGGATGTCAAACATTGCACGCGGCGCAGCAAAGGCTGAGGGTGACGCATCAAAGGCCACTGATCCGCTTGATATTCCAAGGTTTTTGAACAGGCAGAATAATCAGTAGGAGGGGTGTGGGGGATAGCATTTTGTTGAATCGTCTTTGCGAGGAGTGAAACGACGCGGCAATCCACTCGCTGCACCGCAGTATGGATTGCCGCGCTTCGCTCGCAAAGACGAACTGCACTAACTTGCAGCATACCGCCCCCCGCTTTCTGTCCCCACTTGATACCATTCCGCCGCAGCATCGCGATTCAAGGCTTGCATCTCGCGCCGCTGCGCTGTTTAGCGTCTCAATCATGTATTTCGTGAAGCAATATTGCCATGCCGTGGCCTTGGCATTGGCCGCCAGTGCGTTTCCTGCGAATGCGCAGAGCTTCGATCAAGGCGGTGATCAGGAGATTGCAGGCGCGGCAAGTGCGCCCGACGCTTCCAATCAACTCGCCGCCAATTTGATGATCCTTTCGCAGCGCCCGCGTGACGTGAATGCGCTCATCGGGGCGGGGTTAAGCGCGATTGCGGTGGGTGACGGGAACGCGGCGCTTGGCTTCCTCGCGCGCGCAGAGGAAATTTCGCCCGCTAATGGCCGGATCAAGGCTGCGCTCGGTTCGGCATTGCTTTTAGTTGAGCGGCCTGCCGAAGCGCTCAAACTTTTCAGCGAAGCCAGCGCACTTGGCGTTTCCGACCGCGAACTCGCGCGTGATCGCGGGCTGGCCTATGACCTTCGCGGCGACACCCGCCGTGCGCAGCGTGATTATTTGACCGCGCTTGATTTCTCGCGCGATGATGAAGTGATCCGCCGCTTAGCTCTTTCCTATGGCATTTCCGGTGACCGTGACCGTGCGCTGACTTTGCTAGCTCCGTTGCTCCAAAAACAAGATCAAGCTGCGTGGCGCGCGCGCGCTTTTGTCCTCGCGATGAACGGTGATCTACGTGGCGCTGAAAATATTGCGGGATCAGTGATGCCGCAGGGTAGTAGCGCGACGATGGAACCCTTTTTGCGCCGCTTGGGCAGTTTGAATGCCGCCGAGCGCGCGCTCGCGGTCAATTTCGGGATGATAGCGAGTGATGGCCAGCAACTCGCGCAGGTTGAGACTAGCGATCCGTTTCGTCCCGTTGTGAACAGTAACAGCGCGGGGCAGGGTTTGATCCCCGCTGGCGATCCTTTTGGGCCACGCCCAGCTCTTGTAAAGCCGCCCGTTCAAATCGCGTCGAACGATCCAAGACGTCGCCCCGGGCGTGATGAGACAGCGCTCGTAACGCCGAAGGCTGAGATTGGAGCGCTCGGCACCGAACGCATCGGCAAACGGATTGGCCCTGTTGATCCTGCCCTCACGCGGCCAAGCCCTGCGCAAGTCGTGGTGGTAACCGGGGCAACCTCGCTCCCTCCGCCTGACAGCGTGACGCAGCGAGCAGCGGCGGCTCAACCATCATTCTCGACAATTTTCATCGCGGCCAAGGATATTGTGCCCGTGCCCGTTGCTGCTCGGGTCGCAGTGCCTGCCGCTGTGTCTGCGCCACCACCAGCGCGCTTTGAAGTGCCGCCGGTCGTTCAACTTGCCAAAGTGGTGCCCGCGCCAGTGACCGCTCCCATACCGGTGCCAGTGCCAGCGCCAATCCCAGCCCCACCTTCAGTGCAAATCGCGCTGATCACCCCACCAACCACCGTGCCAACGCCAGTTCCCGCTGTGATGGGGCCACCTGCTATTACTACGCCCGCACCCACAGTTGCCGAAGTCATCCCGCCCGCGCCGCAAATAGTGACGGCAGCACCGATGCCCTCGGGGCTTGGTGCGATTATCGCAGGCATTGAGCCTGAAGCTGAAACGACGGCGGTGGCGCTGCCGAGTGCCGCTGAACGTCGCGTGATACGGCTCGCCGCTAACCGCAAGGCAGAGGCCATGGCCAAGGTTGACCTTGCGGCGAAGCTCGAAAAGGATGAACGCGAAGCCGCGCGCGCCGAAGCTGCCAAAAGTCCCGCACGGATTTGGGTTCAAGTTGCGGGAGGTTCGAACAAGGCGGGGCTTTCAACAACATGGAAGAAAACCCGCGATGCCGCCCCCGCCGCGCTGAAAACCGCGTCGGCGTGGTCAACGCCGCTTAACCGCACCAACCGCTTGCTCGTTGGCCCGTTCAAATCAAATGGCGAAGCGCGCGATATGGTCAACAAGCTCAACAAAGCGGGGCTATCGGTGTTTGCCTTCACCAGTTCGCAGGGCCAAGAGATTGAAAAGCTTGGGGGCAAATGAGCGAACGAGCTTCGTGGGCCTGCGATCCCGCTCGCACACGCGGTCGCCACTATAGCGAACAAAGCGGCGAGACGCGGGGGCCGCGCACCGCGTTTCAGCGTGACCGAGACCGGATCATTCACTCTATCGCCTTCAGACGACTCCGCCAAAAGACGCAGGTATTTGTTGCGCCCGATGGCGATCACTTTCGTGTTCGCCTTACCCATAGCCTTGAAGTCGCGCAAATTGGGCGAACGATCACGCGCGCGTTGGGGCTCGACGAGGATCTGACTGAGGCTTTGTGCCTCGCGCACGATATCGGCCATCCGCCCTTTGGCCATGCGGGCGAAGATGCGCTCAAAGTCTCACTGAAGAACGCGGGCGGGTTTGATCATAATGGCCATACGCTCAGGGTGCTCAGCCTGCTCGAAGCGCCCTATCCGCTCTGGCCAGGGCTGAACCTGAGCTGGGAGACTATCGAAGGCCTCGCCAAACACAACGGCCCGGTGACCTCACCGGGCTGGGCGATGGCGGCGGTTGACGCGGACTTTGCGCTTGATCTTACGAGCCACGCCAGCCTCGAAGCGCAAGTCGCAGCGGTGGCTGATGACATTGCCTATGACAATCACGATATCGATGATGGGTTGCGCGCAGGGCTGATCGATTTTGATGAACTCCTCGCTTTACCGCTAGTACGCGATATCTGGAATGATATTACCGCGCGGTTTTCGGGCGTTGATCATAAACGTCTACGCTCAGAATTGGTGCGCCAGCAGATTGGCCTGATGGTGACTGATGTGATCGATACAACGCGCAAAGCTATCGCAGCATCAGGCGTAGAGACAGTCGATGATGTGCGTACCGCGGGGTGTGCGCTCGCGACATTTTCACCCGTTATGGGAGCGCATGAGGCTGAATTAAAGCGATTCATGTATGCTAAGCTATATCATCATCCACGCCAGATCGACGTGGCCGAAGCGGCACGCGGCCTCGTCAATCAATTGTTCGCCGCTTACGCCGCTGATTCCAGCACTCTTCCTGATTATTGGCGCGAGAGCTTGCCGCACACCGAACCAGACCGCGCGCGGCATATTGGGGATTTTATCGCGGGGATGACTGATCGTTACGCGATCAATTGCTATCGCACGATCATCGGGCCAATCGATTTGCCCGATGGGTTTTAGAGCATGATGAGTTTAGGTAGAGCAAATGTGTTCCCCTGCGTAGGCAGGGGTCCAGTCCCAGACAAAAAGAGTCTTTGTTAAGGTCTGGACCCCT
>JAYUAU010000033.1:0-10990 GCA_043741135.1 Sphingomonadales bacterium | reverse complement strand
GAGGCAGGGGTCCAGTCCCAGACAAAAAGAGTCTTTGTTAAGGTCTGGACCCCTGCCTCCGCAGGGGAACGATTCAACTAATCCTCATCACGCTCTAGCGATAGCTTGCGGTCACGCAAGGTCAATCATCAATCGGTTTGTTTGCGTAGATTTGATGCTGAGTGTATCAATTTTGCCACCGACTTTTAAGATTTGCCACGGGTTTCCTCGCAATGACGAAGAATATAAGCTTTCAATTATACCGATCTAAATCATTCAGGAACCCCCGGATAAGCCTCCAACACCGGCCCAAGCGCGGCTTTGAGTGGCCCCAGCCATTCCTCATAATGCACCCAGCGATCTGCGCCGTCGCGGTTGATGGGGCGGCGGACTTGTTCAGCGCTGGGCGTTTGCACCGCGCGTTTGTTTTCCCAAAAGCGGAGGCAACTTTCTTCGAACGGCACCTCTAAATAGGTTAACAATCGCCGCACCTCAGTTTCGGTATCATCAACCAATTGCTCATGGATGACGCGGTGAACGCGGCCCGGCAGCGCCTCATCAAAAGCCTTCATAAAGCCCACATAGTCAAGGTAATATTCACCAATATCATCAAGGCTATAAGCGAATGATTGACCGCGCGCGAAATGCTGGCGGAAGTTGGAAAACCCGCAATCCATCGGGTGGCGTCTCGCATCAATGATTTTGGCGTTGGGCAGGATCAGATGAATGAACGCGACATTGAGCCAATTATTGGGCATTTTATCGATGAAGCGCGGCTTGACCGTTTTACGGTGTATCCTTGTCCGCTGAAGATACTCCTCGCCAAGTTCGCGCCGCCGTTCAGGCGAAAGCTTGGTCATCGCTTGAACATATTGCCCCTCATCCTTCGCAATTTGCGCTGACATCATCGCGATATCGGGAAGTTCTTGCGTGCCCTCAATTTGTGAATGAGAAGCTAAGATTTGCTCGATCAATGTCGATCCAGCGCGCGGCATACCGATGATGAAAATGGGGGCATCCGAAGCACAACCTTGCTGCGCGCGCTCGATAAAAAATGGTGTGGATATGATTGTGGCATGGCGTTTGATCTGTTTCGCATTGCTATCGGGATCAACTTCAAGCGCCGCGCGCCGCATTGCATTGCCACGGGCGTAATGTTCAAATGATGCGGCCCATTGTGCGCGGTCTTCAAGTGCTTTTCCCAGCGCGAATTCGAGGTGAAAGGTGTCATCGTCAGCGACATCATCAGCGGTCGCATGTGATGCCATGACGTCAATATCACCATCTGAGAACGAGACAGTTTTGAGATTGGCGAGGCTCCACCACACTTCGCCATAGCTTGGACGGATCGCCAGCGCGCGCCGATAAGCGGTGACTGAATCGTCAAGCCTGCCGACTGTCTTGAGAACATGCCCGAACGACATCCAGATTTTCTCTTGGTTCGGCTGCGCTTTGAGGATCACATCATAAAGCGCAATCGCTTCATCATAATCACCAATCCTTCCCGATGCAGCAGCTTTCAAATTGGCGAGGCCGTGGTTCTCAGGATCAAATTCGAGGATATGGTCAAGCTCGATGATCGCATCGCTTGGTCGCCCTTGCCGATAAAGCAGGTTCGCGAGGTTTGACCGTGCGGGCGTAAATCCAGGCGCTAGTTCAAGCGCACGGCGAAGCAAATTTTCAGCGTCGACAAACCGCCCGATACGCCCCGCAAGCTCGGCCATCATGCGGATTGCCGCAACGTCAAATGGGTCGCGTTTCAAATGGCTGCGGAGCAATGGTTCAGCATCATGGAGCCGGTTATCCATCAGCGCGAGCGCGGCCTCAAGCAGGGCAGGGTTCTGAACCGCGCGCGATAAATCGGGCGCTTGCGGCGCGGCCGCCTTGCTCACGCGCGTTCCGCCTGCACAATCGCATCCGCCGCGCGCAATCCTGCCAAAATGCGCATTAAATGCTGACGATCATGCACTTCGACATCAACGACATTGGTGTGAAAACTGGCGTCGCGCGCATCGAGCCTGATGTTCATGATATTGGCCTTGTGACTGCCCAGCACCCCCGCCATGATCGCGAGCGCACCGGGTTCATTCTTGACCATCACTGAAAGCCGCGCAATCGCTCCGTCCGAACCGTCTCCCCACGCGACATCAAGCCAATCCGCATCAATGCCGTCAGCCAGATTTTCGCAATCAATCGTATGAACTTCAATCGCGGCCTCAGCGCGTCGCAATCCAACGATCCTATCGCCGGGCACGGGATGACAGCATGGCGCGAGTGTGTACGCCACACCCGGGGTTAATCCCGTGATTGAGATCGCCTCAAGCTGTGGCACAGCCTTGCTCGCTTCGCCGCTAGACCCCGGCATAAGCGCTTCCATCACTTGAGCATCACCGATTGACCGCCGCGCAATCGCAATCATCAGGCTCGGCTCATCAGGAAGCTTCAATCGTTTGAGCGCTTGTGACAGCGCATTTTTGCCAAGCTGCGTTGGCAATCTCTTGATGATCTCAGCGTAGATCTTCTCGCCCATCGCGATGGACTCGCCGCGATCTTTGTGGCGCACAAACCGCCGGATTGCTGCGCGCGCTTTGCCCGTAATTGCAAAGCCGAGCCAGCCGGGTTGTGGCTCCTGCGCTTTTGATTTGAGGATTTGCACCTGATCACCGTTTTCGATTGCCGCGCGCAGCGGCACCACGCGCCCATTCACTTTCGCGCCAACCGCCTGATCACCGAGACTGGTGTGAACAGCGTAAGCAAAATCAATCGGCGTCGCGCCTTTGGGAAGCTGGATAAGCTCACCCTTTGGCGTGAACGAGAATATCCGGTCTTGATACATCGCCATCCGCGTATGTTCGAGCAGCTCCTCGGGGCTGCCCGCATGTTCGATGATCTCAACAAGATCGCGGAGCCAGCTGACGTGCAAGTCTGAGGCTTCGCCGTTTTGCTTGTAAGACCAATGCGCCGCAAACCCGCGTTCGGCCTGCATGTGCATCGCCTCTGAGCGGATTTGGATTTCAATCCGCATTTTTTCACTATGGATGACCGACGTGTGGAGACTGCGATATCCATTACGCTTTGGCGTTGAGATATAGTCCTTGAAGCGCCCCGGCACCATTGGCCACCGCGCGTGAAGTATCCCCAAGGCGCGGTAGCAATCACCGTCGGTTGGCATAATAGCGCGGAACGCCATAACGTCGGATAGTTGCTCAAAGCTAATATGGCGCTCGGCCATTTTGCGCCAGATGGAATAAGGGTGCTTTTCGCGCCCTATCACCGTCGCTTCGATGCCCGCGCGGCTGAGCAATAGCTTCATCCCCGATGCGATGCGCGCAACGCGGTCTCCGCCGCCCTCATGCAATTGCTCCAATCGTTTGATAATCGAAGCATGAGCGTCTGGTTCAAGTTGCGCGAAGGCCAGCGTTTGCATTTCATTCATGAAGCCATACATGCCAATCCGCTCAGCCAGCGGCGCGTAGATATCCATTGTTTCCTTGGCGATGCGGCGGCGTTTAGCCTCATCCTTTATGAAATGCAGCGTGCGCATATTGTGCAGTCGGTCAGCCAGTTTAACAAGCAGAACGCGGATATCATCTGACGTGGCCAGCAGGAATTTGCGTAAATTTTCGGCCGCGCGCTCATTTTCAGTCAGTGCTTCGATCTTTGAAAGCTTGGTAACGCCGTCAACAAGTCGCGCGATATTCTGGCCAAATTTGGCCTCAATCTCTTCGCGTGTGGTCAGCGTATCTTCAATCGTGTCATGAAGCATTGCGGTCGTTATGGTTTCGCTGTCCATCCGCAGGTCAGTCAAAATGCCCGCAACTTCAATCGGGTGACTGTAATAAGGATCGCCCGATGCGCGCTTTTGCGAACCGTGCTTTTGCATCGAAAACACATAAGCGCGGTTGATCATCGCCTCATCAGCGTCGGCGTCATAGGCTTTCACCCGCTCAACAAGTTCATATTGACGTAACATCGCCCCCATGTGGCGTGCAGAGGCTTAAGAATGCAACCCGTATGTTTTGACTAGCCCCACAAAAAAGCCCCGCTGCGTGCTTTCGCGGCACAGCGGGGCGAGGGGGCTTCGCGAGAAGCTGGGGGGAGAAACGGGAGTTTATTTCGCTTTGGCGTTGCAGGCTTCAATCGCAGCGGCATCAAATTCAACGCCGCTCACCGCAAAGCTGGTGAGCTTGCCAACTTTTCTAGCGGCTTGCGCGCAGATGATGGCGGGGCGGCTGTTCGCTTGCGCTGCGGTGCACGCGGCGGGGCCACACTTCCACAGTGTATCGCGAACAATGACCGTACCTGTCGCCGCTGCGGAGACGGGAACGAGGCGATACACCGGTGTGGACGCTGCAAAGAGCGGAGTTGCCGCTGCGGTGAATGTCAAAAGCGTCGTGACGGCAGCAAATGCGGCAAAAATAGTCTTCATGGGGAAGTTCCTTAATTGAGTTGCGAATCACTACCTAATGCATTAAGTTTTCAGTTGCAACTAGAAACTTAACCACCGATACCAGTTTCTTTTTGCACATTTGTGAATTTTGAGTAGGTTATGCGGATGAAGCTGAGAGAGCCTCTTGAAATGATCGCTGCGGAATGCAGCTTGCCCGCAGCACTTGAGGCGATGGGGGAGCGGTGGTCGTTCCTCATCTTGCGCGCCGCGTTCAACGGTCTGCACCATTTTGAGGAGTTTCAATCAACGCTGGGGATCGCGCGGAACATTCTCGCCAACCGCCTTGGGCGGCTCGTTCAGCACGGTATTTTAGCGCGAACACCCCTGCCCGACGATAGGCGCAAGATTGAATACCGCTTGACTGAGAAGGGCGCTGAATTGCTGCCCACTATGCTTGCACTACGCCAATGGGGAGAAAAGTGGGAAAGCGGCACACCTTCAACGCCCGTTCTGGTCGACGCGCGCGATAATCAGCCCATCGCGAAAATAACAATTCGCGCGCATGATGACCGCAAGCTCGATCACTATGATTTACTGTGGATGCACGCCGAAGATATCAAACCCGTCGGCGCACCCGTCATCCAGTCAATCGCGGCTTAGACTTTTAAGCGTCAGTATCGCCGCCCAGATTTTGATTGCGCGGCGGCGCTGCTGCCGTCAGCCGCAATGCTTCGGCTGACTGACTAAGCGAACCCATTTCATCGGGCGCATCATCATCATCAAAGCGAACAAGCTGGAGGTTGGTGATGATGGCTTCTTCAAGTTCATCAGGAACCACAGTTTCCTCAGCGATTTCGCGCAGAGCGACCACTGGATTTTTATCGCGATCACGGTCAATCGTCAGCTCCGAACCGCCCGAAATCTCGCGCGCGCGTTGGGCTGCAAACAAGACAAGATCAAAACGATTTGGTACTTTATCAACGCAATCTTCAACGGTAACGCGCGCCATGAACGGCTCCAACTCTGTGAATGTGATCTGGAAAGAGCGCGTGGGTAGCCGTGGTCTTGGTTTAAGTCAATGATTTTGGTGGCTGGGGGATGTGAGCAGATCCTCTCCGTTCGAGAGGATTTTATATCTACCCTTACACTTGCAATGTTGGATTTCGCCTGTCGGCATGCTCGCGCTATTTCATCAACCGCCCCATCGCTGTCAGGGCTTGCAACTCAGCGCTTGGCACCAATCCCAAACTCGCAAGGATATCGTTCAGGTGAGACCTTAGTAGACCTTAGACGCAAATCTGCGGGTCTTCCGGTTTTGAGGCGATCATCCTATCGCAGCAATATGAAAACGAATCAGCTTAATCTGAATTTTGGCGTCCTCTTTCTGGTGATGCTCATTACCGGTGCGGGTAACACAGCGCTGCAATCGGTGTTGCCGTCTCTCGGGCGAACGCTGCATGTGCCCGATACGGTGATTGCGGCTGTTTTTTCGGTATCGGCATTGCTCTGGGTTATTTGTGCGCCGCTATGGGCGAAAAGGTCTGATCGGCATGGCCGCCGTCAAATGGTATTGCTCGGCTCGGCTGGCTTCTCAATCTCTGTGCTGTTCGTTGGCATCTCGCTCACGCTCGGTATCCTCGGGATCATCGGGCCAATCACAACGATAGCGGCGGTGATCATCGCGCGGATGATTTATGGCGCTTTTGGATCAGCGGCACCGCCTGCCGCTCAAGCGATGGTTGCGCTCAGCACCACGCGAGATCAGCGTGTGAAAGCACTTACGATGTTAGGCTCCGCATTCGGGCTCGGCACGATCCTCGGCCCTGCCTTAGCGCCTTATATGGTTCTGCCCGTCGTCGGCCTTGCTGGCCCTGCTTATGTCTTTGCTATATTAGGGTCAATCGTGTTCATCCTTGCTTATCGTCACCTGCCAAATGACGAACTCAACGCAACCGCACACGGGGTTTCGGTCAGCTACCCCTCAATCGGCGGTGCGCCCGCCGGCGCCAGCATTCAAGGCGCGTTTGAAGATAAGTCGACTGAATCGCTCTCCTACCGTGACCCTAGAATTTGGCCGTGGATTGTCGTTGGCCTGCTAACCGGCCATGCCCAAGCGATGACGGGGGCGGCGATGGGCTTCCTTGTCATCGACCGTATGGGCCTTGATCCCAACGCTATCGCGACGCAGCAATCAATCGGTCTTGTGTTGATGAGCGGGGCAGGCGCATCTTTGCTTGTGCAATGGGGGATCATCCCGCTCTTTTCGATGACGCCGCGTATCATGATCCTTACCGGGCTTGGCATCGCATCGCTCGGGCTTGGTCTTACTGCCAATGCGACTTCGCTTTATGCGATTGCCACATCGTTTTCGCTTTCGTGCATCGGCTTTGGCTTTGTCAGGCCGGGCTTTACCGCGGGTGCATCGCTTTCGGTCGGGCGATCATTGCAAGGCGCGGTTGCGGGCAGGGTGACATCAATCAACGGCGCTTCGTTCGTCCTTGGCCCCTCGATTGGCGTTGGTCTTTATGAGCTATGGCAGCCAATGCCTTACTTGACTGCAGCGATTGCGCTTGCCTGCCTCATCCCGTTTGCGTCGGCTTCGCTTAAGCTTTCTCACCTTTCGGAGCCAACATCCCCGGGGTGACGAAACCGATGCTGTTCGCTTTGAACGCATCAGTTTTGAGTTTTGACGACATTTGAATATATTCGCGTTCAACCTCTGGCGTGACCGAAGGGTGAATTTCAGTCAGTGCGGCCTCAAAATGCGCCATTGTCACGCGCTTGGTCTTCATCGATTGGCGCAGCGCAACAAGCCCTGCGCGCCGCACTAAATCTTCGATATCCGCGCCGCTAAACCGGTCAGCACGTTTGGCAAGTTCGCCGATATTCACATCGCGCGCGAGCGGCATATTCTTGGTTTGGATGCCCAAGATATGCTTGCGTCCCGCTTCATCGGGAAGCGAAACATAGATGAGTTCGTCAAGCCGCCCGGGGCGGAGCAAAGCAGGATCAATCAAATTGGGTCGATTGGTGGCACCAATCACGATGACTGACTGTAAATCCTCAATCCCGTCCATCTCAGCAAGGATTGTGTTGACGACGCGCTCAGTGACTTGCGGCTCACCAGCACTACCGCCGCGTGCCGGAACGAGGCTATCCATTTCATCAATAAAGATGATGCACGGGGCGACTTGCCGCGCGCGCGCGAATAAGCGCGATATCTGTTGCTCGCTCTCGCCATACCATTTTGACAGCAAGTCAGAGCTGCGCGTTGAGATGAAATTAGCCTCGGATTCGCGCGCCACTGCTTTTGCGAGCAAAGTCTTGCCCGTGCCCGGCGGGCCGTAGAGCAGGAACCCCTTCGCAGGACGAATCCCCAAACGCCTGAACACGTCAGGGTTTTTAAGCGGAAGCTCGATCCCTTCGCGCAGCTTGGTTTGCGCATCGCTTAAGCCGCCAATATCCTTCCATCTGATATCAGGCACTTGCACCATCACTTCGCGCATGGCTGATGGCTGGACACGTTTTATCGCGGCTAGAAAGTCATCGCGGGTTACTGACAGTGTATCGAGCACTTCGGCTGGTATTGTTGTTGTTTCAAGGTCAATCAGCGGCATGATCCGCCGCACTGATTCGATGGCCGCCTCGCGCGTCAGTGCGGCCAAGTCGGCCCCCACAAACCCGTGAGTTGTCCGCGCAAATTCGGCTAAATCGACACCCTCGGCAAGCGGCATCCCGCGCGTATGAATTCCCAAAATCTCTCGACGCCCGCGCGTATCAGGAACGCCGACCACAATCTCACGGTCAAACCGGCCCGGACGACGGAGCGCCTCATCAATCGCTTCGGGGCGGTTAGTCGCCGCAATCACGACAAGGTTTGCGCGCGGTTCAAGGCCGTCCATCAACGTCAAAAGCTGCGCGACGAGGCGCTTTTCGGCTTCCCCCGAAACATTGCTCCGCTTGGGCGCAATTGAATCAATCTCATCAATAAAGACAATTGAAGGTGCCGCCTTTGCTGCCGCTTCGAACACTTCGCGGAGTTTCTTCTCGCTTTCGCCATAGCCTGATCCCATGATTTCAGGGCCGTTAATCAGGAAAAATTCAGCTGAACTTTCATTAGCAACCGCGCGCGCCAGACGCGTTTTGCCGGTTCGGGGAGGGCCATAAAGCAGCACACCTTTTGGCGGATCAACCCCAAGCCGCTCAAACAATTCAGGATAACGCAGCGGCAGTTCGACCATTTCGCGCAATTGATCAATCGTTTCGTGCATCCCCCCGATATCATCATAAGTGACATCAGCACGGCGCGTTTCCTTGGGCTCTTCAAACGACTCGCGCAGTTCAACTTCGGTTGACGCATCAATATGGACAATGCCCTTTGGCACTGTCGCAACAACCGTCAGGCGAATTTCTTGCAACGCATAAGCCGGGGCGGCGAGCATCTGACGTAATTGGGGAGGCAAATTGGCGCGATCAACTTGTTGTTGCGCTGCGGTTGCGACGACGTCGCCCGACGTCAGCGGACGTCCTGCAAAACTGCGCTTGAGTGCATTTCCGGAACCATGGAGACGCAAATTCTGTTGTGCGGGCGCGAACACGACACGTTGCGCAGGCTTTGATTCAGCCTTTCTCACCTCGACATATTCACCCGATCCGACACCAGCATTGATTCTGAGCAAGCCGTCTAACCGAACAACATCAAGCCCTTCATCCTCAGCATAGGGAAGAATCGCACGCGCCGCCGTTTTACGTTTGCCGCTGATTTCAATCACATCGCCTTGTGTAAGTGCGAGCAACATCATCACTGATTGAGGCAGTCTAGCAAGTCCTTGGCCGCTATCCTCAGGCCGCGCACTTGCAACTTGGAGCCGTTTCTTACTCAATCCACTGTCTGTCATGAAGCCTCACTCTTCGGCTCAACTCCGATTGGGTTGCCGGTTCGAAGCAAGTGTCATCGTTTTGACCCGATTGCGCAATAGACAAAAAAGGGGCCAGCCCCTTAAGGCTGACCCATATAGTTTGATAGGAGAGGATGCCTGAAAGGCTCACGTTTAATGCGCTGTGGCACGAATTTGTGCAAGTGCGAAAGAAACTGTGTTAGATGCATTTTTTGCATGCGTATTTATTGATTTTCACTTTGAAAGGCTTAAGGATTTCTCATGCGTCGTTTGCCCTCTCTTGCTGGTGTTGAAGCCTTTGTTCACGTCGCGCGCAGTGGCTCCGTGAAAACGGCGGCGGAGGAACTAGCGCTGTCATCGCCAGCACTAAGCAGGCGGATACAGGCGCTTGAGCGGTTTCTTGATCGTCCTTTGTTCGAGCGGCGTCACCAATCGGTGCACCTCAACGAGGATGGTGAGAAACTGATGGAGCTCATTGGCCCTGTGATGGATTCGCTCAGCGATGCGATTGAGACGATGACAAGCCCCAACCCCGTGATGCGGTTGCGGCTTGGCGTTATGCCGCTGTTCGCATCGCAGCGGCTGATGCCGTTTCTGCCGCAACTGCGCGCGTTGCACCCCAGTTTGCATATCGACGTTGATACAGCGGCGCACAATGTTGCGCGATTGGGTGACGGTCTTGATGTCGCCATCGCACTCGCGCGTGAGATTGATCCGACGCTTTATGCAAAACGGCTTGATCGCAACAAAGTGCTGGCGATTGGGGCACGGCGGCTGACTCAGGGGCCGCATGCCATCACGCGCCCTGAACAGCTTAGTGAAATGACCGTGCTGATCCACCGTGACATGCCCGATACATTCACTGAATGGCGCGCGGCGGTTGGTATTGATGATATTGAACCAGTGGCGACTGATCATTTCGATTCAGGTCAGTTAATGCTTGAGGCCGCGGCGCAGGGATTAGGGATTGCGTTCATGCACCAGAGCCACCTTGACGATGCCAAGGATGAACGGCTCGTCAGCATGTTTGAGGCCGATGTTGATAGCCCTTACAGCTATTGGTTCGTGTGCCGCCCAAAGATGCTCCGCGCTGAGCCAGTCAAGATATTTCATGACTGGCTCGTCGGGCTGTCGAGTTAAGCAACAGTCGCCTTGATGATTTTACCAGGCGTACGTGGTGGCTCGCCTTTGGGCAGTGCATCAACATGTTCCATGCCTGACGTCACTTCGCCCCATGCGGTATATTGATTATCAAGGAAGCGGGCATCAGCGAGGCAGATGAAAAACTGGCTGTTCGCGCTATTCGGGCTTGATGACCGCGCCATTGAACAGACGCCGCGCACATGGGGTTCGCGATTGAACTCGGCTTTGAGGTCAGGCTTTTTTGAGCCACCCATGCCAGTGCCCGTCGGATCGCCGCCTTGCGCCATGAACCCGTCGATCACGCGGTGGAAGACAACGCCATCATAAAAGCCTTCGCTGACGAGTTCGCTGATCCGTTCAACATGGCCAGGGGCAAGGTCTGAGCGGAGATTGATCGTAACGTCGCCGGTATCGAGCGTGAAAGTGAGTGTTTCGGCCATGATATTTCCTTGTGTAAATGACTAGAGCGTGATGACATTAGGTTGATCCACTTCGTCTTTGCGAGCGAAGCGCGGCAATCCATACTATGGTGCCGCGAGTGGATTGCCGCGTCGTTGCACTCCTCGCAAAGACGATTCAA
>JAYUAU010000032.1:0-4849 GCA_043741135.1 Sphingomonadales bacterium | reverse complement strand
TGGATACCAAAGCACTTTTTTCACTCGAAGGCCGTGTCGCGCTGATCACTGGCGGTTCGCGCGGGATTGGCAAGATGATCGCCAAGGGCTTCATCGCTCAAGGCGCAAAAGTCTATATTTCATCGCGTAAGGCTTCGGCGTGCGAAGAGACGGCGGCTGAACTTGGCCCTAATTGTATCGCGCTGCCGATGGATGTTTCGAGCGTAGCAGGGTGCAAGGGGCTCGCCACCGAATTTGCGAAGCTTGAGCCAAAGCTCGACATTCTGGTTAACAATGCGGGTGCTGCGTGGGGCGCAGAGTTTGAGGATTTCCCCGAAGTGGGCTGGGACAAGGTGATGGATTTGAACGTCAAATCGCCGTTCTTTTTGACGCAGGCATTTCACAATTTGTTGAAAGCGGGCGCCACCATCGATCAGCCGTCGAAGGTTATCATGATCACTTCAATCGACGGTATTCGCCTCAATCCATGGGAAACCTACAGCTATCACGCGTCTAAATCATCGCTCATCTATCTGACACGGCGGATGGCCGCGCGGTTGATCCGCGATCAGATCAATGTCACTTCAATTGCCCCAGGGGCTTTTGCTTCTGAGATGAATAAGGTCGCACGTGATCACGGTGATGCTGTCGCCAAGCGTATCCCCAACCTGCGGATAGGCGTTGACGAAGATATGGCGGGCGCGGCGATCTTCCTCGCGTCAAAAGCGGGTAATTATGTCGTGGGCGATACGATCACCGTCGATGGCGGCGTTGCGCATGCCAATTTGTCGGGAAGTATTGACGCTTAGAGTTTGACTAATATGCGCTGACGGCTAATCTTTATGAGATTATGGAAGAATTGATGTGAAAAGCACCCGAATTATATCATTGATCATGATGACCGTCATTATTGGGCAAACGAGTATCGCATTTTCGATGCCCGATCCGTCGATTAGTGTTCCGGCAATTTCGAAACTCGTTGAGCGCCAAAACGACCTTGTTTTACAATCAAAATATCGAGAAGCACTGAAAATAAATTCAAAATTGATCTTAGAGTTCAAAAAACTGAAGCCCAGTGATAACCTATCGCCAGATTATTTTTTGGTTCAAGCAAAATATGATAGGGCAGTTTTATTTTATCGTGAAAAAAAGTATCATCGAGCTGTGGCAATCTTACGAGAGTTATTCGTTGATCCGAATTTTGTTAAATATGCCAATAGTCCGCCGAAGGGGTACTTTTCCTCTGGAATTGGACGACAATTTTATAGCGAATTTTCTACTCTTTATGAAAAAATATTGCTTGAAACAAAAAATGACGAATGGAAATTCATCCAAGACACATCAATAAAAAGGCTAAACTTTTTCGAGCAGGAACCAATAGATTTGTATTCATCTGAGTATTTGTCATCGGCGATGCGTTTGGCATCGCGAGCTCACGATTTTGACCGCGCCAAACTTATTTGTGAAACACGATTAAAATGGCATGATGGCATAATGAAGAGTAATGAACCTCGTGTCGCTGCTGTAAATCCAAATTTGCTAGTAAAAGATAGTTATATTTACGCATGGTCAATCGCACAAACAGATATAGTTGCTCATAACAAATACTATGTTGCAGAATTTCATGACAATTGTGGTGATGTGTATGAAGCAGGAGGTAAATTTATTGAAGCGTTATATTATCGTCAAATGTCATACTATTTGGGTTTACTTGCTGAAGGCAATGAATTTCTATTTGAATCGAGTGTTAGTTTTAAAATAGCTAATCTACTTGCAAAAATGGGCAAGATAGAGCTTTCGTTGGGATATCTTGAAAAATCGATAGTAGCTTATGCAAAGCCGAATCAATACGACTTCACAATCAAAACGCTTTGCGACAATCATGTTGTAACGGACGATGGTATCGATATTAAGGTCGTTCTGCATAAAATTCCCGAAACGCGGGCTTTGCTTGTGAAGGCGGGATGCGATTTGCACTAGCCAGCATTGATACCGCCGTGGAATATTTAATGGTGTTGAAAGACCTCGAATTTTAGTTGAGCCCTCGCTCCAAGATCGTGCTTGGGCGACGCCACGTGATGTCGCGAACTTATCATTTTATAAGAATTCGACTGCATCGAAGGCAGGCAATTATGTCGTTGCCAACAAGTTCATAACCGCATTGCCTGCATTTCCCCGCGTGCCAAACTTCGCCACAGCCATTCGAGCGGGCCATAAGCGAAGTGGTCAAGCCAGGGCTTGCTCCACAACAGCATGAGCACCCATATGAGGGGAACCACGCTATAAGCCTGCGCCCGCGAAAGCTGACCATACCAGCCAAGGCCGTAACCATAGAAGAGAAATGTCATCAGAATCGATGTGCCAATATAGTTTGAGAAGGCTGCTTGACCCGTCGCGACAACCCGCGCCATCCACTTGCTGCGCGCAAATCGTTTTGTGATCAGCATGAATAGTGCCGCATGGCCAATCATAACCGCGATGCGAAACGGCGTTGACCAAGCCATCATATTGCCCAGCACGACAACCGGATCAAATCCGCTGAGCCAGCTCCAGATTGCCAATCCAATTGATGGTGGGATACCGATTAAATAGGCACGCTTCATTGTCTTTGCATAGCGCGCCTCATCCCACTCCCCAGTCAGAAAGCCATTGCGCATGAACATCATGCCAAGTGCCATCAGGCCAAGTGTTTCGAGCGCCGACGAAGCGAAGCCCCACAACGGATCGAAGGTTTTGTTGCTCAGCCGATCCCAGATAATTTGGGCGTATGTGCCTAAGTGAAGCGCAACATCCTTGGCTGCTGCTGACAGGGTTGGATTGCCAATATCTGCCATCAACTCGGAGTGTGATTTGATCAAATCGGCGTCTGCACCGGGCTGGCTCGTGACGAATGCGATTATCCAGAAAATGATGATCATCGAACCGAAGAGAATGAAGTTTGCGCTGATCAACCATGTTGCCAAACGCTTCAACTGCCCCTCATCTTTGTTGAGCAGGAACAGCCCAACGATCCCGCATCCAGCATAAAGAAACAATATGTCGCCGAACCAGATGAAATAGAAATGTATGAGGCCAAACAGCAGTAGCCACAGCATCCGCTTCAGGTGGACCTGCGCGCCGTTGCCATCCTTGTCTTGCGCACGCTCATAGACCAGCAGCATCGACGCGCCGAACAGCATCGAAAAGAGGCTGCGCATCTTGCTATCGACCAGCACAAACATCGTCGCCCAACTGATCAGATCAGCGGTTCCGGTGCCGCCGTAAGCTGCTGGGTTGAAATAAGCAGTTTCAGGCATTGCGAATGCGATGATGTTCATCAGGAGAATACCCATCACAGCAAAGCCGCGAATGGCATCAAGGCTGATATAACGCTCTTCAGGCACGCTCTAAATCCAGTTTGAAATTTCGCTAAGCGGCTTTTTGATCATCGCGTGCGCGGGGATTGTTGCGTCAGGTGCCGCATGGCCAACAACGATGATCAGGATCGGCTTTTCATCGGCGGGCCGCTTACACAATTGATTGAGGAAGCGCATCGGATTGGGTGTGTGCGTCAGCGTCGCTAATCCCGCTTGATGAAGGCTGGTGAGCAAAAGCCCAACCGCAATGCCGACGCTTTCAGACACATAATAATTCTGTTTCTTGTCACCCGCGTTAACCCCGCCGCGCCGCTGCCCGAAAACAACGATCAGATAAGGCGCGATTTCAAGATAGGGCTTATCAGCATCGGTGCCGAGTGGTTGCAAGGCATCAAGCCAGACATCACCTGCTTTCCCCTCGTAAAAGGCGCGCTCTTCCTCTTCAGCCGCCGCGCGTAGTTCGGATTTGGCGCCCACGTCGCTGATCACTGAAAAGAACCACGGCTGATGGTTTGCGCCGCTCGGTGCTGTGGCTGCGCTGCGGATGGCGAGTTCGATCACTTCGCGAGGGACGGGCGCACCTGTAAACATCCGGCATGAATGGCGCTGCGAAATGCTGGCGTAAAACGCAGCGGCTGCCTCAATTCGCTCAGCGTCGGTCATTCGCGGCAGTGGCACCCACGGGTCGGTTTCATGCTCTTGCATTATTGATCCTTGCGCGCGGCATCAGTCGCAGTGCGAGCGCGGTAAACGCCAGCGCGAGCGCAATCCGGCCTTCAATCTGATGATCAGCCGAGAGTGCGCGTCCAAAATAAGTGAAAACAAAAACGCCCCATAATGTGTGGATACCAACACGGTGAAGCCGTTTCCAATTGCGATCAAGTCGCCCCATCGCCCATTGGTTTGACGTCAGCGCCATCGCGTAGAGCATCACATAGGCAAAGCCGCCACCAATGAGTGTTGGTGTTTCAACCGGCGTTCCGCTGACCCGTATGTAAATGATCAGCGCATAAAGATGGATGCTATGCGCCACCGCAAAGCCAAGCCCCCAATAGCGGCGATTACGCAAAATCGCGCGCGTTACTTGGCCTGGAAACACGCGGTAAAGCGATGACGCGCTATAAGTGATGAGGAATATCGGAAACCCACCGCGCGCCGTCCAGCTTGCGGCCAATTGCCAATCGCGGTTGATACTATCGCCGGTGGCAAAGGCCAGCCAGATCGCCGCCAAGCCAACAATCGCGCCTAATAATATGGGTAATAGTCTTAGACCCCTATTCGACCACATTTGCACGCCGTGATCGCTCACAGAAATCCGCTGACGAGGAGCGCTGCGCAGTCGCGTAGCCCGCTACGCGCAAGCAAGCGACGACGCTCAGCGGTTTTCTGCGGGCGACCCCCTTGGGGCGGGTCGCTTTTGACCGCCTGCGTCGTTGCTCGTTGGTCACGATGCCAGCATCGCTCCCGCCTCGCTCCTCGCAAGCGATCAAAATCGACTCCGTCACGGCGTGCAA
>JAYUAU010000031.1:0-28686 GCA_043741135.1 Sphingomonadales bacterium | reverse complement strand
CCTTGGACAAAACAGTGGTGCCGCGGTTTTGGCGGATATACTTGCCGTTATGGCTAATCAAACGGTGACGCTTACCGGCAACGCCGTGCTTAAGCTTCCCCGTTGCGGTGAGCGTGAAACGCTTTTTCACACCGCTCTTGGTCTTCAGTTTGGGCATTTTCTTGCTCCTTAAATTCGACGATTTGAACCGGCCATGGCAGCCCTTTCAGCCAGGCAGATTCGGATATAATCGTATGCGAAGTGGCGGCGCTTAAGCTGCGACCATCCAAAAGGCAAGCGATTTAGCCCGAGAGTTTGGGTGCTGAATGCAGATGATCAGTGCCCGATGCCCATAATTTTTGCATCGCGAGCAGTGACGATTCGAGCATCGGCCGCGGTAGTTTGAAATATTGGCTCGGTGAAAGCCCAAGGAAATAGTTGAAATCCTTAATCATATGGCTTTGATCAACATATTGCGGATCAAGAAAATCGCGCCATTCGCGCAATGAACGCACTTCCATTGTGCGGAGCATCCTCAGGAACCGCTCACGCCGCATCAGTATCTTTGGCGACATGCCGTAACCCCGCTTGACGAGCCGCATCAGGCTGTGCTGCGCCATGCCCGTGCGGCGCATCAGCTCCTCAACTGACCCGCAATTTGGATCAAGCAAGGCTAGCGAAATTGCCTCCACTTCGGCCGCGCGAGCATAGGGTCGAGTTTTTTGCCATAAGCGACCAAAGAAGGCATCGGCCACGCCCACGCGTTCGGCAAATGTGGTCGCTTGTGCAATGTCTTTCGCGATGAGATCGGCTTGATCGCCAAGCAGCGCTGACAGCGGCAAAATTCGGTTCGTAAATTGCGATGCGGATTTATCAAATAAGCGCAGCCATGCTGTCGGCAATAAAGTCACGTTAAACCCGCTGCCACCGCGCACCTCAGCCCATTGACCGTAATTGGTCGGCCCCGTGATCGTCGCAAAATCCTCAACCCTCGCCAATTTTGTGGGCGATGCCCCATACGACCATTCGCCCGATAACATGAAGCGGACATTGGCCCAATCAGGGTGCATCTGATCGATCACGGGCGCATCAATTGTTGAACTCACTTCCCAGTAAATCAGCAGCGCAGGCGAAAGCGACGGCGAAACCGCAGCAAATTCAAAGTCAATCGCGGGTGCAGCGGTGATATCAGTCATGGTGATGAGCCAGTGCTTCGAAAACCTCTTCAAGCCGCGCAGAATCACCGAGCGCAATGACATTACCAGCACTGTTCGCGGACAAAGGATCGCCGTTCCAATCGCACATCATCCCGCCTGCGCCCTCAACGATCGGGATCAGCGCGGCAAAATCGTGAAGCTTCAACCCCGCCTCAATCACGATATCGATGTAGCCACTCGCCAAAAGCCCGTAATTATAGCAATCGCCGCCCCAGATCAGCCTACGATGCGCAGTTTTTTTCGCAAGCGCCATGAAATGCTCAGCTTGATGTTCGGTAAAGCAATTCGGGCTTGTGGTCGCAAGGATGGCATCGCTCAGTTTCGCACATTGCCGCGTCTTCGCAGCTGTCCCGTTGAATGTTGTAGGTTTGCCAATTGCGCCCACCCAGCGTTCGCCCAAGATCGCCTGATCAATCACACCAAGCAACGGCCATCCGTCCTTCATGAGCGCGATCAAGGTGCCAAAGATCGGGCGACCTGCAACGAAGCTTGTCGTGCCATCAATCGGATCAATCACCCATTGCCGCGCCGCACTTTCACGCACTGAGCCAAATTCTTCACCAATGATGCCGTCATCAGCGCGTTCGCGTTCAAGGATATCCCTAATCGCTGTTTCCGCCGCGCGGTCAGCGAGCGTTACGGGTGAGGAATCGGCCTTGGTTTCGAGACCAAAGTCAGCGCGGAAATAGGGGCGGATCGCAGTGCCTGCGGCATCAGCAAGTCGGTGAAGTAAAGCAACATCGTCAGCGATCATTTCTCATCTTTGCGGCGATCTGCGCCGTCTGTCCAGAGGGGATGCTTCGCCATAATGGCGGTGAACATTGATGTATTGACAAGATTATCTAACCAGTTGCGTAAGCGTGGAAGTGGCGTTTGTTCCCAAGCGCTTAGATCAGCGCACGCAAACTGCCGGATGAAGGGCATGATCGCAATGTCTGCAAAATATGGGGCGTCGCCGCCGAGATAAGGCGACGTCCTCAATCGCGCCTCAATTTCGGTCAGCAGCGAGGTAGCAGCGGCGCGGTGTTCGAGAGCATCGGCCCCCTCATATCGGTGCGCATATTTCATCCGGTCGAGATGATGTTTGAAGCACCCATCGATCATATCGATGATCGGGTCATGGCGCATGCCCCACGTCAGCGGGTCGCTCTGCGCCAAAGCCCAGCGCATGATATCAAGGCTCTCATCGATCACTGCACCATCACCCAGCACAAGCACGGGAACGGTTGCTTTGGGTGACGCGAGCAGCATGGCTTCGGGCTTATCACGCAGCGAAACCTCGCGGTGTTCGTACTTGATATTGGCCGCAGCCAGCGCCATCCGCGCGCGCATCGCAAAGGGGCAGCGGCGAAAGCTGTAGAGGATTGCCAAAGAAGCTGACCGCTCAGTCAAACAAGCTCGATACCGAAGTTTCATCAGCAATGCGGTTGATCGCTTCACCGATCAGCGGCGCAATCGTCAGCACCCGAATTTTCTTGGCCTGCACTGCTGCTTCGGAAACGCCGTTTGAATCGGTAATCACCATTTCGCGAAGTTCAGATCCCTCAATCCGCGCAACCGCGCCGCCTGATAAGACACCGTGAGTGCAATAAGCGACAACATCCTGCGCGCCCGCTGCTTTGAGCGCTGCGGCGGCATTGCAAATCGTTCCCGCTGAATCGACTATATCATCAATAAGAATGCAAAAACGCCCTTCTACATCGCCGATAATGTTCATCACTTCGCTTTCGCCCGCTTTCTCGCGCCGTTTATCAACAATAGCGAGCGGCGCATTATCGAGCCGCTTTGCAAGCGCGCGCGCACGCACCACACCGCCAACGTCTGGTGAAACAACCATGATATTCTTCGTGCCAAAGCGCGCTTGAATATCGGCAGACATTACCGGCGCGCCGTAAAGGTTATCGGTCGGGATATCGAAGAAGCCCTGAATCTGCCCCGCATGGAGATCAACTGATAGAACGCGGTGAGCACCTGCCACAGTGATCATATTCGCCACGAGCTTTGCCGAAATAGGCGTGCGTGGCCCAGGCTTCCGGTCTTGGCGCGCATAGCCGAAATAAGGCACAACTGCGGTTATCCGTTTGGCCGACGCGCGACGTAGCGCATCAATCATGATCAGCAGCTCCATCAGGTTATCATTGGCGGGATAACCCGTTGATTGGATCACAAACATATCCTCGCCGCGCACGCTCTCCTGAATTTCAACGAATACTTCTTCATCAGCAAAGCGGCGCACGCTTGCCTCGGTAAGCGGGATGCCAATATAATCGGCAATCGCCTTGGCAAGCGCTGGATTGGCATTGCCAGTGAGAAGTTTCATATGCGGCGCACCCTTGGATCGCTAAAGACAGCGCGTCCTTAACGGGTCAATTCAAAGTTCGAAAGCGATTAACGCGCAACGAATCGACCTGATAGTTTCCAAAGCGCGATCATCATCGCTGAACCAACGATGCCATCGATGGCATAGTGCCAGCCAAGATGGATTGACGCGACCCAGATGAGCACAACATAAGCCGCAAAAATATAACCGAGCGGGCGCGCAATCTGCTTGGCGGCGAGCGCAAATAAAGTCGCCATCGCGACGTGCATTGAGGGCATTGCTGAAATGCCGCCAGCGGGCATCAATTCAGTCGCACTTTGCCCCGCCAGCAACAAAGATTGAAAATGGAGCGCGGCAAGATCAGCCCCGCCAAGCTGCGCTGTCGCGTTAAGTCGCGCCAATTGCGCATCAAGTGCCGCAAACCCCGCATCAGGGCCGACAAGCCGCGTATAATAGCAGGGGCCGGCTGACCCGAACAACCACGCGCCAAGCCCCGCAATCAATACCCAAGACGCCACCCAGCACCCGAGCAGCCGCGCCCTTAGCCTGATGTCATGCGCTGCCATCACCATCACCACGGGAAAAACAAACATCATCGGCAGCCAGATCGCATAGACAGCATCAAAAAATTCAGTGACGGCAACGGTGCCAAAGACCGCATGTGTGATCATCCACGCATCATTCCCGCCAAGCAGAAAGCGGTCAATGCTGGCAACATAAGGATCAAATGGAAAGCCGCGGACGGGTAGAATTTTCTGTTTGAACAATTGGAACAAAGGCAGCGTGACGCCGGTGATCAAGACCGCAGCCATCACCCAATTCGCGCGAACATCAGGCTTCCACCGGCCCGGTGTCACCACCGCAACACACTGTGCTAAGCCAGAGATTGCGATACCAACCCAGAGCGCAAGCATGAGGAAGACCGCGACAACCGCGCTAAATGCAATATTTTGAAACGTACCAATGATGAAGATCAACGCTGAGAAAATGATCAGCGTTATAAACAACGCCGCCATCGCACGCACGACGAAACGCTGCTCGTCATCAAGCGTGGGTTTGGGGCGTAAGGCAAAAGAGTTAAAGGCGAACAGCAGCGACCATTTCATTTTTGTTGCAGTGTAACGGGGTTGTCCAGAATGGCAAGGTGATTGGTGAATGGCTTGCGAGCTGGTGAGAAATCTTGGGGTGAACGGCTGGGATTTTGGGGGAGGGGACAGGCGGGTTCCGGGTCGATATGCCAGAAAGCTGCCATTCCTTGCATATCCTAGTGATCGTCAAAATTCCGCTCGAATGCCGAACAATATGACGATGACGATGGCGGCCTAGAAATCGCGAAGTTTTCTTTTTAGATATTTGAAACGACACGACTTAGCTTGCCCGTCTACAGGGAGCTTAAGTCAAGACCGTTGATTGGGGCTCCGGCGCCACAATTGACATTACAGGTGAAAGCGCCCAACTTCCCAATTGCGGGGGGCAAGTTGGAGTGGTTCCTCGATGAAAAATGCTCCATTCCTTCGCCTTTGGATCAGTGGCTGCGCACTATCGCTGGTGCTTACAGCTTCTGTTGCTCGTGCTCAGAACGTTTCCCTCAACAGTGCCGAGGCGATAGCCGTTGATGCTAAGATATACGCCGACGCATATGGCGTGTCATTGGATGAAGCAATCCGCCGCCTTTCAATCATGCTTGATGATAAGAGCGACGGCCAAGACGTCGAAGCGTCTGAGGGTGATAGTTTTGCGGGTAGATACTTCGACAATGACCCTGCAGGCTTTTCAATAGTGGTACGCACCAAGGGACCGGATAGAGCGGAACGCGTAATTGTACGCAAAGGAAGGGCTGATCTGAGCCGAGATCCCGCTGCGCGCGCGCAGCGTCGCGCCGACAGGAAGGCGCTAAGGCAAAAATTTAAACTCACGGATACTGAAGTGGAGCAGGCGGAGGACATCATTGCGCGGGACGAAACAGTCCGCGTCAAATTCCGAGGTGGTGTCAGTCATTCAATGAAGCTGTTGCAGCAGGCCGTTGTCGACAACGGTGCAAAGTTTGCCTCCATCCGGGGAATCCAGACTGTTTTTGTCGACAATCGCACGGGTGAAATCGTTGTTATGGTTGATGCAAAATCACCAGAGGCAACACGAGCGGTGGTTGGAGCATTTCTTCAGCTTCCATTTCGGATTGATCTTGTACCGGGAGGCTTCAAGGACACGAGTGTCCGTGGCGGCCAATTCACAACCACCCCTGCGGGGCGTTATTGCATGACGGCGTTTGCCGCAACGCGAACGTCTGACGCTAAGGTTGGACTGGTGTCGGCGGGGCATTGCGCAACGACGGCAGCAATTTCAATCAAAGACAGTGACGGCGTCAGCAAGCCGTTGGCCCAAGGAACTAAGCTGGACAGCGTGACAGAAGGTGATCTGCTATTCCTGTCTGGTGCGCCTGTGCCACTTGCCGAATTTTACTTCGACGGAACGGGAACCGCTCGCTCAGTCACGGGAAAGCGAGCGCGAACCGCAACGGCGGTCAGCAATGGAACCGTTTATACCCCTGGGACAACACAGGGTTCATTTGTTTGTCACCTAGGCCAACAGATACTGAATAGCCCAAATGTCGTTCAAAGTTGCGGCGAGGTCATTTCAATAACCGGACAAAAGAACCCGCTCCAATATACGCCAACCGGCGGTTCGTATGTGATCGTGCGGAATACACTTTCCGGGGCCGGAACTGTGAAACCGGCAGGGAGTGCCGGAACCCTCAAATGTTATCACGGCGATAGCGGTGGACCATGGTTCGCTGGAACGATCGCTTTTGGCGTTCAATCGGGTTGCGCATGGGAGGGTGCCGATGACGGGATAACCCTCTACGTCCAATACACAAGCATTGACGCTTTTTCATATTTGACAGCGACACTACTTGTTAAATGATATGCTCATTTTGAAACATCAAGCTCTTGCGCTGGCAGCTATTACAGTTGGTTTGCCGCTCATAATGACGGGATGTCATCCATCCCGATCATCGGTGACTTCGGCCGAGACCAAATCGACTGCGGAAGCTAAGAATTCCGTCAAATCTGCAGTCATGCCGCCACCACCCATGATCGCGCGTTGGCAAGGCCCAGACCTAGGCAGCGCAACGCGACCGCCTAGTCCGCAACTCTCCGCAATTACGCGAGGGAAGCTGGCCGTGTTTCGAAATTGTCTCGTCCTGTTAACTGGGGGTTCAACGCCGATTGTTCCTATCTTTCCTTATGGGACGGGCGAATGGGACAGCGCGAGTCAGACGTTCCGGCACAACGGAAAAAGCTACCATATCGGTGATGACATCAGTCTTGGCGGGGGAATGGCCCCAACAAATCCAGGTCAATATCTTGGAAAACACGAGTTGCCTGATTGTGGCGTTGACGCATTCTGGATCAGCTATTGATGGTGGCGAATTCAGGGTCCTAATACCAATTGGATGTCCGCTTTGGGACTCCGTCTTTCGATGAACCAACGACCGAAATCTCATCGCAATCAGACGAATCGCATCATAATCCTTTTGCAGCGATTGCCCCGCACCCGCACTCATCATATGGCATAGGGTATGACGAATTCACTCACCATCACTATCGCTCAACTCTCCCAAAGCGTTGGCGATTTGCGCGGTAATGCCGATGCGATGCTTGCTGAGCGCAGCGGTGTGGGCGCGGTTGATCTGATCATCTTTCCTGAGCTTCAGTTGATTGGCTATCCGCCCGAAGACCTTGTTCTCAAACCCGCGCTCGCCGCGCGTGCCGCGATTGAACTTGAGCGGATGGCGACGGCGACGGGAGACGGTGGGCCTGCGATGCTCGTTGGCTCGATTTTCCTTGATGCGGGGCATTTATATAACGGTGTGGCTTTGCTCGATGGCGGCAAAGTTTCGGCAGTGCGTTACAAGCATGAATTGCCCAATTACGGCACGTTTGACGAAAAACGGATTTTTACGCCCGGGCCGCTGCCAGAACCTGTGTTGTTTCGCGGGGTTCGTCTTGGTCTGCCAATTTGTGAGGATGCGTGGCTGCCAAGCGTCTGCGCGCATTTGGCTGAGCGCGGTGCTGAACTGCTTATATCAGTCAATGGCAGCCCGTATGAAATTGATAAGGATGAGCGCCGCAGCGATCAAGTGTTCGGTGCGCGCACGCGCGAAACTGGCTTGCCGATTATATTCCTCAACCGCATCGGCGGTCAGGATGAGGTGGTGTTTGACGGCGCATCATTTGTTCTAAACGCTGACGGCAGCTTTGCACACCGGCTTCCCGATTGGGAAAAGGCAATCGTGACGACGGCGTGGACGCGAAGAGCAAGCGGTTGGCACTGCACCCCCGGCGCGCTCGCCAATTGGGATGACCATCCTGCCGATATCTATCATGCGATGGTGATATCGCTGCGTGATTATGTAAACGCCAATCGCTTCCCCGGCGTCGTGCTTGGCCTATCAGGTGGGATCGACTCCGCGATTTGTGCGGCAATCGCGGCTGATGCGCTGGGGCCTGACCGTGTGTGGTGTGTGATGATGCCGTCGCGCTTCACCAGTCAGTCGAGCTTGGACGATGCGGCAGCGTGTGCTGCGATGATTGGTTGCCGACTTGATACAATCGCGATTTCGCCCGCGATTGAGGCGTTTGATGTGATGCTGTCGGACAGTTTTTCGGATAAAGACGTTGATATCACTGAGGAAAATATCCAGTCGCGGATCAGAGGAGTCACTTTGATGGCGCTCAGCAATAAATTCGGGCCAATGCTGCTGACGACAGGGAATAAGAGCGAAATGTCGGTGGGCTATGCGACGATCTACGGCGATATGGCGGGGGGGTATAACCCCTTGAAAGATGCGTATAAAATGACTGTGTTCGCTATCTCACGCTGGCGTAATGCGAACAAGCCGCGGCTTGGGCTTGGGCCAGACGGCCCTGTGATGCCAGAGAGCATCATCACCAAACCGCCGAGTGCCGAATTGCGCGATAATCAAAAGGATTCGGATTCGCTCCCCGATTATCCGATCCTTGATCCGATCCTGATGGGGTTGATTGAAGAGGAACTGTCAGTCGATGACGTCGCCGCGCGCGGGTTTGATCGTGACGTCGTAGCGCGGATCGAGCGTTTGCTGTGCATCGCCGAATATAAACGGCGGCAGGCACCCCCGGGTGTGAAGCTCGGCACGCGCAATTTCGGGCGTGATCGAAGATATCCGATCACCAATGCGTTTCGGACGGGGTGAAACCCTCAAATCGAAGATCAGTTTGGGCGTCTTTCAATGTGGCGCGCCTATGCGCAAAAAAATGGCGTTGCCTTTGTTTTCAACAATACTCCATTTTCAGCCGAAAGCGAAGCGTTGAACGCATTTTCAAGCCCCGTCTTATATCGTACACCTGCCCAATTTAGCTCAGAATTTCGTGAAGTTGTTGACTCAATTGAAACCAATTTTCACGATATCGAAAGCCAAGGCGTTCAGTTTTTGCATGAGATGCTGATGGTTGCGTTTCGCTATGCTGTGCAATTGACAAAGCATCCCTCATTCCAAGAGGAACGTGAGTGGCGGGTCATTTACTCGCCAAAATTGCTTGAGCAGCAAGGAAAAATGAATGCTACATAAATGACGCGCCTACCGACTGAAATTATGTCGTTAGGCGGTATTCCTCAGCGTGTTTACGCTATCCCCTTTGTCGACTATCCAGACGAAGGCTTCAACGGGGCAACTGTCCCTGACCTTATCGAAAAAATACTTATCGAACCGTCGCAAGATGCTTGGCTAATCGCGGAAGCCTTCATTGCTGAACTTGAAAATCTTGGCGTTGCGGACGCAAAATCCAAGGTAATTGTCACTGGAATTCCATTGCGGCACTAAAATCGCTCACCAATTATTTCCGATTTCCTTTGCGTCTTCGCGGCTTTGCGTGATCCAAAAATACTGCTACTTCAAGAGCCTCTATTTATCTCACGCGAAGCCGCAAAGACGCAAAGGGAAGGAGCGCTGTCATGATCCTTGTCGAAGAATCCGAGCTCGAAGATCGCATCGACGAATTGCTTGATCTTGTCGAGGCGGGCAATAAAATCCATATTGCGCGGCACGGTGAGATTGTCGCGGCGTTGCTGCCGTGCCAAGAGGCCGAATGAACGCAACCAATTCCATCACCACCCGTTTCGCCCCCTCACCCACGGGCACGCTCCATGTCGGGAATATACGTGCAGCGCTTCACAATTGGATGTGGGCGCGGAAAAATGGTGGGCGGTTCCTGCTGCGGATCGATGATACTGATGCTGCGCGCTCGACTGAGGGGAATGTCGTCTCGATCAGGTCTGACCTGGCGTGGCTCGGGCTGCATAATGACGGTGAGGCGCGGCAATCTGAGCGTTTTGCTTTGTATGAGGCAAAGTTTGAAACGCTGCGCGGCGAAGGCCGGATTTATCCCTGTTACGAGACAGCCGAAGAGCTTGACCTGCGCCGCAAAGTCCTCGCGGGGCGGGGATTGCCGCCCGTCTATGAACGCACTTCGCTGTCTCTAACCCCCGATCAGATTGCCGCGTTCGAAGCCGAAGGGCGCAAACCGCATTACCGCTTCAAACTTGATCACGCCCAGCCCATCGAATGGGCCGATATGGTGCGCGGTGATCAGCATTTCTCAGCTGAAAAGATGAGCGATCCGATCATTCGCCGCGCCGATGGCTCATGGCTTTACATGCTCCCTTCGGCGATTGATGATGTCGATATGGGGGTCACCCATGTGGTGCGCGGCGAAGATCATGTGTCAAACACCGCGACGCAAATTCAAATGTTCAGCGCGATGGGGGCAAGCCCGCCGCGTTTTGGTCATGAGGCGTTGCTCACCGGCGCTGAAGGCAAGCTCTCAAAGCGGCTCGGCTCACTCGGTGTTGACGCGCTCCGCGATGCGGGAATTGAGCCAATGGCGATCATTGCGTTGCTCGCGCGGCTGGGTACAAGCGATCCAATTGAGCCATTCACAACGCCCGAACCACTGGTCCACACTCTAAATTTTGGCCGCTTTGGCAGGGCACCTGCGCGCTTTGATGAAGGCGAGCTTGCAGCTCTTAACGCCAAAATTATTCATCAAACATCCTTTGCTGTGGTGGCTGACCGACTGCCAAGCGCAATGGGCGAAGCCGCGTGGGAAGCTATCCGCCCCAATCTCTCAACGATTGCCGAAGCGCAGGAGTGGTGGGCAGTGGTTGAAGGGCCAGTTGATTCAGTCAAAGCGCCCGAAGATGCTGACTTTCTAGCCCAAGCAGCTCAAATAGCAGACGCGCTTGATTGGCGCGCCGCGCCATGGGCTGCGCTGACAGAGGCGCTCAAAGAAGCAACAGGGCGAAAGGGTAAATCTCTGTTCCTACCGCTGCGACTCGCGCTCACGGGACGCGAGCATGGCCCTGATATGGGGGCGTTGCTTCCGCTCATCGGACGCGAACGAGCGCTTAACCGATTGAAATAAGGTGACATAGCTCACTAAAATGTAATATTGTATCTTAACATTATATGATGTATCATCATATCTACGAAGCGGCTCAAATTTGCTTCGCTGATAAGGAGGATATGATGGCATTCACCGATAGTAGTGGCCGAGTAGACCCCAAAAGTCTCGGCGTAACAATTGCAATCAATGGTGGTCTGGTGCTTGGTTTGATGCTGCTCGGGTCAACAATCGCTAAAGAGGTGCCCAACATAATCGAACTGATTAGGCCAACCGAAACATTGCCGATAGTCGAACCAAACCAAGAGCCGATCAAGGCCAAAAAGGCTTTGCCAACGAAGGCCGCCATCGTGCCACCGACCAAGTCAAAGTCAGCGATTAAGGGCGATAATTTAGGGGAAGCAGCACTTGGGCCATTAGGAATACCTACGCCGCCACTTGGCCCGGAAATTGAGTCGCTTCCCCCTACCATGCCGCTCTTGCCGCCGGTGCCTGTCTTGATCTCAGCCAAGCGTGACGCGCACTTCGCCGCAGATTTTCAGCCCGCCTATCCCCCCGGCATGATCCGTGAAGAGGTTGAGGGCAGTGTAACCGTGCGCGTACTTATCGGCACTGACGGTCGCGTGAAGGCGGTCGAGACGGTCGCTTCTGATCATCAGGCCTTCTTTGAAGCGACACGCACACAGGCGTTTAAGCGCTGGCGGTTTAAGCCTGCAACCAAAGACGGTGTTGCGGTTGAAAGCTGGCAGCAATTGACGGTCAGGTTTCTCATTCCGAAATAAGCATAACGACAGGGCTGGCGGGGAGCGCTCAGCATGGTATCAGGCAGCCATGGCTCTCCTCCGCTTTGTCTCGCCGGTTGCGGTAATCGCTGATCTCCGTATCTTTTTTGCCGCTCGTCAGCGGCATGAATTTATATTTGCTGCGCTGGCGTTGGCGATTCCGGGCTTTTTTATCGCGATGTTCGTGCTGAGCGCTAAGGAAGCGCCGTATAAAAACCCCGATATCATTTTCATCGAGGATTATACTGGTGGGCGCACTGATGCGCAGATTCGCGCGAAACAAAAGATCGATTCGGCAAAAGCCAAAGAGCAAAAGGCAGTCGATGATGCTGAAGAAGCCAAGCGTCAGCAATTCTTCAAAGATATCGGCAACGGCATGGATGCGGTGGGGCTGTGAGCGCGGTCGATCCGCGCTTTATGGGGGCGGCGCTTGCGCTCGGCGCTCGCGTGCGGGGGGTTTCAACGCCTAATCCGGGCGTCGGTTGCGTCATTGTGAAAGCAGGCCGCGTGATCGGGCGCGGGTGGACGCAAGGAGGTGGGCGACCTCATGCTGAGGCGATGGCATTGGCACAAGCAGGAAGCGGCGCGCGCGGCAGCACCGTTTACGTAACACTTGAACCCTGCGCGCATGATAGCGAACGCGGCCCCGCTTGCGCCGATCTGCTGATTGCTGCGGGGGTAGCGGAGGTTGTGGTGGCGGCACTCGATCCTGATCCGCGCACCGATGGCAAAGGAATTGCCCGGCTTGAAGCAGCGGGAATTACCGTGACGCAGGGCCTTATGGTGGAAGATGCAAAACGCCAGATGGCAGGCTTTTTCGCGCGGCTTCAAAAAGGCCGCCCGCATGTCACGCTCAAGCTCGCCACCTCGCTTGATGGAGCCATCGCAACGGCTTGGGGCGAAAGCAAATGGATCACGGGCGAGGCAGCACGCGCGCACGGCCATTTGGAGCGCGCGCGCGCTGATCTGATCATCGTCGGGCGCGGCACGGTTGAGGCTGATGCTCCTATGCTTGATGTGCGGCTGGCAGGGCTTGAAGGCCGTTCGCCGCGCCGTGCGGTGCTGACCTCAGGCGAAGCACCAAGAGGATGGGAAGCGGTTGCGACCCCGCGCGCGATAGCCGCGCTCAGCAGTGTCGATCATATCCTGCTAGAAGGCGGTGCTGGTGCGGCGTCAGCATTCCTCGCAGCGGGCTTAGTTGATCGCTTGATCCTCTACCGTGCGCCTATCTTGATCGGGGGGGGCAAGCCTTGCCTCTCTGACATCGGGCTTTCATTGCTGGACGAAGCGCAGGCGCGCTGGCAATTGGTTGACACAAGGATGCTGGGGGCAGACCGCCTAGAAGTTTACGAGGGACGATAATGTTTACAGGGATCATCACTGATATCGGCACGATCCGAAGCGTGGAACAGCGCGGCGACATGCGGCTGACGATCGGCTGTGGCTATGACATGAGCGGGGTTGCGCTGGGCGCATCAATCGCTTGTTCGGGCGCGTGCTTGACGGTCGTTGATAAGGGTGCTGATTGGTTCTCAGTTGATATTTCAGGCGAAAGCATCAGCAAAACCGCAGGCAATATGTGGGAAGCGGGTCGCAAGCTCAACCTCGAACGCGCGCTAAAGATCGGCGATGAACTTGGCGGGCATATCGTAACCGGGCATGTTGACGGCATTGGTAGCGTGATCAGCATCACCGAAATCGGCGGATCGCACAAAGTGGTGATCGCGGTCTCCGCCGACATCGCCCCCTATATCGCGCCCAAAGGATCAGTGACGGTGGACGGCGTATCACTGACAGTCAACGAAGTGGTCGATCAACCCGACCGCAGCGCCCATTTCAGCCTCAACATCATCCCGCATACATGGGAGGTGACGGCATTCGCTGATTTGGCTGAGGGGCAAGCGGTCAATATCGAAATCGATGTGCTGGCAAGATATTTGGCGCGGATGCGGGCGGTGATCGAGAAATAGCCTTTGCTTCGAAAGCGTCTTCGCGCCTTTGCGGCTTCGCGTGAAATAATTGAGACTTTTCCCAGCATCTCAGAGCTCGAGATATCTCACGCAAAGCCGCAAAGACGCTAAGGATAGGTTTAATGTGATTTGTTGTCTTGACGATCACAGTGCGATGTGATTATGCTTTGGTTATGAGCACGCAACTAATCGAAAAAGTCCGAAATCTCGTCACCAATGGCGGCATGTCACGTTCCGGCCTCGCTCGGGCGGCGGGGCTTCATGCCAATACGCTGCGTGACCTTGAAGAAGGCGATTGGAACCCGACGGCGGAGACGCTGCGCAAGCTTGAGACCTTCTTGTTCTCAAACGATGATACGCAAACGCTCGTGCCGATTGAGGAAATCATTGAAGAGGCGCGCAATGGGCGGATGTTCATTCTGGTTGATGATGAAGACCGTGAGAATGAAGGTGATCTAATCATCCCTGCGCAAATGGCGACGCCCGATGCGATCAATTTCATGGCCACACATGGTCGCGGTCTCATCTGCCTCACGCTTCCCAAAACGCGCGTTGATGCGTTGGGGCTTGAACTCATGACCAAGGCCAATGGCACGCGGCATGAAACCGCATTCACCACATCAATCGAAGCGCGCGAAGGCGTGACGACGGGGATTTCAGCGGCGGACCGCGCGCGCACCGTCTCGGTTGCGATTGATGCCAGCAAGACCAAGGCTGATATTGTGACGCCGGGGCACGTTTTCCCGCTCATCGCGCGTGATGGCGGTGTGCTCGTGCGTGCAGGGCATACTGAGGCGGCGGTCGATATTTCGCGGCTCGCTGGGCTTAATCCATCAGGTGTTATCTGTGAGATTATGAGAGACGATGGCACAATGGCGCGGATGGATGATCTGGTGCCTTTCGCGCGGCTCCATTCCTTAAAAATGGGAACGATCCGCGATTTGATCGCATACCGGATGCGTCATGATCATCTGGTTGAAAAGGTGTCCGAAAGCGTCTTCACGTCCGATTATGGCGGTGATTGGAAAGCGATGACCTACCGCAACAAAGTCGATGGCAGCGTCAATGTCGTTTTGCAAAAGGGTAAGGTGATCGAAGGCGAGGCCACATTGGTGCGGATGCACAGCATTTCGATCTTCCATGATTTGCTCGGTCAAGCAGGCGCACGCAAGCGTATCCTGCAACGATCAATGGCTGAAATCGGTGAGGCTGGCGCGGGGCTGATCGTGTTGCTGATGCCAGGTGATCCTGAAAGCCTGACGCTTGAAATTGGCGGATCGGCCAAGCCCGAAATGGATTTGCGCACTTACGGCATCGGCGCGCAGATATTGGCTGATCTGGACGTGCATGATATGACCTTGCTCACCAATGCGCACCGCAATGTCGTTGGCCTTGATGGCTACGGGATCAATATCGTAGGCGAACGCGCGATTCCGGAAGGGTGAGTGTGATTCCGGCAATGCGAACCTTCGTTGATGAGGCTGCCAATCCTAAATATGCTCATATCGAACGCGAACGCCGCTGGCTTGTTAACTCAGTCCTACGCCCGCCGCTCGGCGATGCCTTTGTTCTGATAGAAGACCGCTACATCGAAGGAACGAGGCTGAGGTTGAGGCGAATGACGGATACCAAATCCGGGAAGCAAGCTCTCAAACTGACGCGAAAGTATGAAACCGTCGACCCACTCGCAAGGCCCATTGTAACAGCCTATCTGGATGAAAATGAATATCTTGTTTTCGCCTCGCTCCCTGCGCGAACGCTTGTCAAACAGCGCCACCACATTGCCGACAACGAATTGGAGTTTAGCATTGATCGCTTTTTAGGGCCTCTTGACGGGCTGGAACTCGTGGAGATCGAATGGCCTGATGATGCTGGGTTGCGCGCTATCATTACGCCGCTATGGACGAGTTGCGAAGTGAGCTTTGACTCCCGCTATCAAGGCGGTGAACTCGTCGTCAACGGCATTCCAAAGGACTAACCATGGCCAAATTTCTCATCGTCGAAGCGCGTTTTTATGATCATTTGAACGATATGCTGATCACCGGTGCGCGCGCGGCGCTTGAGGATGCGGGGCACGGCCATGACACCATCACTGTGCCGGGCGCGCTCGAAATTCCCGGCGCCATTGGCATTGCGGCGGAAAGCGGTCGCTATGACGGTTATGTCGCGATCGGCGTTGTCATTCGCGGAGAGACTTATCATTTTGAGATCGTTGCGGGGGAAAGCGCGCGCGGGCTGATGGCGCTATCGATGGACGGGCTCGCGATTGGCAACGGCATTTTGACCGTGGAGAATGAAGCGCAAGCCCTCGTCCGCGCTGACCCCGACCAAAAGGACAAGGGCGGCGAGGCGGCCAAGGCTGCCATCGCCATGCTTGATCTTAAGGGGCGTTTTGGGGGGTAATAAGCGAGAGAAAAAAGGTTTCGCGCAAAGCCGCTAAGCGAAGAAAAGAAGACAAAGCGATTGGCGCTTGTTGCCTTTCTCTGTCTTAGCGGCTTTGCGCGAAATGATACCTTTTTCTAAGCCGCAAACGGATAGTCGGTGTAACCTTCACCGGTTGGGCTATACCATGTCTTGAAATTGTCTGGCATGAGAGCGATGCCATCTGCCAAGCGACGCGGGAGATCAGGGTTGCTGATGAACGGACGGCCAAAGCTGATTGCATCGGCAAGCCCGCTCGCAAGGTCCTCATCAGCGCTATCACGCGTATATTCCTGATTGAGAATGAGCGGACCTTTGAAAACCTTGCGAATTTCGGGAGAAATACGCGGCACAGTTGTGTTGCCAAAGTTACCGAAAGTCTTTTGCTCTCGCAGTTCGAGAAAAGCGATACCGATTTTATTTAGCATTGCCGCAGCAGCCGTAAACAGCGCAACCGGGTTTGAATCGTCGGCGCCTTGCGTTTCGCCATTGGGGGAAAGCCGAACACTTGTCCGACCCGCGCCGACCGCATCAGCCACCGCCTGCGTAATTTCACCAAGCAAGCGGATGCGATTCTCAATTGAGCCGCCGTACTGATCATCACGAAAATTGCTATTGTCGCGCAGGAATTGGTCGATCAAATAGCCGTTGGCGCTGTGAATTTGAACACCGTCAAAGCCAGCCGCTATCGCATTTCTGGCCGCGTGGACATAATCATCGATCAAGCGCGGTATTTCGTCAAGGCGTAAAGAGCGGGCGGGTTCGTAAGGCTTTTTGCCCGTCGCTGTGTGCGCCATTCCCGGGGCCGTCGTGGCTGATGATGAAATTGGAGCCTCACCGTTCAGAAAATCGGGATGAACAATCCGGCCCATATGCCAAAGCTGGAGGATGATTTTCCCGCGCGCTTCGTGAACCGCCGCTGTAACAGGCTTCCACGCTTCGACGTGAGCGTCAGACCAAATGCCTGGCCCTGATGGCCAGCCGAGCCCTTCGCGACTGATCCCTGTGGCTTCAGCAATGATAAGGCCAGCACTGGCGCGCTGCGCATAATATTCGGCCTTGAGCGCTGAGTTTGGCACTCCTTGCGCATCGCAGCGCCCGCGCGTGAGCGGTGCCATGATGATGCGGTTTGTCGCCGTGATAGCGCCGAGATCAATCGAATCGAAAAGTTTGGTCATATAGGTTCCTGATTGCAACTTGGCTCCATGGCGTGGATACGGGGATCAATGCAAGACCATCACGTTCAAAAAAGCATCATAAGTGCCCAATCGCCGCTTCGCTTTGGCCTCTCTGCGCTTATCCTTGGCAATCTGGCGCTATCGCTTGGGCCGTGGTTCGTTCGAGAGGCGGGAACTGGCCCAGTGGCATCCGCATTTTGGCGGGTGGCGATTGCAGCGCCGCTTCTGTTTATTCTGGCGCGCCGATTTGCCGGGCCGGTTGTTATTCCCAAAGCGGGGCTTTTGCTTATTTTGATCGCAGGCGGAGCCGTTTTTGCAGCAGACCTTGCCGCGTGGCATATTGGGATATTCTATACCAAATTAGCCAATTCAAATTTATTGGGAAATTCGACAAGTTTCCTGCTCCCGCTCTGGGCATTTGCGACGGCGCGGACGTGGCCCAATCCCAAACAAGCAGGAGCACTTGGGCTAGCGGCGCTTGGTGCTATTCTGCTCATGGGGCGGTCGTTTGAACTATCACCGCATAATCTGTTCGGCGATTTGCTTTCATTGCTCGCAGGCGTTTTTTATACGGCCTATCTCATTTTGATGACGCGCGCGCGGGATGACGCGGGGCCGTGGCCAACTTTGGCTTGGGTAACATTGGCGAGCGCTCTGCCGCTACTTTTGGTCGCGCGATTGCTTGGCGAAACGATGATCCCGAGCAATTGGTCGCCCGTGCTGATGTTGGCATTGCTCAGTCAAGTGATCGGCCAAGGGCTGATGATCTATGCAATTGGTCGCGTTGCACCGCTGTTGTTCGGATTGGTTTTGTTGCTCCAACCAATCGTCGCAGCGGTTATCGGTGTGTTTGTTTATAATGAACAATTGGGTGCGCTCGACTATCTCGGTGCAGTCTTGATCGGGCTGGCGCTGATAGTGGTGCGCCAGCCCGAGCAAAAATAACTACATCGCGCCGCCAAGGCGGTGGATCACCATGCAGAACAGCATCGGGATGGAGAGCAATGTGTTAATCCGTGAAAACATCATTGCGGTTGTGGCCGCTTTGGCCTTCACATCAGGTTCTGCGTCAACAATCCCAAGCGCCTTTTTCTGGTTTGGCCAGATCACAAACCAGACGTTGAACGCCATGATCAGCGCCAAATACATGCCAAGCCCAATCACGCGGTTGCCCTCTTGGAAGGTGAAGGCCTGATGCGCATAGCCATTCAAATAAGCGACGATCAAGCCAGTGACGACCGTGACCAAGGCAGCGTAACGGAACCAGAACAGCGCTTCAGGCGCGATATACTTTGAGACGGCGGGTTTAAGTTCGGCGGGAACCTTGGGCATCGTCGGAATTTGGACGAAGTTAAAATAATAGAGCAGCCCAATCCACATCACGCCTGCAATCACATGCAGAAATGTCATCCACCCAGCAGGATTGCCCACTGAATTCGTCCAAAACAACAAAGCGAGCATCGCTGCGAAGCCCACCCCTAATACTGCATTCAAATTACTAAAGAATTTTGCCATCGCTTTTCCCCTGTGCAGCGAACCTTTCGCCGATTGACGAACAGCGCTTACCACCCCATTTAACAATAGTCACGAGTAGGACGAAGCTGATGAATGATTTTACGCTTGATGAACTAGCCCCACTGCTCGCGGCTGAATTGCCGCGTCATGCGGGCTTTGATGGCTGGACACCGCTCGCTGTTGAACGCGCGGCGCAATCACTTGGGGTTGATCCGCTCGCGGCGGGGCTGGTGTTTGCTTCGCCCGCCGACATGATCGATGCGTGGTTTGCGACGATTGACGCGGCGATGCTCTCGTCGTTTGCGCCAGATGCGCTGGCAACGATGAAAATTCGCGCGCGGATTACAGCGCTTGTTGAAGCGCGGCTTGATCTGATTGAGCCGCACCGCGAAGCGCTTCGCCGCGCACTTTCAATCCTTGCCATGCCGCAAAACTTAGCCCGCGCAGCGCGTTTGGGCTGGCGCGCGGCAGATGTGATGTGGCGCGCCGCAGGTGATAGTGCGACTGACTATAATCATTATACCAAGCGCGCGATCCTTGGTTCGGTTTACGCCGCGACGATGACGGTGTTTCTCGATGATGAGAGTGAAGGTCTCGCTGAGACGCGCGCGTTCCTTGGCCGCCGGATCGAGGGCATCATGCGGTTTGAAAAGGCGAAGGCGAAGTTTACCGGCAGTAACGACGGGATTGGCCGCCATTTCAGCCTTGCCCGCTTTTTTGGACGCTTGCGCTATCCTGCGTCTTGATCTTTGCGCGCTTCAACAATTGATTTGACCGCCTGACTTTGCCCGCGCGGAACGATCATCACTTCATTGCCGCTCGCGATGACAATCAAATCGCTGACCCCTGCGACTGAAATTCGGATGCCGTCGCTGCGGATCAGATTGTTGTGGCTATTGATCATCACCGTATCAGCCTCGCTAACATTACCCGCTTCGTCTTTGGTGCCAAGATCATAAAGCGCATCCCAGCTGCCAATATCTGACCAGCCCATGCTGACCGGAACAACCGCGACGCGAGGCGCTTTCTCCATAACCGCATAATCAATTGAGTCTGAGGGGCAGGCAGCAAAGGCATCAGCATCGGGCATTATCCGCTGGCCAGTGCGCACCGCTGAAGCCATCGCGCGCTGCGCGGCATTCAGCATGTCAGGCGCGTGGGTCGCCAGCGCGCCGAGGTAGGTATCAGCACGAAACAAGAATATGCCACCGTTCCAAACATGGTCACCTGAGTCAATCATCGCCTGCGCGCGGGCCATATCAGGCTTTTCAACAAAACGCGCAGCGCGGTGAACCCCGTTCGCTATACTGTCACCGATTTCAATATAGCCATAGCCGGTATGCGCACTATCTGGCGTAATACCGAAGGTAACGAGCCATCCATCCTCAACCAGCGGCATCGCAGCACCCAATGCCCCCATAAACGCGGGCACATCAGCAATCACATGGTCGCTTGGCATCACAAGGATCACGCCTTCGCTTGCTAATGCTGCGAGTGCGATTGCGGGCGCGGTGTTACGCGCTAGGGGTTCCAAAATCAGCGTGGCGGTGCGGCCATTGAGTTGTTTTTCGATGAGATCGGAGTGCGCAGTTCCCGCGACAATCACGGGTGCTTCAAACCGCTCAGCATCATCGGTGCGGGCAAGCGTGAGTTCAAACATTGTCTGCGAACCTGTGAGCGCAAGGAACTGTTTGGGGCACTCTTGGCGAGACATTGGCCACAGCCGCGTTCCTGAACCACCTGAAAGGATGACGGGGGTTATCTTTGCGGCGCTTGACATCGATTCGATCCTCATTCTGATCGCGCTTCGCCTGGAGCATCGTGCTAAAAATCTGCATCCTTCGTCTTTGCGAGCGAAGCGCGGCAATCCACACTATGGTGCAGCGAGTGGATTGCCGCGTCGCTGCGCTCCTCGCAAAGACGATTCATATTTAAGGCGGCATGCTCTAGCCTGAGCCCAGCGCGTTCGCAATCTGTAACCATCTTCAGCAAATATTTGTAAATTTAAGCGACACTGTCAAAGATAACCAGCCGAGTGTCGGATTTTTTGACGCGTGCTCAGCTGATCAGGAGACGTAACAGCAAGTGTTTAGACTGTTCAAACATTATGTGCCGCGCTCGGTTTTGCTGCTGGGCCTGCTAGACTTTGCCTTACTGATCTTGGCCGCAGAAACCGGATGGGTGGTGCGCGCGGTTCAAATTGGCATGGCTGTTGATCCGATGATCAATCGTGCTGGCCCGCTGATCACTTTTGCGGTATCAATCGAGCTCGCGATGATTGCAGTTGGCGTTTACGGCGTTGATGCGCTCCATTCGGTGCGGTTCGCCGCTGCGCGGCTGCTTGTTGCGATGTCGTTCGGTGTCATTCTCATCTCGATGCTGTTCTTTGCTTTGCCGGGAATCACACTCTGGCGGTCAAACGCGCTTTATGCGCTCGGTTTTTCCTATCTTGCCTTGATCGTTGTTCGCACATTGTTTGGCAGCTTGCTCGGCAGTGAAGGCTTCAAGCGACGCTTGCTCGTGCTTGGCGCTGGCCCGCGCGCTGCGCGCATTCGCGCTTTGGCTGCTGAACGCGGGGTCAGTTTCATCGTGGTTGGCCATGTCGCGATGAATGATTGCGAATCGATCATCCCCACCGCGATCAACCGCGATCATATTGAGAGCATCGCTGAACACGCGACCTTGCTCAACGCGAGTGAGGTTGTCCTGGCACTCGAAGAAAGGCGCAACGCACTTCCGCTTGCCGATCTCATTCGCGTCAAAACAACCGGAGTGCATGTCAACGAAATTTCGACATTCCTCGAACGTGAAACGGGGCGTGTTGATCTTGATAGCGTCAATCCGTCATGGCTGATATTTTCGGATGGGTTTTCAAGCGGGCGTTTCTTTTCAACGCTTGCTAAGCGCTGCTTTGATATTGCCGCCAGCCTGACTTTGCTTGGGCTGACGATGCCGTTGGTCATTATCACTGCGATTGCGATCAAGCTTGAAAGCAAGGGTCCCGCGTTTTTCAGCCAAGAGAGGGTCGGGCTATATCACCAGAATTTCGTGCTGTTTAAGCTTCGTTCGATGCGTCAAGATGCTGAAGTTGAAGGACAAGCGGTATGGGCGCAGCAGGATGATCCGCGCGTAACAAAGATCGGAAAATGGATTCGCAAGCTTCGTATTGATGAACTGCCCCAAGTCTGGAATGTGCTCAAAGGCGAAATGAGCTTTGTTGGCCCGCGCCCTGAACGCCCGCAATTTGTCGCCGATCTTGAAGCGCAGTTGAGCTATTATGCCGAACGCCATATGGTGAAGCCCGGCATCACAGGCTGGGCGCAGATCAACTATCCTTACGGCGCGAGCCTTGTGGACGCGCGGCACAAGCTTGAATATGATCTTTACTACGCCAAAAACTATTCGCCGTTTCTTGATGTCTTGATTCTGCTTCAGACGTTCCGCGTTGTCCTGTGGCCGGACGGTGCGCGGTGATCGACTTTATAAGCCAGTGGAGTCACGCGCTCGCCGCGATATTGTTTGGCGCGATTGCGTTATGGCAGGTGCAACGCGCGCCTGCTGATGCGCGCGGGCGGATGCTGATGGTCGCAGCACTTGCCACCGCCTTCTGGGCGCTCCTATCTGCGATCCGTGGCCCGAGCGCTGACGTATCTAACTTTGCCGAACATGTGCGTAATCTGGGCTGGCTTGGCTTCATGTATGCGCTGTGGCGGCAGGGCGATGGCCAAGGCCGGACGATGACTGTTGTCATCCTTTACGGCCTCATCAGCGCGATTATAGCGGCTGAAGCGATCATTGATGTCTTGCCCGCGCAAGTGGCGGGGTCACCGCGCTTGCTCAGCGTTGTCTTCTTGACGTCAGTGATCCTGCGGATGATCGTCGCTATTGGTGCGCTTGTGCTCGTTCACAACCTTTATACAGCTGCTACGCCCGACGCGCGCGCCGCGATTCGCTTGCCGATGATCGGGTTGGCGGCAATGTGGACATATGATCTCAACCTTTACACCATCGCTTATCTGGCGCGCGATGCTTCGTCTGAGCTTTTGGCGCTACGCGGCGTTGCGCTCTCATTGATTGCGCCGATATTTGGGCTTGCCGCACTGCGCACTGAACATTGGACGGTGCGATTGTCACGAACAGCGGCGTTTCAATCGCTCAGCCTCGTTGCAATCGGAGGCTATCTGGCGGTCATGGTGATCGTGACGTCTGCGCTGCAATTGATCGGCGGAGACCTTGCGCGCTTAGCGCAGGTTTGTTTCGTATTTGGCGCGTCGGTTGCTGCGCTGGTTCTGTTGCCCTCAAGCAAGTTTCGCGCGTGGTTTCGCGTTAAAGTGTCAAAGCATTTGTTCCAGCACCGTTATGATTACCGCGCTGAATGGCTCCGCTTTACGCAAACTGTCGGACGCCCAGGCGCTGATGCCTTGGCCTTGGATGCGCGCGTGATCCAAGCGCTGGCAGACGTGACTGAATCACCAGGTGGGCTTTTGCTCGTTCCCGATACAAGCGGTGTGCTTGTCGCGCGGGCGCGGTGGAATTGGCCGATGGTTGATCCGCCCGCTTTCGCAGCATCGCCTCAAAGCGGGGAATTCTTTTGCAAAACGGGGCGTGTGATTGAGCTTGATGAGCTTCGCCGCGATGATGCTGCGATTGAAGAATTACGCTTCATCCCTGAATGGGCACTGTCGGACGCGCGCGTCTGGGCGATTGTGCCACTGGTTCATTTTGATCAGCTTATTGGGCTTGTTTTGCTCGAACGCCCCTTGATCAGCCGCACACTTGATTGGGAGGATTTTGATCTGCTCCGTGTGGTCGGGCGGCAGGCTGCGAGCTATCTCTCCGAAGCGCGCGGACAGGAAACACTCTCCGACGCAAAACGGTTCGAAGAATTTAACCGCCGTTTTGCCTTCATCATGCACGATATCAAGAATTTGGTGAGCCAGTTGAGCTTAGTCACGCGCAATGCCGAGCGTCACGCCGATAACCCTGAATTCAGGGTTGATATGATCGCGACACTCAAAAATTCGACAGCGCGGATGAATGATCTGCTCGCGCGGCTTTCACAGCATAACAAGGGTCGCGCTGAAAACCCGCGCCCGCTTGACGCCGCGCGGATTATCAATGCGGTGGTCGCTGCCAAAGTGGCGACGCATCCGATCATCATCGCAGCAAACGATGCGGCTCCCGTGATTGCTGATGAAAGCAGGCTTGAACAAGCGCTTGGACATTTGTTGCAAAACGCGATTGACGCCAGCCCTGCGCATGAACCCGTTTGCCTCCAGCTTGAGCAGCGCAAGCATGAGATTTTTATTTCAGTGATTGATCGCGGCACGGGCATGTCGCCCAGCTTCATTCGCGAAAAACTGTTTCAGCCTTTTTCGTCCACCAAAGAAAGCGGGTTTGGCATTGGCGCTTATGAAGCCAAGATCATAATCGCCGCGATGGGCGGGCGGATTGATGTGGCAAGCCGCGAAGGCGAAGGCAGTCAGTTCACTATCATTCTCCCCGCAGCGCAAGGGGCGATGACTGCCATTAAGGAAATAGCCGCGTGAGCCAAATTCAAAAGCCCAAATTGCTGATCATTGAGGATGATGAAGGGCTTCAGCGTCAGTTGCGCTGGGCGTATGACGATTATGAGGTGATCGTTGTCGGCGATCGGAGCGCCGCGATTGACGCTTTGCGCGCTGAAGAGCCTGCGGTTGTCACGCTTGACCTTGGCCTGCCGCCTGATCCTGACGGCGTAACCGAAGGCTTTGCGACAATGGCCGAAATACTTGCGCTCAAACCCGATACCAAGGTGATCATTGCCTCAGGCCACGGTGCGCGCGAAAGCGCGATGCGCGCAATTGCGAGTGGTGCTTATGATTTCTATCAAAAGCCCGTTGATATTGATGAACTCGGTATGATTGTCCGCCGTGCGTTTCATTTGCATGCGATTGAGGCTGATAATGCGCGGCTCGCCAGCGCGCCATCAAGCGATGCGCGCGTGCTCGGTAGCATGATTACAGCCGCGCCCGAGATGATCAAAGTCGCGCGCACAATCGAACGCGTGGCGAGCGCTGACGTCTCGGTCATGCTGCTCGGCGCAAGCGGCACGGGCAAAGAATTGCTCGCGCGCGGCGTTCATGATGCGAGCGGCCGGCGCGGCGGGGCTTTCATCGCGATCAATTGTGCCGCCATTCCTGAAAACCTGCTTGAGGCCGAATTGTTTGGCCACGAAAAGGGGGCGTTTACAGGTGCTGTCAAAACCACCGAGGGCAAGATTGAAATGGCGCAAGGCGGCACGTTGTTCCTTGACGAAGTCGGTGATATCCCGCTCCCCTTGCAGGTGAAGTTGCTGCGTTTCCTGCAAGAACGCGTGATTGAGCGGATTGGAGGGCGTAAATCAATTGCGGTTGATACGCGGATTGTGTGCGCGACGCATCAAAACCTTGATTCCATGATTGCGCAGGGCAGCTTTCGCGAAGATCTGTTTTATCGGCTCGCTGAGATCATCATCAAAATCCCGACGCTTGCCGAACGACCTGGTGACGCGACCTTGCTCGCCAAACATTTTGTCGCGCGCTTTGCCGCTACGATGAACCCCAATGTGAAGGGTCTAGCCCCTGACGCGCTAACGTTGATTGATCGGTGGAGCTGGCCGGGCAATGTTCGTGAACTTGAAAATCGGATCAAGCGCGCGGTTATCATGGCGGATAATCGGTTGATCGGTGCAGGCGACCTTGATCTGAACGCGGGCGAGGATGAAGATGATCAAGACGTGATCAATTTGAAAGCCGTGCGTGATGCCGCAGACCGAAAAGCGATCAGGCGAGCAATTGCCCGCACCGAGGGCAATATTTCGGGTGCGGCCAAGCTGCTTGGGATTAGCCGCCCGACACTGTATGATTTGATCAAACAACACGGTCTTACGGTTTGATATGAAAAAGCTCGCCGCATATGTGGCAACATTTGTGTTGATGATGGCGGCCCCGGCTGTGGCTGCGATCCGGGCTGATGCGCGCGCTGCAATGCACGCCGGGATTTCTCAGCTCTACGCCGGAAATCCTCATAAGGCGCGCGCAAAGCTTATCACCGCGATCAATGCTGATCCAAGCTGGGCATTGCCCCGCGCGGTTCAGGCGCGCATTCTTTTGGCGCTCGGTGACGGCGCGGGGGCTGAGGTTGAGCTCCGCCGCGCGCAGGAATTGGGGATACCAGCGCGGCAATTGCAACATTTCGCGGCGCATGCGGCTTTGCTGATGGGAGACCGTGATCGGGCGCGGGAATTGGCAACTACCGCCGACCTTAAGCCGCAGCCAGCCGCTTATGCGCAGCGAATTTTGGCGAGCACATTCATTGCAGGTGGCGATTTCGGTAGCGCCGCACGGGCTTATGATCGCGCGGCGGAACTAGCGCCAAAGTCATCATTGCTTTGGTCAGATATCGGGCGTTTTCGCTTTGCAGGCGGCAATCTACAAGGTGCACTTGAGGCAGCACAGCGCGCGGTCACGCTCAATCCACGGAGTAATGAGGGCCTGATGCTGATGGGCGAATTGGTGCGCGGGCAATACGGCCTGCTCGCCGCAATTCCTTGGTTTGAGCGCGTATTGGCCGCTGATCCCGCGCATCTTGCCGCACTTTCAGAACTTGCCGCGACGCAGGGTGATGCGGGGCATGCCAAAGCGATGCTTTCGCTTACGCGCAAGATATTATCACTCGATGAAGGCAATCCCAACGCCTATTTTTTGCAAGCCGTTCTCGCCGCGCGCGCGGGCAATTATGATCTGGCGCGTGGGTTGCTTTACCGGACGGACAATAAGCTTGACGGCGTGCCTGCAGTGATGCTGCTCACCGCCGTTCTTGAACTCAAAGCAGGCGCGGCGGAACAAGCCATTTCGCGGCTGCAAGACCTTGTCAAATCGCAACCCACCAATTTGAAGGCCAAACGGTTGCTAGGCGCGGCGATGTGGCGATCAGGCGATTCGGCATCAGCGATTTCGGTGCTGCGCTCGCTCGCCAACCGCGCTGATGCCGATAGCTATACATTATCGGTGATTGGCCGCGCTTATGAAGAACAGGGCGACCGCGATACTGCCGCGATGTTCCTTGACCGCGCGGCAGCACCGGTGCGCGGTGATCCGGTGCCATTTGAACTATCGGGGCGCCTCGTTCGATTGACGCAATCGAGCACCGCAGACGCCGACAATGCCGATATTGCGATCCCACGAATTACCAATCTGATTGTTGCGGGTCGCGGCGCTGAAGGGCTTTCCCGCGCCGAAGATCTCCAGCGGAAAAATCCCGGCGCACCTGCTGCTCAAGTCCTTGTCGGTGATGCGCTGATGTCGCTGGGTCGTGCTAATGAAGCAGCAGCGGCGTATCAAAAGGCGGCGAGCATCAAATTCTCGGAACCAATTGCACTGCGATTCATTGATGCATTGCGCAAAGCGGGGCGCGATAGTGATGCGCTGCACGTGCTTGATCTATTCCTCAGCCAGAATCCGCGCAGTGTCCCTGGGCTGTTGCTCGCAGCTGATCATTTCATGACAACTGGTGCGTGGGACCGCGCGATTGCGATATTTGAAGGCTTGCGCGTCAGGCTTGGTAACCGTGATGCGGTGTTGCTCGGCAATTTGGGCTGGGCCTATTTTAACAAGCGCGATTATGCCCAAGCGATCTATTTCTCGGGCGCGGCTTACGACATTGCCCCGCTTAACCCTGCCGTTGCTAATTCCTATGGATGGATATTGTTCAAATCAGGCAGAGACAAAGCCGGCGGGATTAAACTCCTCACCAAAGCTGCCGCCATCGCGCCGCAACATCCCGGCCTCGCTTGGCAATTGGGCCAAGCGTTGGTCGCGACAGGCAAAAGTGACGCCGCAAAGCCCTATCTCAAAGTGGCAGCGGCTGAAGCTGATTTCGCTGAACAGAAAGCCGCCGCTGCAATGTTGGCAGGGCTATGACTGACGCGTTTGATCCTCTTGACCGGATTGCCGCTGCGCTCGAACGATTATCACCGCCTCCCGCTGCCCCGATTGTAGGGAGCGCAAAGGCTTATCATTGGGACGGGCAGACGGTGAAACTCGCGCGTCACTTTTCGCCGCTTCCCCTCGCACTGCTTGGCGGAATTGATGCGCAGCGTGACGCTTTATTGGACAATAGTTGGCGTCTCGCACGCGGGCATGGCGCGCATGATATCTTGCTATGGGGCGCGAAAGGCAATGGCAAATCAGCGCTTGTCAAAGCAGGCGTTGGTGCGGTGCAAGCGGGTGGCGGCGCGCTCGCGCTGGTTGAAATTGCGGCTGATCATGTGAATTCTTTGCCAGCGCTCTTTGATCAGCTGGCGCTATGGAATATTGCCTCAATCGTGCTGATTGATGATCTTGGCTTTGACGGCGGGCAAGCAGGCGCGCGCGGCCTGCGCTCGGTGCTTGATGGCGGCATATCAGCGCGTCCCGATAATATTCGTCTTTATGTCACCTCAAACAAACGCTCAATTGTTGCGCGCGATATGACGGAGCAAGCTGCTGCGGTGAATGCGCGTGATGTGCTTGATGATCAACTTGCGCTGGCTGATCGCTTTGGACTTAGCCTTGGTTTTCATGCCTGCGATCAGGATATGTATCTTACGATTGTTGCCAAATATGCGGCTCACCTTGGACTGAGCTTTGACCCAGCTGATGCGCTGCAATGGGCGGTTCAGCGCGGGAGCCGCTCAGGACGGGTGGCATGGCATTACGCAGTTGAACTGGCGGGTCGTGCGGGAAAACCGCAGATTTGCGTCTAGAGCGTGCCGCCTTAAATATGAATCGTCTTTGCGAGGAGCCCTTCGACTGGCTGGCAAGCCAGCCGCTCTGGACAGGCTGGGGCATTCGCCCCAGCG
>JAYUAU010000030.1:0-28776 GCA_043741135.1 Sphingomonadales bacterium | reverse complement strand
GCGTGAGATAAAAAGAAAGTTGGTCTCACGCGAAGCCACAAAGACGCTAAGATAAGAAGCTTGGAGTGCTGAATGTCTCATTCCGCTGCCTCCAGCATATCATGGCCCTGCACCAATTCTGCCGAACAATCGCGCATCGTCGGGCTGGCGCGGCAGATGGCGTTGGTCAGGTAGAAATCCTTGATCGGATAATCAACAATCTCGCCTACAGGTTTCGCGGAGAGTTTTGGTTCAACCCATCCATAATCGGCCAATCCTACTTGCCCGAGCGCAGGAACCGCTTTCGCCATTTCGGCTCGTAACTCGTCAATGCTGTCAAAAGGCAAACGCTTCCCAAGCACATCGCTAAGCGCCCGGAAAATCGCCCAATCTTCACGCGCATCTCCCGGCGGGAAAACCGCGCGTTCGCCGCGCTGCACACGCCCTTCAAGGTTCACATAAGTGCCCGATTTCTCGGTATAAGCAGCGCTCGGCAGGATCACATCGGCGGCCGTCGCGCCCGCATCGCCGTGATGCCCGATATAGACTTTGAAGCTCTCACCAAACAGGCCGTAATTCACTTCATCAGCGCCGAGGAAGAAGGCCAGCTTCGGCTTTGAGGCGGCCAATGCTTTAATTCCGCCATCATACGCATAGCCCAACATCAAACCGCCCATCCGCGCGGCCGCGAAGTGGAGGACGTTGAAGCCGTTCCAGCCCTCTTTCACAAGGTCATATTTCTTCGCAAAGGCAAGCGCCGCACCGTGAACGCCCTCATAACGCAGCGCACCCCCACCAACGATGATCGCGGGCCGTTCGGCGGTTTTGAGCGCATCAGCGAGTGCCTTTGGCGGCTTGGTAAGCGCTGATAAATCACTACCCAACCACTCAACCTTGTAAGTCAGATCAGTCTGCGGCCCGATGGCAAATACCTTCGCCTTGTGGCGGCGCACTGCCTTTTGAATCCGCGTATTAACGAGCGGCGCTTCGCGGCGAAGGTCAGAGCCGACAAGCAGGATCACGTCCGCAGTCTCAATCTCCGCAATCGTCGAATTGAAATTAACCGCCGAGAGCGATGAAGTGTCATAAGCAAGCCCAGTCTGCCGCCCTTCAAGCATCGCCGACCCGCAAAGTTCGCGCGCGGCGAACATTGTTTCGCAATCGATAAGGTCACCCGCAATAACCGCAGCCTCGCCCGACCAAACCGCTTTAATCGCCGCAAACGCCTCAGGCCACGTCGCCTCAACCAGCTTACCACCGCGCCGCACATACGGCTTATCGAGCCGCCCGTGCATCAGGCCGTCAACCGCGTGGCGCGTCTTGTCGCTCGCCCATTCTTCGTTCACATCTTCGTTGATCCGGGGCAGCGCGCGCAGCACTTGCCGGCCACGCGCGTCGAGGCGGATGTTGGTGCCCACCGCGTCCATCACGTCGATGCTGGCCGTTTTCTTCAACTCCCAAGGCCGCGCTTCGAATGCGTAGGGCTTAGACGTCAGCGCGCCGACGGGGCAGAGATCGACGACATTGCCGCTGAGTTCGCTTGTCACTGCACGTTCGAGATAGGAGGTGATCTGCATCCCCTCGCCGCGCCCAATCGCGCCGATTTCTTCGATCCCCGCAACCTCCTCGGCAAAGCGGATGCAGCGCGTGCACTGGATGCAGCGCGTCATCACGGTCTTGACCAGCGGCCCCATATATTTCTCGGTGACGGCGCGCTTATTCTCAGGATAACGGCTTTTACCGCGCCCATAAGCAACCGATTGATCCTGCAAATCGCACTCACCGCCCTGATCGCAAATCGGGCAATCGAGCGGATGGTTGATGAGCAGAAACTCCATCACTCCCTCACGCGCCTTCTTAACCATCGGCGAATTGGTGCTGATAATCTGCCCCTCAGCAGCAGGAAGAGCACAGGAGGCCTGAGGCTTGGGCGGCCCCGGCTTCACTTCGACGAGGCACATCCGACAATTGCCCGCGATAGACAGGCGCTCGTGATAGCAAAAGCGCGGGATTTCTTTGCCCGCAAGCTCGCAGGCCTGAAGCACAGTGGCACCAGCGGGGACTTCGATTTCGGTGCCGTCTACGGTTAATTTAGGCATCGGCTGAACCCTCTTGGTAGAACCTGCGATGATGATTAATATACAGTTGGATATAATTAAATAAATCGGCGTCTTCAAAAATAGAATCGCTAAATATATTGTTTGCATTTAAATCATTCTGCATGGTCGCCATTGCTACATCTAGCAGCGAATGCAACCTGCTAGTGGCATGATTTTTAAAGTCATCCGGATATCCGCGACTAAAAATTTGGTACGGATCGCCTTCTTTCATCGAGACATGTACAACCGAGACCGAATTTATCCATACCTTTATCAAACGCCAATAGTCGATGCGTTCCTCAGTCGTATCCGGCAATACGCCCTCTGACAAAGCGATATAACCGTTGCGGAAATTGCGCTTGGCTTCGTCAAAAGTGTAAAACGCTTTGTCGATTTCCACCCGCCTCTGCCAAATGGCATGAACTCTAATTGCGTACTCAATTCTGTATACCAAAAAGCAAGCGGCAATAAGTGTCACCAATATCGGAAACGAACTCATCATCACTCAGCCGCCTCCAGCATTTCTCCACCAGCGCGCTCGACTATCCGCCGCTCCATCTCGGGACGGAAGTGCTTGATCAGCCCCTGAATTGGCCACGCCGCCGCATCGCCAAGCGCACAGATGGTGTGCCCCTCAACCTGCTTGGTGACTTCAAACAATGTGTCGATTTCGGAAATATCGGCATCGCCCGTGCGCATCCGTTCCATCACGCGCCACATCCATCCGGTGCCTTCGCGGCACGGGGTGCATTGGCCGCAGCTTTCGTGTTTGTAGAAGTATGACAGCCGAGAAATCGCGCGGACGATATCGGTACTCTTGTCCATCACGATCACCGCCGCCGTGCCAAGGCCGGAACCAAGCGCCTTCAGCCCGTCAAAATCCATCGGCGCGTCCATGATCTGCGCGGCGGGCACAAGCGGCACTGACGATCCACCGGGGATGACGGCCAGCAGATTGTCCCACCCGCCTCTTATGCCGCCGCAATGCGTGTCGATCAGATCGCGGAATGAAATGCTCATTTCCTCCTCAACCACGCAGGGGCGGTTCACATGGCCTGAAATCTGGAACAATTTGGTGCCGTGATTGCCTTCGCGCCCGATGCCCTTGAACCATTCAGGCGAGCGACGCAGGATCGTGGGGACGACCGCAATGCTCTCGACATTATTCACTGTCGTTGGGCAGCCATAAAGCCCCGCGCCCGCCGGGAAGGGCGGCTTGAGGCGTGGTTGGCCCTTTTTGCCCTCAAGCGATTCAAGCATCGCGGTTTCTTCGCCGCAAATATAGGCCCCTGCGCCCCGGTGGACGAACACATCGAAATCATAGCCCGATTTGCACGCATTTTTGCCAATCAAACCGCTTGCGTAGGCCTCCGCCACCGCGATTTCAAGCGCTTTGGCTTCAACGATATATTCGCCGCGAATGTAGATATAGGCCGCGCGCGCACGCATCGCGAAGCCCGCAATCAGAGCACCCTCGATCAATTTGTGCGGATCATGGCGGATGATCTCGCGGTCCTTGCAACTGCCCGGCTCAGACTCATCGGCGTTGATGACGAGGAAATTGGGGCGGTTATCGGTCGGCGCTTTGGGCATGAAGCTCCACTTCATCCCCGTCGGGAACCCCGCCCCGCCGCGCCCGCGCAGGCCCGATGCCTTGATGCTTTCGATGATGGCGTCAGGGCCAGCCGCCAGCAATGCCTTCGTCCCTTCCCAATCGCCACGCTTTTTCGCGGCAGGCAGGGTGAAGGGTTGGAAGCCATAAAGGTTTGTAAAGATACGGTCTTTATCGTTAAGCACTGTAACGCTCCCAAAATCCGTCTAGGCTGAGCCCGTCGAAGCCCTGCCCTTTTTGGCCGCCAAAGCAAACCGAAGAAGGACAGCCCCCTTCGACTGCCTTGCAGGCGCTCAGGACAGGCTTCGACAAGCTCAGGGTAAGCGGTGGTATGGACATCACTTTACAAACTCCAGCAAACTCGTCGGCCCGCCCTCGGGGCAGCTCGTCTGGCGCTCAATTTGCGGGCCAATCTTCACCGATTGATCAGTCGCCAGTGCCTCTAGGATTGCGGCCATGCTGTCATAGGTCAGGTCTTCGAAATTATCATCGTTGATCTGCACCATAGGAGCGTTGGCACAAGCACCCAGGCACTCGACCTCAGTCAAAGTGAACAGCCCGTCGGGCGTCGTCCCGCCCTTGACCAGCCCGCGATTTTTGCACGCGGCGAGGACATCATCGGAGCCGCGCAACATGCACGGCGTCGTGCCGCATACCTGCACATGGTAACGGCCCACCGGGGCGAGATTGTACATCGTGTAAAAGGTCGCGACCTCATAAGCGCGCATATAGGGCATACCTAGCTGCCCCGCGACATATTCGATCACCGGCACGGGCAGCCACCCTTGCGTTTTCGTCTCATCGCCCACCTGCCGCTGGGCAAGATCGAGCAGCGCCATCACGGCGGACTGCTGACGCCCAGCAGGATAGCGCGCGATGTACATTGCGGCGGTCTTCTTGTTCGCGGGCGACCATGTGAAGGTGCCCCACTTCGCGCGGGTTTCCTGCTCGTTAGGAATAGTTGCAGACTCAGCCATCAAACCCTCCTGTCATTGCGAGGAGCGAAGCGACGAAGCAATCTAGACTGTTCAAACAGTGCACCGGATTGCCGCGCTTCGCTCGCAAAGACGAAACGAACACTTCTTCGCGCCTTCGCGCCTTTGCGTGAGAACAACCTTCTTTTTATCTCACGCGAAGGCGCGAAGGCGCAAAGAGTGAAATGGGCGCGGGTCTCGGCTTCGTTGGGAATTTTAGTCATCATTGCCGCGTCGTAACTTCATCCGAAAAAATAAAACGAGGGTGCCAAGCCCAATCAATACCAAGGACTGTAAGAAACTAAGGGTGACTAAAGCGCCGACTATCAAAATTGCGTCCACCGTTCCAGCGACAAAAAAAATAGCGATGGACAAAAATAAGTTTATCAGAAATGCCCCTGTCACCGACGCAATTACCCAATAATAGCTGTTCAAAACTCTTCGTCTTAAAAAATACGCCACGATGAGGCTGCATACCACTGGGTAAAAAAACGAAAGAAACAATCCAAGGCCAGATTCAATCACCGGTCACACTCCCAAACAAGACGTCATTGCGAGGAGCGAAGCGACGAAGCAATCTAAACTGCTCGAACAACGCACTGGATTGCCGCGCTTCGCTCGCAAAGACGAAACGAACACTTCTTCGCGCCTTTGCGCCTTTGCGTGAGACCAACCTTCTCTTTATCTCACGCGAAGGCGCGAAGGCGCAAAGAGTGAAATGGGCGCGGGTCTCGGCTTCGTTGGGGATGACAGCAGACTCAGCCATACACACCTCCGTCACCCTGAACCTCCCTCTGTTTCAATCTGCTCGCTCATGCCTTTGTCATGTCGGAGCCAAAACATACGGAAAAATCTACCGAGTTCATATATCGAAGTAACACCAAGCAAGAGAAAGTACCAAATCGCCCAGTCAGGAACCTCAAGCCTCGTCAATAAGTGGTTTAGAAAGACAAAAGACAAGACAAACATCGACAGCTTGTATAGCGAATAAAGCGATTTTTTGACACCATGATTCACCGGTCACACTCCCCAAACACAATATCGAGCGCACCCAAAATCGCCGTCGTGTCGGCCAGCATATGCCCGCGCGACATGAAATCCATTGCCTGCAAATGCGAAAACGCCGTCGGCCTGATCTTGCAGCGGTACGGCTTGTTGCTCCCATCGCTCACCAGATAAACCCCAAATTCCCCCTTGGGGCTTTCGGTCGCCACATACACCGAACCAGCAGGCACCTTAAACCCTTCGGTGTAGAGTTTGAAGTGGTGGATCAGCGCCTCCATGCTCTGCTTCATTTCGGCGCGTTTGGGGGGCACGATCTTGCGGTCATCGCTCGCAATCGGCCCCTCGGGCATATCGCGCAGGCATTGTTTCATGATCCGCACCGACTGGCGCACCTCTTCAACGCGCACCATGAAGCGGTCATAACAATCGCCGCGTGTGCCGACGGGGATGTCGAACTCCATGCGGTCATAAACATCGTAAGGCTGCGATTTGCGTAAATCCCAAGCCAAGCCCGCCGCGCGGATCATCGGGCCGGAAAAGCCCCATTTAATCGCATCGTCACGGCTCACAATCCCGATATCGACATTGCGCTGCTTAAAAATGCGGTTGTCAGTCACAAGGCTGAGCGCATCTTCGAACAATTCAGGCACGCGGCTGTCAAGCCAATCGGCGATATCAGTGAGCAGCTTAAGTGGCACATCCTGATGAACGCCGCCGGGCCGAAAATACGCACAGTGCATCCGCGCGCCCGATGCGCGTTCAAAGACGCCGTAACAATCCTCACGCAGTTCAGACAGCCAGAGGAACGGCGTCATCGCGCCGACATCCATGATGTGTGCGCCAAGGTTCATCATGTGATTGCCAAACCGCGTTAGTTCAGCAAACAACACCCGCAGATATTGGGCACGGAGCGGCACTTCGAGATTGAGCAATTTCTCAATCGCAAGCACATAGCTATATTCCATCGCAAGCGGCGAGGCATAATCAAGCCGGTCAAAATACGGCAGCGCCTGAAGGTAGGTCTTATGCTCAATCAGTTTCTCGGTGCCCCGGTGGAGCAAGCCGACATGGGGATCAAGCCGCTCAACAATTTCACCATCAAGCTCCATCACAAGGCGCAAAACACCGTGCGCTGCGGGATGCTGAGGGCCAAAATTGATCGTGTAATTCTCGATCACTTCATCGCCGGTGGTGACGGCGTTATCGGGGGTGAGGTTCATGACACTCTCCCAAATCCGAATAGGCTGAGCTTGTCGAAGCCCTGCCTTTTTTCTTCGGACTGCGAAGTCGAGAAAGGGCAGCCCTTCGACAAGCTCAGGGTAAGCGGAGGTTGAGAGGTAAGCTTCACTGCGCACTCCCCTTCTCATCGCCGGGCAGTATGTAATCCGCCCCTTCCCAAGGTGACATGAAATCAAACGTGCGGAAATCTTGCGCGAGTTTGACGGGTTCATACATTACGCGCTTATGTTCTTCGGAATAACGCAGCTCAACAAAGCCTGAGAGCGGGAAATCCTTACGTTGCGGATGGCCGGTAAAGCCGTAATCGGTGAGGATACGCCGCAGATCGGTGTTGCCCTCAAAAAGGACGCCGTACATATCAAAAACTTCGCGCTCCGGCCAACCAGCGACAGGCCAAATGCCCGTCAGCGAGGGGATTGGTTGATCCTCATTGGTTTCAACATGAACACGAATTCTGTGGTTTTTGGTTAGCGACAATAAGCAGTAAACCACTTCAAAGCGCGGGTCGCGGTCTGGCCAATCGACACCCGCAATATCCATTAACTGCTGATAATCGCAGGTGTCACGTAGCGTCATCATCACGCCGAGCAACTTATCGCGCTTCACATGGAGCGCGATTTCGCCATTCGCTTCGTCAACGCGCAACAAATCCTTGCCCAGCGCTTTTTTGAACGCGGCAACGCTGCCTTTTTGTGCGACATAATGGGGCGCAGAATGGGTCACCGTTCAAGCGTCCCCACGCGGCGAATTTTGCGTTGTAACTGCATGATCCCGTATAATAGGGCCTCGGCAGTCGGCGGGCAACCTGGCACATAGATATCGACCGGTACAATCCGGTCACACCCGCGCACGACGCTATAGCTATAATGATAATAGCCGCCGCCATTGGCACAACTGCCCATTGAGATTACATATTTGGGATCGCTCATCTGATCATAAACTTTGCGCAGCGCAGGGGCCATTTTGTTGCACAACGTGCCCGCCACGATCATCACATCGGATTGACGCGGGCTGGCGCGCGGGGCAACGCCGAAGCGTTCAAGGTCGTAACGCGGCATATTGACATGGATCATCTCCACCGCACAGCAAGCAAGCCCAAACGACATCCACCACAGCGAACCCGTCCGCGCCCATCCGAACAAATCCTCGGTATTGGTGACAAGGAAGCCCTTATCCGAAAGCTCCTCATTCAATCCGTTGAAATAGCTGGCGTCGGGAAGCGTCGCGCCTTGCGGCACTGTCAAATCTACTCCCATTCGAGCGCTCCTTTCTTCCACGCATAGGCTAAACCGAGCGCAAGCTCAGCGAGGAACACCATCATACCAATCCAGCCAGCCCAGCCCGTCTCCTTCAGGCTAACCGCCCAAGGGAACAGAAAAGCCGCCTCAAGATCGAAAATGATGAACAAGATCGCGAGCAAATAGAATCGCACGTCAAATTGCGCGCGGCTGCCTTCAAACGCTGGAAAGCCGCACTCATATTCGCTCAACTTTTCAGGCGTCGGGTTGTGCGTGCCGGTCAATCGGGCAACTCCCATCGGCGCGAATACGAACACGCATGAAAGTGCGAAAGCGACACCGATAAACAACAGGATCGGCAAATAACCAGCGGCAGTGGATGCCATAATGATGCGTTTCTTTCTAAGGCGGAAATCACCTATGGATTGATCGTCGCCTTAGGCCAGACAAAGCGCCTTCGCAAGCGCGGTTCAGGTATCTTGACATGACAATTTTATCCAATCGCTGCGTTGATCGCTGATGTAAGGCCCCTTTAACCACAATGTGCACTTTTGCACACTCACAAGGGGATAGTTATGAAATCAGTTGCACTCGGCATGTTCGCCGCAATGGCTATGACCGCAGTCGCGGCCCAAGCCCAGAATGTAACCGCGCAAGACCCGCGTTCAGTCGCGTCCGCGTTGCAAAATGCGGGATACAAAGCCGAATTGACCAAGGATCCGACTGGTGATCCGCTAGTCAATAGCAGCTCATCTGGATCAAGCTTTGCGGTCTATTTCTATAATTGCACATCGAACCGAGACTGCCGGACAATCCAATTCTCATCAGCTTATTCAGGCACTAATGGGGGAACCGTGACACGAATGAATGATTGGAATAATAGCAATCGTTTTGGCCGCGCTTATGTAACGGCCAAAGGGACAACACGCATCGAAATGGACCTTGATCTTGATGATGGCGGGATGGGCCGATTGTTATTTGAAGACAATGTCGAATATTGGGTGGCGCTGATGGCGAAGTTTGAAAAATATTTGCGCGAATAGCTCACACAACCGTCTCAGGCGCGCTTATCGCAGCGCCCCTGCTACCATCTTATGCAACCGCGAATGCACCGCGTCATTGCCCGCGAGAAATTCGCTGCGTTCAATCGCACGGTCACCGCCGCGGAAATCGGTAACGAAACCGCCTGCTTCGCGAACGAGCAACATCCCTGCTGCGACATCCCACGGTTGTAGATCAGCCTCCCAATAACCATCGAAGCGCCCCGCCGCGACCCACGCGAGATCAAGTGATGCCGCACCAAAGCGCCGTATCCCTGCGACTTCGGGTGCCACCGCACCAAAAATCCGGCTCCACTGCGCAAAATTGCCATGGCCCATGAACGGGATGCCCGTCGCGATCAGCGCTTCGGACATATCGCGCCGCCCTGAAACGCGCAGGCGCTGATCCTGAAGCCAAGCGCCCCTGCCCTTTTCAGCCCAGAAGCTTTCATCGGTGAGCGGTTGATAGACTAGCCCCGTCGTAATCTCACGTTTGCCGTTTGCCAGCGGCTCTTCCACCGCGATTGAAATCGCAAAGTGCGGCATGCCGTGAAGGAAGTTGCTCGTGCCATCGAGCGGATCAACGATCCAGCGCGGTTTGGTCGGGTCGCCTGGAATTTCGCCCGCTTCTTCAAGCAAAAAGCCCCAATCAGGGCGCGCGTGAAGCAGCTCGTCATAAAGCGTTCGTTCAGCCTGTTGATCCGCCTTTGACACGAAATCAGCAGGGCCTTTGCGGCTGACTTGCAATTGCTGAACCTCGTTAAAATCACGTCGCAACCGCGCACCCGCTTTGCGCGCGGCACGGTCCATGACGGTGAGCAACCCTGAATGCGAAACCATCTATTCAGCCCGCTTCACATATTCCTGAGCATAAACATCAACGATAATCCGTGTGCCAGCGCCAATATGCGGCGGCACCATGATGCGGACGCCGTTTTCGAGGATGGCTGGCTTATAGGATGATGAGGCCGTCTGCCCCTTCACGACCGCATCAGCCTCGACAATTAGCGCTTCGATCTGATCGGGCAATTGCACTGAAATCGGGCGGTCTTCCCAAAGCTCCATCACAACGTCCATCCCGTCTTGCAGGAAGGCCGCCGCATCGCCCAAAATCCCGCTATCAAGCGTGACTTGCTCATACGTTTCTTTGTCCATGAACGTCAGCGTATAGCCGTCGGCGAATAGGAATTGGAAATCAGTCGTTTCAAGCCGAACCTTCTCAAGGCTCTCGGCTGAGCGAAAACGCACATTGTTTTTACGCCCGTCAATAAGGTTTTTCATTTCGACCTGCATGTAAGCACCACCCTTGCCCGGCTGTGTATGCTGGATCTTCACTGCGCGCCAAATACCGCCCTCATATTCGAGGATATTACCCGGACGGATTTCAACCGCGTTGATCTTCATGCAAAAATTACCTGCGAATGGGGAAAAGTGAGCCGAGCGCTTAGCGCTTTGCGATGAAACGGGCAAGGCTTGGCGAATTTCTTCTATTGCGGAGCAAATGTGCAATACGGCCATTACAAAATCGGGCATCTCGGCTTCATCAAGCCAAACAACAGGATTTAACCCGTGTATATGACCACTCGCTCACTCACCCCCTCACCGCCTAAGGCCAAGACCATCCTTGCCGCTGGTTTGTTTGGTTATACCCAAAAAGCCCCGCAAATTGCGCGCAGTGAGATGATCGATGTCAAAAGGTTCGCCGCACTTTACGGCGAGCCAGCGCTTGTGAGCCTGTTATCAAGCAGGCGGTGACGCCAGCGCCTCTATAAACGCCTTTACCGCCTCGCCCGCGCCTGCTGGATCATTCCACACGGCCCCACTTGCGGCGATAAAATCAGCACCAGCGGCGACCAAGGGCGCAGCGTTTTGCGCGGTGATCCCCCCGATCGCGACGCACGGCGTGCCAAACAAGGTCGTCCACCAACTAATGATAGCCTTATCGGCAAATTCAGATACAGATTTAGTTCCAGTTGGGTAAAACGCGCCAAAGGCGAGATAATCGGCACCGCCTTCCCCCGCTTCCATCGCGAGGTGACGGCTATTGTGGCATGTTACCCCGATTTGTGCGTCACGGCCTAGAATTTCGCGAGCCTCGCGCGGGTCACCGTCATTCTGCCCCAAATGCACGCCGTCTGCCCCAAGTCGCTTGGCAAGCTCAACGCTATCATTGATGATGAAGGCGATATCATGATCTGCGCAAATTCGCTGCAACGGCCCCGCAAGCTTGGCGATTGCGTGGTCTTCAACACCTTTCAATCGCAACTGAAACGCCGCCACGCTGCCCGCATCAAGCGCGGCCTTTAACCTATCTGAAAAATCAAGATCAATGACTGGCGGCGAAATCAGATAGAGCTGACACGGCGGACGCTTTTCAGGCGAAAATTGATCAGCAAAGCGCGGATCAAGCGAGTCTTTTTCTTCAATATCCATAATGCCCTTATAAGCAGATCGCTCTTACAAGCGAGACCAACGCTGCTTTCACGCAAGAATGCGCGCATATCTGCGCCGCTCAAACGCAATGTTCAGGCTTTGACCGTTGACGCCGTGAAAATTTCATCAATCGCTGATGAGAGAGCCACATTAAATTCCGTATCGCTCATTTGGTGCCGTAAATCCGCCAGTAATGCTCGTGAAAAGCTTGCGATCATTCCCTCGTTCTTCGCCAATTGAGCACAAGCTTCGCCGCGCGCAAATCCGCCTGACAGTGCAACAACGCGCAAAACGCGGGGATGATTGACGAGCGGCGTATAGAGCCCTGATACTTCGGGAATGCTAAGCTTAAGCATAACCTTGTTTGCGCCCGGCATCGAATCAAGCGCTTTGGTCAATTCTTCAAGGAGAATCTGATCAGCAGCGGCGCGTTCAGCGCTTTTAATGTTAATTTCAGGCTCAAGCATCGGAACAAGACCCGCGCCAAGCACTTGCAACCCAATTTCAACCTGCTGCGCGACGATGGCAGCAATGCCTATGCGATTAGCGAGGTTAATGACTGATCGCTCTTTTGTTCCAAATACGTAAAGAGCCTTGGCCTTCGCAAGCAAAACATCTAAATCAGCAATAGGCTTCATCATCTGAACCCCATTGGTTTCTTCTTCGAGTCCCTTATCGATTTTGATGAAGGGAACAACGCCGCGATCCCACAGCGCATGCGATGTTGACTTGCCGTCCACTTGCCCATCCATTGTCCTTTCGAACAAAATCGCGCCGATCACTTTGTCACCTGTGAAACATAGTGCGGTGATTATCCGGCTGCGCATGCCATGGATCAGCGCATACATAGCCTCATCACCTGCATAAGCGCTTTCTTCGATGCCATATCCTGCCAGCGCCTTGGGCGTTGATCCCCCACTTTGGTCAAGCGCGGCAATAAATCCGTGGCCATTGGCAATTTTCGCAAGCATTTCTGGATTGGGCATTAGATTCCTCCCTTATATTAGCAGCTGATGCCCCCATCAACCACGCGCGGCAAGGTTGATAGCGATCGATATCCGTCGGCCAGGCCCGCGCCACGGCAGCACTGAATGATTGAGCCACGCCGGAAACATCAGCAAGGTGCCGGGTTTGGGCACGATTTTAGCCGCTTGTTCAGGCGCATGCCCCTTCAATTTCAATTTCGGCGCATGCATTGCAAGCCCCGGCATACGCGGATCGTGAAGCACGAACTCGCCGCCCTCGCCGTCAACCTCGACATAGAATACTGCCGACCAGAAATTTCCGGGGTGCGCGTGAACCGCATGAACGGCGCCCGCCTCCATCACGTTCGCCCACGCTTCAACCCCCCAATTCGTGACGCTTTCATTCGACTCAGTGTGCGCACTTGCCAATTTCGCAGCCTGACTGCCAATCGCGCGCGCAGGCTCGCCACCCCATTCGAAAAATTTATAATCCGAATGCCATCCGCCAAAATTTGATACAATGATTCCAGCGCTTTCGCTTTTCTTCTTGAGAATGATGGCTTTCAATTCATCAAGATCGACAGCCAGTTTCTCAACGATCAGCGGCGTCGCAAAGAGTGATTGGACGCTCATTTCATCAGCGCCTTCACACCGGGCAGTTCGCGACCCTCCATCCATTCAAGAAACGCACCGCCTGCAGTTGATACGAAGCTGAAATCGCCCGCAACGCCCGCTTGATTGAGTGCGGCTACGGTATCGCCGCCGCCAGCCACCGAAACCAGTGATCCTTCGCGGGTTAGCGCAGCTGCCGTTCGTGCTAATGCCACGGTCGCTGAATCAAATGGCGGCGTTTCAAACGCACCCAGCGGCCCATTCCAAACGAGCGTCCGGCAGTTTTTAAGCACATCGCCGAGCGCTTCAACTGCGGCGGGCCCTATATCAAGGATCATCTCGTCCGCCGCCACTTCATGAACGTTGACCGTTCGAACCGGCGGATTAGCCCTGAATTCCTTCGCCACAACCACATCATAAGGCAAGTGCACAGTGCAGTTTGCGGCGTCCGCTGCCGCCAAAATGGCTTCGGCTTCACTTCCCAGATCATGTTCGCATAGCGATTTGCCAACATCGATTCCGCGCGCGGCCAAAAATGTGTTCGCCATGCCGCCGCCGATGATCAAATGATCTACGCGCGCTACGAGGTGCCTCAGGACATCAAGCTTGCTTGAAACCTTTGCTCCCCCCACAACCGCCGCGACGGGCTTCTGTGGCGCTCCTAGCGCCTTCTCAAGCGCCTCAAGCTCACGTTGCATCGCGCGGCCAGCAAAGGCTGGCAGGACATGCGCTAGGCCCTCAGTCGAAGCATGAGCACGGTGCGCCGCCGAAAACGCATCATTGACGTAAAAATCTCCCAATTTCGCCATTTGCGCAATCAGAGCGGGGTCATTGGCTTCCTCGCCAGCATGAAACCGAGTGTTTTCAAGTATGCAGATTGATCCGTTGGGAAGGTTTCGGCTCGTCTCAGCGGCGGCGTTACCCGCACAATCATCGCTGAACAGCACTTCTCGCCCCAGAACAGCTGATAAAGCCGGAACGACCTGAGCGAGCGACATCTCTGGAACAACTGCACCCTTTGGTCGACTAAAGTGCGCAAGCACCAGCACTTTCGCGCCGCGATCTGATAGTTCAGACAATGTCTCAACCGTCGCGCGCAACCGCGTATCATCGCTCACGACACCATTTTGCATCGGTACATTCAAATCTTCGCGTACGAGCACGCGCTTGCCAGCAATTTCGCCCATATCGTCAAGGCTGAGAAAGCCCATCAGATCAGCTTTGCAATCGCGCCTGCCGTATCAACCATGCGGTTTGAAAAGCCCCATTCATTATCATACCAGCTGAGCACGCGAACAAGTTTGCCATCGATGACGGCGGTTTCAAGGCTATCGACTGTTGAGCTTGCAGCGCAGTGATTATAGTCAATCGAAACAAGTGGTTCATCGCTATAATCTAGAATGCCTTTGAGTGCGCCTTCGGACGCTGCTTTGAGGATCGCGTTGACTTCATCACGAGTCACATCACGTGACGGCGTGAACGTCAGATCAACGATGCTCACGTTCGGCGTTGGCACGCGAATTGCTGACCCATCAAGCTTACCCTTCAGTTCGGGTAACACTTCGGCAACCGCGCGCGCGGCGCCCGTCGTCGTGGGGATCATCGACATGGCCGCTGCGCGCGCACGGCGCATATCACTATGAAGCTGATCAAGGATTTTCTGATCATTGGTATAAGCATGGATCGTGGTCATCAAACCGCGTTCAATCCCGATGGCGTCATTCAACACTTTCGCAACAGGTGCGAGACAATTGGTAGTACAAGACGCATTTGAAACGATTTTATGACCTGACGTCAGCTTATCATGATTGACGCCGTACACCACGGTTAGATCAACATTCTTTGCTGGCGCGGAAATTAAAACGCGCTTTGCGCCTGCGGTGATATGTTTGCCAGCACTCGCTGCATCAGTGAAAAAGCCCGTGCACTCCAGCGCAATATCGATGCCGTTCGCAGCGTGAGGAAGGTTTGCGGGGTCGCGCTCGGCGGTTACATGGATACGTTTTCCGTTAACGATAATATCGGTTCCGTCGGCAACAACCGTGCCTGGAAATGGCCCGTGAACGCTATCGCGCTTGAAAAGCAGCGCATTATCCTTGGCATTACCAAGATCGTTGATCGCAACAAGCTCTAGCCCGCAATCGGGCCTCTCAAGGATTGCCCGCGCAACGAGGCGACCAATTCGACCAAATCCGTTAATGGCAACTTTCGTCATACAAATTTCCTTATTTAGATAATTTTTCAATGATTTGTGGAACGATTTTCTCAATAGTTAGGCCGAAATGATCATAGAGCGCTTCAATCGGAGCAGATGCACCAAACCCATCAAGACCGAAGTTCAAACCATCGCGACCGGTATAACGTTCCCAGCCCATCCGAATTCCTGCTTCAATTGAAACAATTAACACATCTCGGGGAATGATGTCATCGCGGTAAGCACCATCTTGTGCATCGAAAAGTTCCCAGCAAGGCATCGAAACAACATCGCTGCCGATGCCTTTCTGTTCAAGCACTGCTGCGACACCGAGCGCGATCTCAACTTCAGACCCCGTGGCAACTATGATCAGTTTACGCAGTGAATCGGCGGATTTCAAACGGTAAGCCCCGCGCGCACTTTGGTTTGAACTGACGTCACTTCTGACCGTTGGCAGGTTCTGGCGCGAGAGTGCGAGTAAAGAAGGGCCATCCGATTTCGCAATCGCCAGCGCCCAACACTCCGCCGTCTCAATCGCATCAGCAGGGCGAAACACGAGAAGGTTGGGGATCATCCGCAAACTCATCAAATGTTCAACCGGCTGGTGCGTTGGCCCATCTTCGCCAAGCCCGATTGAATCGTGTGTCATCACATAAATCACCCGCGCGCGTTGGAGCGCTGACAATCTGATCGCGGCGCGGCAATAGTCGCTGAACACCAAGAACGTGCCCGCATAGGGAATGACGCCACCGTGAAGCGCCATCCCGTTCATCGCCGCTGCCATGCCAAATTCACGAATACCGTAATTGACATAACGACCCGAATAATCACCTTTATCCAATGTCTTTGTCGACTTTGTTTTGGTGTTGTTTGAACCCGTCAAATCAGCAGAGCCACCCAACATTTCAGGGATCAGTGCGGTGATGACGTCAAGTGCAAGCTCAGACGCTTTGCGCGTCGCGACCTTGGGTTTGGTCTCGCAAAGTGACGTCAGATGCGCTTGCAGAAGATCGCCAGCCGGCAATTCACCCTTCACACGCCGTGTGAAGTCTGCACTCTGCGCGCTCGCGTTTAGCCGGCTTTGCCACTCAGCATGAACTGAACGTCCGTGCGTACCCGCATCCGCCCAAGCTGCGCGAACATCGGCGGGAATTTCAAACGCAGGATAAGGCCAATTCATAGCAGTGCGTGCGGCGGCCACCTCATCCGCGCCAAGCGCTGCTCCGTGGGTGGCGGAAGTGCCCTGTTTATTAGGCGCTCCTTTGCCGATGATTGTGCGGCAAGCGACCAAAGTTGGGCGTTCATCAGCGATTGCGGCCTCCATCGCGCGTTCGATGTCCGCAAAATCATGGCCATCGCAACTTTCGACATGCCAGCCACTTGCCCGGTAGCGTGCGGGAATATCCTCACATGATGAAAGGCTTACCGCGCCGTCGATTGTGATCCGGTTATCATCCCACAGCACGATCAACCGGCCAAGCCCAAGCGTTCCCGCTAGACCAATTGCCTCGTGGTTGATGCCTTCCATCAGGCAACCATCCCCCGCGACAACCCATGTCCGGTGATCGACAAGATCATACCCGAAAACCGCGTTCAAATGCCGTTCGGCAATTGCCATGCCCACAGCTGTTGCCAAGCCTTGGCCAAGTGGCCCCGTTGTCGTTTCAACGCCTTCAAGCTCAAAATTCTCAGGGTGCCCCGCGCACGGGCTATGGAGCTTACGAAAAGTGCGGATGTCATCAATTGTCGGACGCGCATATCCAGACAAATACAGCGTCGCATAAGCGAGCATTGAACCATGCCCCGCTGACAAAACAAAACGATCTCGATCAGGCCATTTCGGGGCTTGCGGATCAAACTTAAGATATTTTGTGAACAATATTGTCGCCACGTCTGCCATCCCCATTGGCATACCGGGATGGCCGCAATTGGCCGCCTGCACAGCGTCCATCGATAACGCGCGAATTGCGTTTGCCTGTTGTTGCAGCATCAGGGGCATTGGTTTCCTTCATGGGCGGGGTGGTAATCGAGTCGCCTCTCATAATCGAGTTCAGGCTTTGTCAACCATAGCTGCGGGCGTCAACCTCGTTGTCCTTCGCTTGCACGTGGCGGTGAATGTGCTATTTAATTGAATATGGGCGAAGCGCAGATAGTCAGGATCAATTTAGCGCTCGCGCGGATCGAAGCCGCGAGCCTGCGCCAAGATGGCGGAAACACGAACGCAACGGCCTCCGCAGAGATGAAAGCTCGTCATGAAACGCTCCGCGCAGAAACAGCGGCGGCGCTTGTTGAGCTAGATGCTCTCGTCGTCTCGCAATCGCGCGAGGCCAGCTAATGGCAAGCGTTGATATCATTGTCGGTGGTCACACTTACAGCATTTCTTGCCGTGATGGTGATGAAGATCATCTTCGCTCGCTTGGGATCATCGTTGCTGAAAAGGCTGACCAAGCGCGCGGTGCGGTTGGCGGCACGAGTGAAGCGCGACAATTGCTGTTGGCCGCGCTTTTGCTTGCAGACGAGCTGAACGATGCGCGGTCGGTAGCACCGCCCGCAGCGCCTTCGAGCAATAAAGATACCGAACGCGTGCTCGATGAATTAGCGTCACGGATCGAAGATATGGCGACAAGGCTTGAGAAAAGCGCTGATCATCACTAGATTGGTGGCGGCGGATACTGCCCGGTGCGCGCAAATGTGAACATCCCTGAGGCGATTCTTCATCCTAGGGGGCTGGCCCTGAGCAGATCCTGGTCTGCTTTATCTGGTTCCCACCTGACGTAAACGGCGTCAGAGGATATTCCAGCAAACGGCCACGGTGGTTCCGCCAACTTCCACCCCTAATCAGGTGAGCGACGTGAGATGACGCCCAAATCAGAGCTCCGTCAGCAACTGATCACTAGCAGGCAAAACTTTGTTAAATCACAACTATCGTCATGGCATGCTGAGCGTGCGTGGCCTGCTGATCTGCTAACATTGCTCAGCAAAGCACAGTGCGTTGGGGGCTATGTTGAGGTACAGGCTGAGGCTGGTCTGACGTCACTATTGCGTGTTGTAGCGACGATGGGCACATCAATTGCGCTTCCTTACCTTGCCACCCGCGAGGTTGAATTGGAGTTCAGACTGCATGACAACTTCGCTAAGTTAACACCTGCACCTTACGGATTTCGTCAACCTGATCAAACCGCACTTATCGCCGAACCTGACGTCATTCTAGCACCACTTGTTGGCTTTGATCGCGCTGGCCATCGGCTTGGGCAAGGCGGCGGCCATTATGACCGCTATTTCGCGCGGTTTCCGCAAGCTCTCCGCATCGGTGTAGCGTGGAGCGTCCAAGAGGTGCGATCAATTGAGGTTGATCCTTGGGATATTGGCTTAGACGCAGTAATCACTGAAAAAGAGTGGATAATCGCTGCGAATTCGCGGATAGCAATCGAATGAACCCCAGCTGGCGCAAACCTTTCGGCATTTTCTTGATGCTTTTGATCATCACAGTCTGGACGATCATCGTCGCCAGCTTTTCAGCCAGCATCGGCACACTGCCGGGCGTAGTGCAAGTGATCATCTATATCATCGCAGGGATTATCTGGATCATCCCGATGAGGCCACTGCTTCAATGGATGGAAACCGGCAAATTTAAGTAAGATTAGCCCGTTCGAGGTCAACCAAATCATAAAAAAAAACGACGGAAAAACGATAATGGCGCGAGTGACGGGACTCGAACCCGCGACCTTCGGCGTGACAGGCCGACGCTCTAACCAACTGAGCTACACCCGCGCAAATGGGTGAGCGGCGTCGTTAAGCGAGCCACTCAAAACTGTCAAGCGACGTGTTGCTGCATTCAATAAAAAGCAGCCTTAAATCATAATAATGGCCCAAATTTGGAGAGTTTTCCGCTGATTTTCGCGGTTTCCTTAACCATTTCTTTGCAACTTTTGGCGCAAAGAGACCCGACGAGACGAAACTTATCGGGGATATTATGAGCAAAAATAACCAATGGACGATCGCCAACGTAGAGCTATCTCGCGTGTTGCCGTTCGCTATTTTGAGCGCGACAATTGCATTTGCGACGCCCGCTTATGCCACGGGAACGCTCGCTGGCACGACAATCAGCAACACCGCAAATGCAACGTTCGATGATCCTGTCGGCGGTACGTCAACAATCCCCTCGAACCGCGTTGATATCTTGGTTGATGAAGTTCTTGATGTTACCGTCACGACTGTCACACCTACAGTCATCGTCGCGCCGGGGTCGACCAATCAGGTCTTGACCTTCACGGTTACCAATACGGGTAATGGTTCGGAGGCTTTCACGCTCAGCCCGACAACCTTGATTGGCGGTGATCAATTTGATCCCACGTCAACATCAATCGTGATCGATAGCAATAACAACGGTGTTTATGATCCCACGATCGATACGGTCTATGTGCTCGGTGCAAACGATCCCGTGCTGGCACCAGACGGCACGGTTACGATCTTTGTGCTGTCAACAATCCCAGGCGGCGCGGCTGATCTTGATCGCGGGTTCCTTGATTTAACAGCGGCTGCTGTGACCGGAACCGGCGCACCAGGTAGAGTGTTTCCAACACAAGGCCAAGGCGGCGGCGATGCCATCGTTGGCACAACGCGCGCTGACGGCGTTGATCGCGGCGCTTACCTTGTCCAAACCGCCACGGTTGCATTTGTCAAAAGCGCGACCGTGCGCGACCCCTTTGGCGGCAGCAGCTCAGTGCCTGGATCGATCGTCACCTATACATTGGTCGCGAATGTGAGTGGGACAGGAACGCTTGCCAATCTTAAGCTTGGCGATGCCGTTCCAACAGATACGACATACGAAGCGGGAACAATCACGCTGCAAGGCGCGTCGCTAACTGACGTTGTTGATCCCGATGCAGGCGAAATTGCGAGCAATGTTGTCGCGGTTCGGCTTGGTAATGTCGCAGGCGGCCAGACGCGGACGGTGACCTTCAAAGTGAAGATCCGGTAGATGACGATCGCCCGTATCTTTGCACTGATGGTAATCATGCTGCTTCCCGGAGCGGCGTTAGCAAGCCAATCCGTGTCGCTTTCAAGCGAAGTTTTCGTTGAGAAAGCGACCAGCGATGCTGACGGTCAGATGAAGATCGTCCTTTATGAACCCAAGGTTGTGACGCCGGGCGATAAGCTCATCTTCTTCTTGAATTACCACAATTTTGGCGCGGCTCCTGCTGCCAATTTCGTTGTTACCAACCCGCTTCCGGGCGCGGTCGCCTTTCAAGGCAGCAACGATTCGGCGGCTCAACTGTCAGTCGACAATGGCAAACATTGGGGAATTCTTGGTGCGCTAAAAATTCGTGAAGCTAGCGGCCTTTGGCGTCCAGCTCAAATGGAAGACGTCACCCACGTCCGCTGGACGATGCGCGCTCCTATCCCTGCTGGAGGGCAGGGAAAACTCAGTTTCCGCGGCATTGTCCGCTGAAGAATACCCGCAAACCGTGCCAGCGGGGTCGTAATCGGCACTATCGCAACTGATGACACTAAAAGAGAGAAACGAGACCTAACATGACCAAAAACATCAAATTATTCGCTTCGGCGAGCGGTGTTGCGATCGCACTTCTGGGGGCAGCCCCTGCATTTGCGAGCGGAACGACTGCTGGTACCGATATTACCAACATTGCCACCGTCAGCTATCAAGTTGGCGCGGTCAACCAAACACCTGTAACCGCAACCGATGTCCTCCGCGTTGATAGAAAAGTCACTGTCGCCGTTGTTGAACTCGGTGCGGTAACCACATCGGTTACGCCAGGTCAAGCCCAAGCGGCAACCGCCTTCACGGTATCGAATACATCTAACGCCGCGATTGACATCGCTCTTGCAGCTACCAACTTTGCGGGTGGCGCAGCGCCCCACGGCGGCACTGACGGCTTTAACCCCGGCGCTTACACGTTTTACGTCGAAAGCGGCGGCGTTGCAGGCTTTGATGCCACTGATACGCTTGTCACTTATCTTGATAGCGTTCCTGCTGACGGAACGCGGACGGTCTATGTCGTCACGAGCATTCCGCTTACTGATGGTGCAACCGCAATTACCAACGGCCTTATTGCTGCGGTACATCTTACGGGGACTGCGAGCGAGCTTGACGCATCGACGACAGCCCCGGGTGCAGCGATTACCGCAACGGGCGGTGCCAACGGCAAATTGACAACCGAGACAGTGCTTCTTGACCTTGCCGGCACAGCTGCGGGCGATGTTGCCAACGACGGTAAAGCAAGCGACGACGATGATTACACCGTGGCAGCACCTGTTTTGACCGTGGCTAAGTTCAGCCGCGTGCTTGCTGATCCAGTTAATGTGCTCGTTTCAGGTGCGCTTGATAACGTCAATGCAGTCGCCAATGCCAATGCAAAGGCGATCCCTGGCGCAACGATTGAATATTGCATCACCGTTTCAAACGCATCGGGTGCCGCCATTCCAGATGCAACCAGTGTTGCTATTTCAGATAATCTATCGGCTTTGCCCGTAACCTATCTGGCGGCGTTTGGCGTGCGCACTGGTGCAACTGTTGCTTCGGGCGTCTGCACGACACCAACCGGAACTGGCACATTCGCCAGTAACACCGTGTCGGGCAATTTGGGTTCAATTCCGCAAGGAACGCTCAAGACGCTCTATTTCCGCGCAACGATTAACTAAGGAAATCGGGAAGGGGTGTTGGTGCGATGTATGCATCAATGCCCCTTCTTTCCCACAAAATGCGTCACACAATAAACCATCTTTTTGGCAAAGCGATCGGGCTAGCAGGCTTGGCAATGGCCATTCTGCCAACGGCTTCGCACGCTCAAGTCATTTCGAATACCGCGCAAATCCGCTGGGATGCAGGCGCAACGCAAGTCGTGCGTAATTCGAATAGGATCGATATCACCGTCAATCGCGTAACACCGCCCCCTGCCCCCAGTAACCTGACATTCTTTCACTTCAGCCGCCCTCCCGGCGCGCAGACGCTCACGATCCCGCAGACGATCTGTCGCGGCAGCGGCGGTGAAGTGCCCGTCACGCTTGAAGGTGCCTTTGCAGGCATGTCAACGAACCAAGCATTGGTTGAGCCCACAACGCGTATTCGCGCTGGCGAGCCGCTCATCATTTCGCTGTCGTCTCCGTCAGACAATCTTAATCCTAATCAAATCGATACCAAAACAATCCGTTTGAATACGCCTGCGGGTGATTCAGAGCTTCTTGTTTTGCGTGAGAGCGATATCAATAGCGGCGTCTTCGTCGGTATGGTTCGTACGATTGCCTCTCCGCCCGCCCCTATCCGTGAAAATTGCGTATTATCAGTCCGTCCGGGCGAAACGCTTAACCTATCTGGCGTTGATGGCCAGAGCGGCAATTCGATCTCAACCTCACCGATTGAAGTGTTGATTGATCCTTTTGGGATTGTGTTCGATAGCGGAGACGGCGTTCCTGTGCGCGGCAGCCGCGTTACGCTGATTGATACGCGCACGGGCCGCCCTGCAACAGTATTTGGTGATGATGGCGTTTCAATCTTCCCCTCATCAGTGATCACTGGATCGCGCGTTACCGATAGCGGTGGCACGGTGTATGACTTTCCAACGGGGGATTACCGCTTCCCCTTCGCGCGCGCAGGGAGCTACACTTTACTCGTTGAACCGCCGGCGCCCTACACCGCGCCTTCGTCAGTCACTGCGCAAGAAATTGCGGCGGCGAACCTCGCGCGCCCAGACGGCTTTCCGTTCGTCGTAAGCCCCGCTTCTTATGGCCGCACCTTCGAACTCAGCAGCCCCGAGCCGGTTCGCGTTGACATTCCGCTTGATCGGCCCGGTGGGGCTTTGATCGTTAGGAAGACAACATCGAGCCAGCTTGTTGTTCCTGGCGACGCGGTTCAATATCTAGTGACAGTCCAAAATGGTGATTCATCACGACCAACTGGAACCATTTCGGTTACAGATGTTCTGCCGCCTGAAATGCGATTGAAGCAAGATAGCGTGAGGACAAACGGCGCACTCGCGCCTTACACCATCACACCCGATGGTCGAACGCTGACAGTGCCGCTCGCGCGATTGCTTGCCGGTGCAAGCAGCATCGTCACTTATATCCTTGAAGTGCGTCCTGACGCCAAGGCTGGATCATCGCTTAACCGTGCGAGTGCGGCTGATAGTCGCGGTGCGCGCAGTGCGATTGCTGATGCGACGGTGAAAATCGCGCGTGAAGGCATTGGTGATCGGATCACGATCATTGGCCGGATTACCGACGGCGGTTGCACTGTTGATCCGCGCGCCGCCAATGGTATCGCCAATGTGCGTGTCATCCTTGAAGATGGCAGCTACGCTGTCACCGATATCGAGGGCCGTTACCATTTTGAAGGCGTATTGCCGGGGCTTCACGTCGTTCAGATCGATCCCTCAACTTTGCCTTCAAGCCAAGTGCCCGCTGATTGCACACGCAACGCTCGCAGCGCTGGCAGCGCGATTTCACGCTTTGTCGAAGGCCAAGGCGGCGCGCTCATCCGCGTTGATTTCCGCAGTGTTGCAGGGCAAAACAAGGCGCGACTTGAAGGCGAACGCGTAGGCCGTGCGGCCCCGGCGAGCGATCAAGAGGCTGCGGCTGCTGACCGCGATTGGTTCACAGGCCAAGAGCCAGGAATTGACTGGTTGTTTCCGCAAGCAGACCATAACCCGCGCACAAAAGCGGTGCGGGTTGCGATCAAGCATTTGCCGGGTCAAACCGTCACTCTGCTAGCAAACGGTGTTGCCGTAGAACCACTGTCTTTCGAAGGCACCAAGCGCAGCCCGCTTGAAACCTTTGCAGTCAGCCTATGGCGCGCGGTGGCGATTGGTGACAATGATACTGTCTTCACAGCACAGGTTCGCGATGCGAGTGGCACCGTGGTGCAAACCCTCACGCGCACCGTCCATTTTGCCAACAGCGTCCTCCGCGCTGAATTCGTCCGTGAAAAGTCACTGCTCGTGGCCGACGGCGTCACGCGCCCGGTTATCGCGGTGCGGATGCTTGATCGTGCAGGCCGCCCTGCCCGTCACGGCATCGTTGGTGATTTTGAAGTGCCAGCGCCTTATTATGCGGCGGTCGAAGCTGACGCGCAGGCCGCAAAATCGCTTGCTGGACTTGAACGCGGTCGCCCCACATGGCGCGTTCAAGGCGATGACGGCATCGCTTATATTGAGCTTGAGCCAACGACGGCTTCGGGCGGTCTTTCGATCACATTGCCGTTTCGCGACGGCGATATCACGCGCAAGCAGAGGATTGACCTGTGGCTGACACCGGGCAAGCGCCCTTGGACAATCGTTGGGTTTGCAGCAGGCACCGCAGGGTTCAACACGCTCAATTCGCGTAAGGAAAACCTCGCTGCGAACGGCGATCAATGGTATACCGATGCGCGGATCGCGCTTTATGCAAAGGGCCGGATCAAGGGCCAGTGGCTGCTGACGCTCGCTTATGATAGCGATAAGCAAAGCAATGAAACGCGCTTTGGTGGGGTCATTGATCCAACGGCTTATTACACCGTTTATGCAGATCGCACTGAGCGTCGCCATGATGCCGCGAGCCAGCGTCGGCTGTATCTCAAGCTCGAACGCCCGCAATTTTACGCGCTGTTTGGTGATTATGATACCGGCATCAATGATACGCAGCTGGCGCGTTATGCGCGCGCGTTTAACGGGGTGAAGGCTGAATATCGTTCGGATAAAATCGCAGCCACCGCCTTTGCCGCTGATACGCCACTGCGCCACCGCCGCGAAGAAATCCAAGGTAATGGCCTCTCAGGCCCCTATGCTCTGGGTGCGCGCGGTGTCTTGCCAAATTCTGAACGTATCGTCATCGAAGTGCGTGACCGGTTGCGGTCAAACCTAATCGTCGATAGCCGCGCGCTCGTTCGCCACATCGATTATGACATTGATTACAGGGCGGGAACGCTTCGTTTCCGTGAGCCTGTGCTCAGCCGCTCGTCGGAACTCAACCCGCAATTTATCGTGGCGGACTATGAAGTTGACGGTGTTGCTCAGCGCGTCACCAATGCAGGGGGCCGCGCAACATGGAGCAATAAGGCCAAAACATTGATCGTCGGCGCGACCGCAATCCATGATGAGGATGACCGCGCCGCGACGAACCTCGGTGCGCTCGACATCCGCTATAGCCCGAGCGTCAAAACCGAAATCCGCGCTGAATTCGGTGTGAGCAAAGCGACAACCAAAGCGGGCCAAGCCGCCGTAGCGCAAGCGGGCAGCAGCACTGCGTGGTTGGTTGAAGCTGAACATCACGGCGACAAGTTCGACATATTGGCTTACGCTCGCGAACAGACGTCGGGATACGGCGTTGGCCAGATTAACGGCGCTGAAGGCGGCACGCGCAAATTCGGTATCGATGGCCGCGTGCGCTTTTCGCCCGAACTTTCGCTCCTCGCCTCAGCCTATCATGAGGAACAGCTGGGCAGCAATGCGCGCCGTCAGGCTGGTCGTTTGCTCGCTGAATATCGGGGCAAATCGCTCGATCTGCGTGCTGGATTGCAGGCCGCTAATGACCGCCTTGATGATGGCCGCACCGCAAATTCGCTCATCGGTCAGCTCGGCGCGACGAAGCGCTTCTTTAACAATCGGCTTGAGCTTGATGCGCAAACCGAACTGGCGCTGGGCAAAAGCGAAAGTATCGATTTCCCCGCGCGGCACAAAATCGGCGCGCGCTTTGCGGTGACCGAGGGCATCACGGCAGTCAGCAGCTATGAAATTGCCAAGGGTGATAGCATCAATGCCCGCACCGCGCGGATTGGCGTTGATGTGAAGCCGTGGACGGGCGCGCGGATTGCGGCGAGTGCCAATCAGCAAACAACCGACGAATATGGCCCGCGCACTTATGCGGCTTACGGCTTTGCGCAATCAATCCCGCTCAGCCAGAAACTATCAGTTGATTTCACGCTTGATGGCAACAAAACCATCGGTGCGGTTGATCGTTCGCGCGTGCTTAACCCCAATCAACCGATCGCCTCAGGCGGGTTCGTTGGCAGTGGCGGCGTGATCAGCGAAGATTTCACAGCTGTCACAGTCGGCGCAACATATCGCACTGATCGCTGGGCCGTTGGCGGTCGCGCAGAAGCGCGTGCGAGCGAAAGCGGAGATCGTTACGGCGTCAATGTGTCAGCGCTTCGCCAAATCGGTGAAGGCCGCGCATTCGGCGGATCGTTTAGCTGGTTCAAAGCAAGCCAAAAGGCAGGCCCGCGCACTGATACCAAAACCGCCGCACTTAGCTGGGCGCACCGCCCCGATGATAGCCGCTTCAGCTTCCTCAATAAGCTTGAGCTGCGTTCAGACAGCGTGACCGGTGCGGTGTTGGGGCAAGCGGGCCCCATCGGCGGCGCGCCGCTCACGATCAGCGGCGATGCTTCATCAAAGCGGATCATCAATAGCCTGAGCGCCAACTGGTCGCCCGTGCAAAAGCGTGAGGATGGCACTTATCTGGGCCGCAGCGAAGTTTCAGTTTTCTGGGGCACGCGTTATGTCTTTGATAAGTTCGGTGCCGATGATCTCAAAGGCTGGAGCAACGTTGTGGGCGCGGACATCCGTTTTGACTTGTCAGAAACCTTCGATATTGGGGCTGCCGGAACGATCCGTCAGGGCAATGCTGGTCGTTTATATTCTTATGCGGGCGGGCCATCGATTGGGATTGCCCCTTTCAAAAATGGTTATGTTTCCGTCGGTTATAACGTCGTCGGCTTTGAAGACCGCGATTTCGAAGCCAGCCGCTACACGCGCAGCGGCCCCTATGTCACGCTACGTTTGAAGTTTGACCAGACCAGCCTTGCCGGCCTTGGGCTGGGGCGGAAATAGCCAGCACTTCTTGCCCTCATTTGCTGGCTCGACTATCGACGAGTGAATGAAAGCCAAAGACCTAAGGATTGCGCTGTTTAGTGGCAATTACAATTACGTGCGTGACGGCGCTAATCAGGCGCTTAACCGGCTCGTTGGTTATCTGATCAAATCGGGCGCGCAGGTGCGCGTTTATTCACCGACGACCGACACACCAGCCTTCGCGCCAACGGGCGATTTGATCAGTGTCCCTTCGCTCGCGATTCCTGGTCGCGCAGAATATAAAATTCCACTCCGCTTATCCAATGCGGTTAGACGAGATATTGATGACTTTGCACCAAATTTGATTCATGTCTCTAGCCCCGATTTTGTCGGCCACGCTGCGGTCAAATATGCGCGAAAGCGTGGGTTACCGGTGGTAGCGTCGGTGCACACGCGCTTTGAAACTTACCCGCGCTACTATGGCCTCGCTATCCTTGAGCCGTTGGTTGAAGCAATTTTGCGGCGCTTTTATCGACGCTGTGATGCGCTCGTTACCGCTTCAGATTCGATGGCGCAGGTGTTGCGCGATCAACGGATGAGCTATGACATCGGAATTTGGACGCGCGGGGTGGATCGCGACATATTTTCGCCCGAAAAGCGCGATTTGGCGTGGCGACGAAGCTTAGGCATTGCTGATGTTGAAGTCGTAATCGGCTTTCTCGGCCGGATCGTCATGGAAAAAGGGCTTGATGTCTTTTCCGATACGATTGACCAATTGAGTTCGCGCGGGGTGAAGCACCGCGTTCTGGTTATCGGGATTGGCCCTGCCAAGGACTGGTTTGAAGCGCGCCTGCCCGATGCCGTCTTTGCGGGCTTTCAGGGAGGTCATGATTTGGGCCGTTCAGTTGCCTCTATGGATATATTATTTAACCCATCTGTTACAGAAACATTTGGTAATGTAACCCTAGAGGCGATGGCCTGTGCACTTCCCGTTGTCGCGGCGATTGCAACGGGAAGCGAATCATTAGTCAAGGATGGCGTCAATGGCCACATGGTCAGGCCGGGTGCGATTTCAGACTTTGCTGACGCGCTCCAGCATTATTGCGAGGATCATAAGGCGCGGTCATTTGCTGGAGAAGCAGGTGAAAAAATCGCTCAACGCTTCGGCTGGGATCCCGTCAATCAGGCGTTAGTCGATACCTACCTGCGCATCTTGCGCCAACGCGGAAAAGGAAGCGGCGTACCTCCGCGCAGCAAAGTGCCTTAGACTCGCCGTTTTTGCGAGCTCTTCGACTGCCTTGCAGGGGCTCAGGATAAACTTCCGCGAAAGCGAAAGCGCGGCAATCTATACACCGGTGCAGCGAGTGGATTGCCGCGTCGTTGCACTCCTCGCAAAGACGAATGTGCAAATCCGATCAATTTTAGTTCTAAGTTTCCTATTTTGGCGCGCGCACGTCTCCCGCTATTTTCCTGATCTGGCCCAAAGTGAAAAACCAGATCAGCGGGGGGACCTCCCCTAAAACAACGCAAACAGTCGCAAAGTCGGTTTCTTTGGTCATGTATTGGATCATGAGTCCAACCACCAAAGTTCGCACTTGCCCTC
>JAYUAU010000029.1:0-54100 GCA_043741135.1 Sphingomonadales bacterium | reverse complement strand
CAAGCGAAGCAATCCAGCTTTTGAGCCATTCTGGATTGCTTCGCTTGCGCTCGCAAAGACGGCAAGATGAGTCAGAATCAACGCACATTGGTATTAGGCACTGTTTTGCCATCGCTGGCGGCGACCCTAGCAAGGGTGCGCGGCGATCCTGATATGCTGATGCGGCAGTGCCCAACCTCGACGCGATCAACGAGGAGGCGGACGTAGGCCTTCCTTTCCACCTTGTTCGCAGGGTTGGACAGCTTGCGACGCATCAGATCGGAAAAGCTGGTTAGGAGAGCAGGGCTGATAGCGCGCTCACTTTGTGTCACTTGTCCTCGAGCAGCGCGATGTCAGCATTGACGGCCCTCTTCTGGGCGGTGATGTTAGCGCGTGATGCGTTAAATCTGAATCAGTTCCCCTGCGAAGGCAGGGGCCCAGCCCCGGACTGAAAAACGTCCGCGAAGCGGGCTCTGTTTGTTTGGGTCTGGACTCCGGCCTTGGGTCCCATCAAAGTATTACTTTGATGGGTGCCCTTCGCCGGAGCACAGCTTCGTTTCACATTTATCGCACGCTGCTATAGACAGCTCGATAGCGACCTGCGGGTCGTCTGGTTGGCAGATTCCACTCCGCACGAGTTTGATGACGTTGGCGCTTTCGTCGTCAAGCATGGTCAGGGCAGCAGTAAGCTGCCGCTTTCCGACAATATCGGGACGACCCTTGCGCGGACGCATAGATGCCGATGCCAAGCTGACTTCGGTATGTCCGCATCGTGTCGCGGCTAATGTCGTAGCCGAGCTGGCTCAGCAACGGTTTTATGCACGGATAAGACCGGCACACTGACCAAAAACAGGATGGCCGTGGCGGCTGCGTGGTTGGCATCTGGTGAGGCGACCGACATTGGCGCTCCCTCCAAAACTCCCCCGGCGTTTGATGATCTCCTCCGAACCAGCACACTGGCGAGCGCGGTCATCCCGGTCGATCCAATGGAGATCGCTATCCACGCGGCGAGAAGAAGCGATTTCCCACCGAGCGCGCTGGTGCACAGCTACGGACTGCGCCCCGATTTGCTGGCGATGTCGAACATCTGGAAGCAGGGCAACGATTTCCTGATAGCGGCCAAGGGTGCGCCGGAGGCCATTGAAGCTCTCTGTCATTTGTCAGCAACCGCTGCGAAAAAGATGACACAGGCGGTTGATGCTATGGCCGCAAAAGGTATCCGCGTGCTGGCCGTGGCCACTGCCAAAGCGCCGAACAAGAAATGGGCCAAATCCCAAAGTGATTATAAGTTCACATTAGTTGGCCTGATAGGCCTTGCAGATCCGCTGCGCGCCAGTGTGCCCGATGCTGTCAAACAGTGCAGGGCCGCGGGGATCAGGGTTGTGATGATCACGGGCGATTATGCCGCCACAGCGCGCGCAATCGCGATGAGTGCAGGTATCGCTGACGGCGACGTTATCACCGGTCCCGAGCTCGAAGCACTGGATGATGAGGCGCTCACAAAGCGGCTAGCCAGCGTGTCAGTCTTCGCGCGCATCATGCCCGAACAGAAATTGCGGATTGTTGAAGCGTACAAAGCCGCTGGCCAAGTCGTCGCGATGACGGGAGACGGCGTCAACGATGCGCCTTCGCTCAAGGCCGCGCATATCGGCATCGCCATGGGCAAGCGCGGTACCGATGTCGCGCGGGAGGCCTCGGCCATAGTTTTGCTCGACGATGATTTTGGGTCAATCGTCAAAGCTATCGCGCTTGGCCGCCGCATTTATGATAATATCCGCAAGGCAATGGCGTTCATCTTTGCGGTGCATGTGCCGCTGGCCGGGCTAGCCTTGCTGCCGTTGCTGTTGGGATTTCCAATTCTGTTCGGGCCGATCCATATCGCACTGATTGAAATGATCATTGATCCGGTGTGCGCGCTCGTGTTTGAAGCCGAGGAAGGCGAAGCGAACAGCATGAAGCGTAAGCCGCGTGATCCAGAAACGTCGCTGTTCTCGATGGCCATGATCGGGTGGAGCGTGTTTCAGGGGGCGGTTGCCTTTGCGCTGCTGGCCGCCGTTTATCTGACCGCGACGTTTCAGGGCGTATCGCCAGCAGACACCCGCGCGCTGACTTTTGTCGCGCTGATCATGGCGATCTTGGCATTGATCCTCGTCAACCGTTCGTTCGGCACCTCACTCGCGGCGGCGTTCATGCGCAAGAATGTGGCGCTGCGCTATGTGCTTGGCGCGGTGGCCGCTGTCTCAGTGTTGATCCTGATGATCCCGGCTTTGCGAACTTTGCTCAAATTCGGATCGCCACAGTGGCATCATCTCGCGATTGCGGGGGCGCTCGGCGCGGTATTGCTCCTGCTGCTCGAAGCGATGAAGCCTCTCGCCAACAGACTTGAAAGTGTGCGGACGTAACACAATCAGACCGCGATATCATGACGCATTTACCCTGCATCGCATGGCTGCATCCGGCTCCCCTTGGACTTTGCCAAGCTGCTATTTGGTATTACGAAACTTGGACTGACTGTTGTGATCACCGACAATCCGCTCGTGCCCGAGGCTGTCGCGTCGCCGGGTATTCTTGAGGACGTGGCCGTTGATGCTGACGCCGCCAAGCAGGCCTATCGCTGGCAACCGCAAAAATCTCCCGATGGGCCTGTGACAATCATTGTTAGCGGCCGAGATCGGCGAATTATAGTTTTGCGGAACGGCGTTGAAATCGGGTCGGGTGCGATCGCAATCGACGGCCCTGTAAAGACGACCGAAGCCTTTACGCTCAACAGTGTTGATGCAACCGGGGTTCACTGGCTGCGCCTTCCCCTGCCGGGACAAGTTGCCGGCAGTGCAATGGAAATGACACTGGTTGAACACGCAAGGGGCCGTTTTTCGGAACGCTTCCGCAAGAACATCATCTCCGTCCTAGCGCCGGGAACCACGCTCCTGATTACGCGTGACTCAATCAAAAGCTCAGGAACAGGCACAAAGTTGACGGTTATAACGGCGGAAGGCCAATGAACGCGATAGGCACCGCATCAATTCTCTTGGCAGGCGCGGCTGACGCGGTCGGCCTGACGACCGCGTTCATGGCCCGTAAGCGTTTTGCAGAAAGGCTGGACGCGTCAAAGGCGTGAAAGCCGTTGCCGAAGAGATTGAAGTCCGTCTCCCATTCCACATCAAAAGTGATGACGCTGATAACCGAGTGGAAAGACAAACTCGACACCAGCATGTTGCGCGCCCGCGCTGACCGCGCCGAACATTATGCTGAGGCTGCCCTCGTGGTTGCGCTTGCAGGGGTTGATCAGGCTGAAAAGGCAATGCTCTCGGCGGGCCTTGCGCGGAAAGATGCCGTAGCTGTCAAGGCGAAGAGAGGGCATAACGACATCCTCATCGCGACGCGGCTCCTCGGAATTTACGCACGCGGATGGAACTTCCACGGTCGCAGACGGTTATGATCATTGCTGATCTCTAAACCTGTTCGGCAAACCTTTCGAGAAAAGGATGCCGAATGCTCGCCCCATGTCCACCACTTGCAGCGATGCAAACAACCGGCCCGCATTTGGCTGAAAATGGACTGCTAGTGCGCACTGCACCTGTTATTTATATTGTAGATGATGACGCTACGTTGCGCGAGAATTTGCGCGAACTACTTGAACTGGAAGGTCACGCGGTTGAGGGTTTCCCGGACTGCGAGACATTTCTGGCCGCGTTTCGACCGAGCGGGGAAGCCTGTCTTGTCATTGACGCTCAGTTGCCGGGGATGAGCGGATTGGAACTTCTCGAACACCTCAAGGAAGCTCAATATCGGCTGCCCGCCATCATGTTTTCGGGTTGCGGCAATATTGGCGTGGCGGTTCAGGCGATGAAGGCGGGTGCCACCGATTTTATCGAAAAGCCAGCCAGTTGCGCAGACCTTATCGCGAGCATCGACCGAGCGCTCCGCCTTTCACGTGGCGCAAAGACATTGTCCGATTCTCAAGCGAATGCAGCTGCGCATATCGATGGTCTTACGCCGCGCCAGCATCAAGTGATGGAAAAGGTACTAGCTGGGCATCCCAGCAAAAACATTGCCGCCGACCTCCAGATCAGCCGACGGACGGTAGAAAACCACCGCGCATCGATCATGAGAAAAACGTGCGTGAAATCGCTTCCGGCGCTCGCTCGCCTTGCAATGGCGGCGGTCGGATCGCGCGCAACTGCGTAGTTTAGTCGCTTTTTCAATGAGGTCGTGCCATGCCCGAAGTAAGTAATGCCAGTCGTATCGCGATCATCGGCGCGGGTCATGTCGGGGCGACTGCCGCCTACGCCCTGATGCTCCGGGCACTGGTCAGTGAAATCATCTTGATCGATAGCAATGTCCCGTTGGCTCAAGCCGAAGCGGCTGACATCGCGGACGCAAACGCTCTCGCCCGGCCCGCGCGCATTTCTGCCGGTAATTATAAAGACGCCGCCGCCGCAACGATTGCCATCATCACCGCTGGGGCAGCAACGCACGGCAGCGAAAGCCGCCTGTCGGTATTGTCGCGCAGCGCTGTTATCGTCGGGGAATGCGTGACCAGCCTGATGGCCGCAGGGTTCACAGGCATCATCATTGTCGCCGCAAATCCGGTTGATATCATAGCAAATGTCGCTTTCCTCAAAGCAGGCTTGCCAGCGCACCGCGTTATTGGAACGGGTACGCTGCTCGACTCGGGACGATTGCGCCAATCACTTGCGGAAAAGCTAGATGTAGCGCCCTCCGCCATCACCGGACTGGTTTTGGGCGAGCATGGCGATAGCGAAGTCGCAGCATTTTCATCAGTCAGGGTCGGCGGTCTAACACTTGAAAGCTTTGCCAACCCCGGCGAAGCTCCCGATCAAGATGCCGTCGCAAAGGAGGTTCGCGATGCAGGCTACCGCATCTTGGCGGGCAAGGGCTACACATCGTTCGGCGTCGCCACCGCAATCGTGCGGATTTGCGAGGCCATTATCCGCGACGAACACGCCGTCCTGCCGGTGTCTAATCTGCTGACGGGCGAATTCGGGATCGAGGATTTATATCTGAGCTTGCCCTGCGTTCTTGGCGCAGAGGGCGTCGAACGCATATTGGTGCCAGAACTTTCCACCACCGAACAAAGCGCACTCCACCGCTCGGCAGAGGTCATCCGTCAGGCGATGGCCAATTTGGACGTCAAATGATGGACGGTGCGATATGGACATGCCCGATGCATTCCCAGGTCAGCCAAGAGGGGCCGGGGAAATGCCCAATTTGCGGTATGGCACTGGAGCCTGCGGCACCGTCGCTTGATGATGCTCCCAATCCTGAGCTGGTCGATTTCACGCAGCGATGGTAGGTGTCTGCCGCGCTGTCGTTCGCGCCCGCACGCTCGCCAAAGCGACGATGCGCAATATCCGTCAGAACCTGTTCTTTTCATTCCTGTTCAACGGCATCGGCGTTCCCGTGGCAGCGGGAATGCTCTATCCAGTCACGGGCTTGCTCATGTCGCCAATGTTTGCCTGGGCCGCGATGGCGCTGTCGTCACTTACGGTTGTCACCAACGCGTTGCGGCTCAATCGCTTTCAGCTGTAAACAATGCCGCGCATGTTTTGCGAGCGATGTCAGTCACGCGAACAAGCTCTGCATCGACATTATGTTTGGTCATAGGATCAACGATATTGGAAAAATGGATATGCTCGTTCGACGCCATTGAAAATGCTGTTGCCAGATAATTGTCAAAGACGTTACGCAGCGAAAGCCATGCGCCTTGTTCCTCCAGCCACTGGATCGAATTGCCCGACGATGACAGGCTGAGAAGCTGCTTGCATGCCATAAAGCTGTGCCGATCACGTGCGCGCATTGCGCGGTGATCAAATCCGGCCCCGAAGACGCGCTCGACATAGCCTTTCATCATCGCCGGGGGCGTGCCAAACCAAATCGGGTAAACCAGAACGAAAACATCGGCATCACGGATCGCTTCGATTTCCGCGATCACGTCTGGGGCCAGAGCATCATCGCCACTATGAGGCTGCTCGGGCGATTTCAGAACGGGATCAAAGTCTATACGGTAAAGATCACGAAGGACCGCTTGGTGACCGACTTCCGTAACGGCATCGCAATAGCGCTTTGCCATCGCAGCATTGAAACTGTCAGGATCGGGATGGCACAGGATGACGGCGTGTCGGCGTGGGCGCATTTCATTCATTTTATCCACCTTTTGGCGATAAGATTACCTCGCCATCAACGTGAGTTACAGCTTCGGAAAATACCTATGTTATGGCCGTTCAATGCGGTTTAGGTGAAGCTGTCGTTAATCGAGGTCTCTCCGCCAAACACCGCGCGACGCTGGGAGCAAAGCTCCTGATCATCATCCTAATGGGCGTAAATCCAGCGGCTCTTCGCTAAAAATAGCAAAATTGAGGAACAAAATTGGATTTGCTCAGTTAAATGAACGTGAAATTATAGGGAAACATCAACATGAACAAATTCATAAACATACTCGTAGTCGCCGGACTAACATTAGGATCAATCTCTACTGCCAATGCCGCCATCAACGCGCGTCAGCTGAATCAGCAGCGATTGATTGATGCGGGCTATCGTTCGGGTAAACTCACTTATCAGGAAAAAGCGCGTTTACGGGCTCAGCAGCGTGCCATCACGCGACAGGAAGCCCGAATGAGTGCGCGCGGTCACGGGCGATTGAGCAAGCGCGATTTGCGCATCCTCCACGCCCTCCAAGCCCAAGCAAAGCGGGATATTCAGCGCGAAAAATATGATGCGCAGCGCGGGCGCAACCGCTTCAAGATTTGAGTGCACAAAGTGGCAATCGAACAGCAAGATCGGCAGAACCCCGGGTTCACGCGGCAACGACAAGCGGCTTTGTCGCGCTGGGAAAACGAGGGCGGCGCAAAGGCAAGTGCCTCGTTGCCCAAAGCGCCAGTCTTGGGCAACGCGGAGCTTGTTAAGCTACGTATCCGCATAGTCGTGGGGCATCGGTCGCACTGAGCGCGCTTGGCAATCCGATCTATAGCCCCAAATTTTTCCGCGCCATCAATCAGCGCGCACGCCTTTGGGGAAAGGCCTACCAGGCCATTCTCTCGCCAAAGCCGCTGCGCGAAAATGGCAACCAGATTCATATGCTGATGGTGGCACCGGCGATTGACCGGAACGATTTCTACGATGCGGTCGAGCAGCCGGTCAACGCCAAAGGCTTTGTTTGCGGAAAGTTCCGGGCGCTGGGCAGCCAGGTCAAGAGCTTTGCCTATACCGTCAATCCGAGTGATCCGATGCTGGGCAAACTGTTCCTGTCATCGCGTGCGCTTGTTCCCACCGGCTTTGGCTACAATCCGCAAATCGGGCGTGATTTGAGGATCGAGCACTACGAGCTTTTGCGTGAATATGTATTTGAGAAGCCTGAAGGGTTTCACAGTTTTGTCGAATATGCCGCACACCCGGTATTCCACAAGATGCTGAGCGACGCGGGGATTGGTAATGCAGCCTTGACGCAGGCGACGGAACTTTCTTCAGGGCGGTGAGTTATTCCGCTGAGTAGGACATAAGAGCAAACCGCTCACCGTCACGTTAAGGAGAAATATCATGTCACTCATCAGCCTTGTTGGCATTCTGATTGTGATCGGTGTGTTGTTGTGGCTCATCAACACCTATTTGCCGATGGACGGAAAGATCAAGAGCATCCTGAACGCTGTTGTCGTGATCGCAGTTATCCTTTGGCTTCTTCAAGTTTTCGGTATCATCGGCTCGATCGGATCACTCAACACAATCCGTGTTGGGCGCTGAATTTTGCCTCACCTGACCGATGGAACTTTTTGTCGTTGAGCAGGTTTAGCAATCACAAATGGGCAACCGCCCCTTCAAGGAGTATCCTGACATGGGTAAACATATTCTCACCGCCTGTTTGGCTGCGACAGCTCTTATTCCTGTCAGCACCTTCGCTCAGCAAAGTTGTGAGCGGCAGCGTTCAAACCGCGTGATCGCAACCGTCGGCGGCGCGGCCGTTGGCGGCGTCGCGGGCAATGTGATTGCAGGTCGCGGAGATAAGACACTTGGCACAGTGATCGGCGCTGTTGTCGGCGCTGTTGTTGGAAACCAAGTCGCTAAACCAAATGCGGATTGCAGCCATGCGTTCGGATATTACGATCAGAATAACCGCTGGCATGCAACTGGTATCAGGTCGTCGGAGACCACAGGATATTATGACCGCGACGGTGAATGGGTAAATGGCGCGCCAAACGGTTACTACAGCGATAGCAACGTTTGGGTGCAAAACCCTGGCACACAGTCTGACAATGGCTATTACGGATCAGATGGGCATTGGGTTCCTGCGTCAGCCAACGGCTATTACGATAAGAATGATCAATGGATCGCTGGGTCAAGTGCAGGCTATTACGATGATCGTGGGCGCTGGGTAGCGGGTAACACTACAGGCCATTATGATGGTAATGGGCGTTGGATGACCGGTGTTGCCAGTGGTCGCCGCGATACGAATGGCGATTGGGTGAGCGATCCCTCAAACGGCTATTATGGCAACGATGGCCGTTGGAAAGCAGGCCGAGCATCGGGCTATTATGACACCCGCGGCCGATGGGTTTTCACGGGGCCAATTCCCGACCCAAGCGTTCGCGCAGCGCGCCGCAGCGATGCTTACGGCTATTACGACGATAAGGGGCTTTGGCATGTCGGCACAACTGACCGCGCAAGTGCAAAGGGCTATTATGATCGCAATGATGTTTGGGTTGAAGGCACACCTAACGGTTATTACGACTCGCAGGGTCGCTGGATAGCGTCGGATTCCGAGGCGGCGGCCGCCGGATATTACGACGCGCAAGGGCATTGGATTCCTGCCTCCGCTGAAGGATATTATAACAGCGACGGCCAGTGGATCGCTGGCACGGCAGGCGGGCATTATGATAGTCGTGGCCGATGGATCGCGGGCCCAACAATGGGGCATTATGATAGTCGTGGCCGATGGATCGCGGGCCCAACAATGGGGCATTACGATTCCAGAGGCAAATGGATGGTTGGTGCTGCAAGCGGTCACCTTGATCGTGCAGGCGTCTGGATGTCGGCCGATCAACCTGGTTATTATGATAACCGCGGTCGTTGGCATGCCGGGGTAGTTTCGGGCTATTATGATGGTCAAGGTCGCTGGATTGCTAGATCAACAAACCGCGATGAGCCGGTGTCTAATATGCCGCGTGAAGCGCGGGCACGTGTCATCTGGCTCGAACGTTATATTCGGTCGGCCTACGGTGAGGGAACACTCAACCGCGCTCAATCTAATCGGGCAATGCGTGACTTGAATGATATCCGCCGCAGCGAACGCTTTATGCGCCGTAACCGAGACGGTGAACTATCGATACGCGACGAAGCGGCGCTCAATGTGCGGCTAGACCGATTAAGTGGTCAACTTCGCATTGCGACCGTTGCCGACGGACGGAATTATTGACCACATGACGAGCTTCGGACGCTGCGCTTTTTCCTCCCCGTTGAGCGCAGCGTCCGAGGGAGTATAGCATTTTCCCCTACCTTAGACGTCGAATGAGGAACTAAAAATGCTTGTAGCTCATGGCATGCATATCATGGTTATTGACGGCGCGAAAATGTCGTTGTTTCGCAACCGAGGCAAGGTTTCTGCACCCGAACTTGAGCTGATTGAACACCGCGAAAAACACACGAAAATGACTGCGGATCTAGGGTCGGACAAACCGGGGCGAAGCTTTCAAAGCGTGGGCAACAACCAAAGCGCGTATGAGAGCACAGACTATCATCAGCAAGAGGAGGATCGCTTTGCCAATGCGGCTGCCGATCAGTTAAATAAGCTATTAACCGAGGGTAAAACCGGCATCCTGATTGCCGCACCGCATGTGTTAGGCGTCATCCGCAAACACTTGCGCCCCGAAGTGCGCGCCCGGATCACTGTGGAAATCGACAAAGATTATGCCGGTCGATCGGCAAACGATATTGTTGCGCTTTTGGAGACGCTTTAAGCATCAGCGCGTTCAAATATAATCGTAACCTGAACGCCTGCCCCTAGTTCGGATTGAACTTCAATTTCAGCCTTGGCGTTCTGACGGAGCGACTGAACGATCATTGCTCCCAACTTCCCCTCTTTGGGCCACGTGGAATCTTTAGCAAGGCCAATGCCGTCATCACCGACCAGCACGCGACACCCAGTTTCGTCAACAAGGCTGTGCAGCGTGATCGTTCCGCCTTCGCGCCCTTCAAACGCATGTTTGAGCGCATTGGTGAGGAGCTCGTTGACGACCAGCCCCGTCGGCATTGCAACGTTGATGGAGACCGGCCACGTGTCCACCTGCATATCGAGATGGATGCCTTCCACCGCATGTGCGCGCATCACCGCAGAAGCGATTTGGCTTAAATAGACTCCGAGATCAATTGTGTCGCTGCCGCCTTCGTCAGACAGCGAGCGGTAGAGCAATGAGAGAGCTTCGACGCGTCCTGCAAGTCTGTCGAAGCGGTTCGGATTGGCGTCACTGGGGATGCGGCGCGATTCCATCCGGATCAGTGCCGTGATCATCTGCAAATTGTTTTTGACGCGGTGTTGCAATTCGTTGAGCAAGATATCCTTGTCACGAATGCGCTGCTCAAACTCCTCAAGATTGATGTTTCCGCGAACACTAGCGTCCGCCATCGCAATCAATCGAAAAACGGGCTTGCCGTCATCACCGTCAATTATGTTGGACCACGCATCGACAGCCAAACTGCCAGTTTCATTTTCGATCACAAATGTACCGATATAATCCTGTTCCTCGGCAATCGCATCGCTCAATTCGCGGTCGTCGTCCGATGCAGCGGCTTGGCCTGAGAGTGCGCTCCACAGCTTGCCTTGTGCGTCAGCCGCCTCCAACCCTGATAGGCGTTCAAACTCGACGTTGACGTAGATGATATGCTCGGACGGCTTCAGTTCCGAAACAGCGATTGCAATCGGTATATTGTCAAGGAATTGCTTGAACTGGTCGCTCCCCAAGGCTTCAGCGAGATCAGGTGTGTCGAGCAGTTGGTGCACTTTGGCATCATCAGATTCTGTGATGCTCATCATTTAGTGATCATGTTCCGCTGGCCTTGTTCTAACTGTCACCCATTTTAACCCACGAACGGGATTTTTGTTCCCACGCACCGTGAAACGGAACAATCCATCGGGACTGTAGTTTTTAAAGTAATGCCATTTTACGACAGAAAGAGCAACGTTATGAGTTCTGCAACTATTGCGCCCACGACGCCTGAAACCCCGGAAATACCGGCACCGCCAAATTCACCGTCGCCAACTCCGCCCGTTGAAGTTCCGGCACCCCCTGCCGTGCCTGACTTGCCGCCAGAACATGTTGCGAAAGAGATGTCGGAAAGCCGATGACGCCCGCTAATCTTGGCAAAAGTTTCGTTTCACGGATCAAAATCGAACTTCGCGCGTTTTCTGCTCAGTCGGAACGGTTCGACGATCCTAGAAGGAGATTTTCGATGGGTGAATTTACAGACAAGGTGAAGGGTGCCGCAAACGAAGCAATTGGCAAGGCCAAGGTTGCCGTCGGAAAAAGCACTGACAATCCCAAGACGGTCGCAAAAGGCCTCGCGCAGGAAGCTAAAGGCAAGGTGCAAAGCGCAATCGGCACAGTCAAGGGCAAGCTCGGCAACAAGCTCTAACTCACCATTCCTCGCGTCCTTTGCACAGGAGTTGCAATCATGTTTACCCTCCCCAAATTGCCCTATGCAGAGGACGCGTTGGAGCCACATATCTCGGCAGAAACGCTGACACTGCATCATAGCAAGCATCACAAAGCCTATATCGACACGCTGAACAAGTTGCTGGACGGTGATGCTTTGGCAGAATTGCCGCTAGAAGATGTGATCCACGAATCCCACGGATTTGCTGCGCGACACACCATCTTCAACAATGCGGCGCAAAGCTGGAATCACGATTTTTTCTGGAAATCGATGAAGCCTGACGGCGGCGGGTCACCTACCGGAGACCTCAAAATTCTCATTGAGAATAATATCGGCGACGCCGAAGCTTTTGGCGCGGCATTCAGCAAAGCCGCCGCAAAACATTTCGGGTCGGGGTGGGTCTGGCTGGTCGTGACCGAAGGCGTGGTAGGGATCGTAACGACGCACGATGCTGATCTGCCACCGGTTCACGGGCGCACCGCGCTCTTGTGCTGTGACCTTTGGGAACATGCCTATTATCTCGACTACCAGAACCGGCGCGCGGAATTTGTGAAGGCCTTTCTCGATCATCTCGTCAATTGGGATTTTGCCAATGCCAATCTGGCGGCGGCGGCATCAGAAATGAATGAAGTAGCCCCGGAGCCAGTGGAACCAAATGCGGCGTCGCTCGTTATGCCTGTTTCATGAACTAGGAGAACGAAAATGAACTTGATCATTATGCTTATCGTCGGCGGCATCCTCGGATGGCTCGCCTCAATGGTAATGAATACGGACGGCCAGCAGGGCATGTTCATGAACGTCATTGTTGGCGTCGTAGGTGCTGTGCTTGCTGGTTATCTGATCACACCTTTCCTTGGCGGCGCACCGATTACGACTGGCGCGTTTGACGTGAAATCGCTGTTCGTATCGTTTCTCGGCTCGGTCGTATTGCTGGGCATTGTCAATCTGATACGGCGCGGTTCGGTTCGCTGACACAGGCACCGCTCTGGGCCAAATCAATCATGGGCAATACAAAGGAAACGACAATGAAAACATCAGTGAAACGCGCGACAATACTCTCATCAATGGCCGCAATCGGTCTACTTTTGTCAGGGTGTGATACTCCCGCAGAAAAAGCGGCTGATAATATTGCCGACGTTATCGAAGACGATGCTGACGCGATGCGCGGCACTGCTGACAACATCGCCGACAAAATGGAAGACCGCGCTGACACACTCGACAATCGCGTTGACGGCGTTGATTCGAACGCCGAGCAAGCTTTGGAAAACAAAGCCGGTAAAGTTCGCGACAAGGCTGAGATGAAGGCCGATGCGATGGAAAATATGGCTGATGCCGTCCGTGACAAGGCTGACGGTAAATAATCGAGATGACAGCAAACACCGGCGATCCTCAGTTAAGGGTCTCCGGCGGTGGCCACCCGTCCGTCTAAGCTACAACAATCAAACGCATAATCATTTTTGACGTTCCGGCCCTGAAAGCCATTTTAGTGGTTTTTCTTTCACAAGGAGATTGAGCATGAAGACGTTTATCTTAAGCTTGCTGTTCATTACGGTCACCGCCCCCACAGCGCCTGCAATTGCGAAACAAGATCGTGAGTGGTCGGAGGATCAGCGTGGAAACGAGACCCACGAGCGCCACCGCACGAACGGACGTGATGACTATTATCGCAATCAAGGGAAAAATAACAATGGCCGCCATCGCGGCTGGCAAAAGCGCGACGCTTGGCGCGACTATAATCGCTATGATTATAACCGATTTGAGCCGCGCTACGGCGGCTACCAAGCAAACCGCTACTACCGCGATGGCAGTTACTACCAAGATCGTCGCCTTTCCAATCAGAACCGCATCTACCGCGGTTCAAACGGTCAATATTATTGCCGACGCAATGATGGGACGACCGGCCTGATCATCGGAGCAATCGGCGGCGGCGTTCTAGGCAACGTAATCGCCCCCAATGGTTCCAAGACACTGGGCACCATTCTTGGCGGTGCTGGTGGTGCGCTAATCGGGCGGTCAATCGGTCGTGAAGGCGTGCAGTGCAACTAACTCTAACCTCAAAGGAATATGACATGATTACCGCAAAAACAGCGAAAAAGCGGATCAAATCAATCAAAAAGGCAGCTGTTGAGCAGCTGAGCCACATAACCACTAACGAGATGATTGCAGGTGCTGCGGCGGTCGGCGTCGCGGTTGGTGTCGCAGCAACGGCAATCGGCAGCGCGCTCATGCACGGGAGCGATGCGGACGCTAAGGCGCCCAAAGCTCCTAACAAGCCCGCTCCGGCCAAGAGTTGAAGCTCAGCAGGTTGTCCGCTTGATTCGGACTTCGTGCTGAATTCAAGACGGCGTGGTGGATGCGACCCCCACTACGCCGTCAGTCTTTGACAAAATATGGCAGATAACAGCCCCGACTTCGCAGGGAACATTTGTGCAGTTCGGGAGTTAAAGACTCATCACTGATAACAAGGGGTACTCCAATGCACAAATTTCTAATCATCTTGCCGCTGGTCGTATTGCTTACCGCATGCTCGTCCAAAGATAGCCTTGAAAATCAGGGCCAACAGGCCGGCGCTGCGGCAGATAACGCCATCGAGCGCGTTGGCAATCAGGTGGACGCTGCGCAGGATCGGATCAGCAATAGCGCAGTCAAAGTCAGTGAAAAGGCGCAAGACGTTAAACAAGACGTCCAGGCAGGCTTAGGCAAAATCGACAAAGCGGCAAACGCTGCGGAGGCCGAACTCAAGAAATAGCTATTCGTCGGGCAGGAACTCGGTGTGTTCTTGATCTTGCAATACCGGATAGGTCAACGTGACGACCGTGCCGGAGCTAGATGCGCTGGAAATGGTCAACGCGCCGCCGAGTTGCTGCGCGAATGCGTCCATCAACTGTCGACCCATCGACGCTGTTTCCTGTGTCGCATCAAATCCTATGCCGTCATCGGTTACAGCAAGTGTGGCCTGATCATTCGTCACGTCGAAATGGAGCGTAATTCTGCCGCTGCGCCCGACGGGAATGGCGTGGCGATAGGCATTGGTCACTGCTTCGACGGCAAGTAGAGTCAGTGGCACTGCATTGTTGATCGGCACGATCTGTGACGCCGCGTCGCACACCAAATGCACACTATTCTGTACACGATGCAAAGCGCGCAGCTGTGTACAAAGCGCGTTCAAAAGGCTCGCTATATTGACATTACCATGATCGCTATCGTGGCTTTCTTCATAAAGCAGCCGGTGGATTTGGGCGAGCGCACCAATGCGAGCGCGCGTCTGGCTGAGCGCCTCACGCGCCGCAGGATCGCTGATCTTGCTGGCTTGTAGATTTAGCAGGCTGCTGACGATCTGAAGGTTATTCTTCACGCGGTGATGGATGTCATGCGTCAACGCCGTTTTCGCTTCGAGTGCTGCCTTAAGGTCTTGATCGCGGGTTTCGATGGCGCGCGCCATCTTGTGGAGATCCGCGCTGAGCAGACCCAGTTCACGCGGAGCGCTCTCATGTTTGGCTGCTTCCCCTGTAAAATCTCCTAGGGCAAATTGGGCAGCAAGCGCGCGGAGCGATTCCAACCAGCGCAGAACTAGACGATTGGTTCCGATCCAGATCGCCAGACAGGCGATGAGGAGTGCGATGATTGGCAGAATGAGGCTGATCCGCACTTGCTTGAGCGCGGTAGCCATCAATAAGTCGGTTGGCTCGGCATAAACGACGTAAAGTTCTCGGTCATAAAGCGGCGCGACGGCATACATCCAGTCGACACGGTCGCGCGCAGTGGCAGACGCAACGCCTATAGCCTTCACGTTAAAGCGCGGCAACGGTTTGGTTTCACTTGTGAGAGCAACTGTGCCGTTTCCATCAACGATAGCAACAGCTGCGTCACGCGACATTTCAGAGGCAGCCAAAGATCGCTCAAGCCATGACGCGTCAATCGCAACAGTGACTGCCCCATCATTGGCACCATTCGCAGTTCTCAAAGGCAGCATCCCGACAATGATGCGCTTTTTGGAGATTTGCCCCATCACTGGCGCGCTAACGGTGAAGTCAGGCGATCTGATTCCGCGTTGCCACCACGCCTCAGTTGCAAAAGTGGTTGATGGATCAACAGGTAATACCGAACATATTACGTTCCCGACCCGATCAGACCGCGCGAGATTGAGGAGGGCGGGGCTGTAGCCAAGGCTTATCTTCAAAGCTTCACGGCAATCTGAACCGCCTGTGCGAACCGCATCGTTTATACTGATCGTCCGCAACACCTGTTTGCTGATCACCAAGGGGTCACGCTCTCGCGCTGCCGTTGCCAGCGCGCTTGTCATCAGGCCGTTGCTAATTAACGTGCGTGAATAAGTTAGGTTCGACAGTGCTTGCACGATACTCAGTGTGCCAATTGGCAGCAACGCGGCTACGACAATCAGAACCATACCGTTGCGCAGGGTTACTGGCCGCATAAAAGTTGTCCCCTCTTCGGATTAGCGAGCCGATGCCGCCCTCATGGTCGTAGGCGGTTCACGCAAGACATCACTAAAGGCACGCGCGGCATCCTGACCTTCGCCGAGCTTAGCGCGCTGCGGCGGGGAATCAAACAAGGCATCGTCGGCGGGGCCGTCGATGAGTGCAGCAAGCGCCGTCCGACCCCGCGCGAGGCGGCTTTTGACCGTGCCCATCGCACAGCCAATTACTTCGGCGGCTTCTTCATATGACAGACCGTTGGCACCGATCAGCAGCAAGACTTCGCGCTGCTCGGCAGGCAGTTTTTGGAGCGCTTTGGCAACATCATCGACATTGATCCCGTTCTGTTGGGCAGGCGCGACCACAAGCACTCTTTCGGCCACTTCGGGATCGAGCGACGTCATCCGAGAATTTTTGCGGATCGTCGTATAGAATTGGTTGCGCATGATCATGAACATCCACGCGCGGAAATTTGACCCTTGCATGTAACTTTCGCGCGCCGCCCATGCCCGCATCATCGTATCCTGCGCGAGATCATCAGCCATTTCGCGGTGACCACAAAGCCCGCGTGAGAACGCCCTTAGCGACGGTAACAACGCAACTAGCTGATCACGGAACAGCTTGTCTGGATCAATGTCCGCGCCGGCATTCATCAATGAGCGGCCTTCTTGGCGGCAATCTTGATATCAATCTCATCAAGCAAACGGAGGAAATCATCAGGAAGCGCCTCGCTTGCTACAGCATCATGCATTTGCTTTAGCGCCGCTGCAATCGGATCGTTGCCGATATCTTCGCCATGATTACCGGGTTTATCTGCTTTGGCCATCGTTCTTTGCGCCCCCAGCGCGGGTTTTAGGTCTAAGCCAGACACAGTGGGTGATGTTTGCAAATTTGTCACCGAAATCCTCGCCTCAGCCAAAAAATGGGTGACGATCTGCCATCCATGCTAGGGGTAACTCAGGTCAGGCGAAAAAAGTTCCGCACGGTGGAACAAAAACTGTTCTACGCAGTATTCCTTGTCTCACAGAGGAGCAACTATGTCACTCAAAGCAGCGGTCGGGCCTGAACTTCCCTTTTTACGTCGCTACGCGCGCGCGCTTACGGGATCCCAAAGATTGGGCGATGCCGCCGTCCGCGAAGTGCTCGAAGCCTTACTCGCCGCGCCCGACGCATTTGTCGAGGCGAGGGCACCGCGCGTCGAGCTATACCGGATCTTCCATACATTATGGCACCCAATGTCCCGCTTGGTTGAGCCGAGCACGGGTGACGGCGTTATCGCTCGCCTGCCGCTTCACTGCCGCCAAGCGCTGCTGCTGTCAGCCGTCGAAGGGTTTGGCACCCACGAAGTCGTCGACATTCTCGGAAGTGACATCGCAACCGTCTCAGCCGATATCGCAGCCGCGCGGCAATCAATCAACGACAGCCTGACAGCCTCAGTGATGATCATTGAGGATGAAGCAATCATTGCTCTCCACATTCGCTCAATCGTCGAAGGGCTGGGCCACAGCGTAGCCGGCATCGCGCGCACACGGAGCGAGGCAGTTGCGCTTGCCGAAAAGACCCGTCCAGAACTCGTCCTCGCCGATATCAGCCTTGCCGATGGTTCGAGCGGGATTGATGCGGTGAAGGACATATTGAGCGCCATGAACGTGCCAGTGATTTTCATCACCGCCTTCCCCGAACGCCTGCTAACCGGCGAGCGGCCTGAACCGACTTACCTTATCACCAAACCCTTCGAGCCTGACACCGTGATCGCCACTATCGGCCAAGCGCTCCTCGTCCACCGCGAGAGGCTGGCGGCGTCAGCCCCAGCGATGCTGTTGATGGAGGATGAGGCACCCAACCCGCGCAAATATTTCGACACACCTGAGGCGCTGCTCGCTGATCCTGGGCTTGCTGACCAAGAGAAAAAGGGATTGCTAACGCAGTGGGACTCCGAACTTGATGGCAGGTTAAACGCTGAGTCTGAAGGCATGAGCGCATCTGACCCGATGAGTGCAAAACGAGAAGCGCGCTTGGCCGATGAAGCAGGAAAGGTGAAAAGTGCATTGAGCGAGGTTGCTAGGAGGACGGGGTAAGGGTAATTCACCTCACTCCCTGAGTTCTTGGACTTCAACAGAGCGCAATTTGCGATTGTAAAGGCACAACATTTTTGCCGGCGCGCTGTTCATATGCTTTTGAGGATATCGTCCCTCGACGATCCTGACGTCGATCATCACGCGATCACTGAACCGAGTTACTCGACCGACTTGGGCTGCTCTCAGGCCGGATTGGGCAATGCAAGCCTTTGCTGACTTCTGATCAAGTGTACGCCACGAAGACGGAGAAGACGCGAGCGCAGGGTTCGTAACTAAAGCTGACATAGTCAAAAGCAGGTAAGTGAATTTCACAGTGTACCCTTTTTAAGAAATTTCCACCAACGAATTGCGCACAATGCCGTGCAAAAGAACCTACCTGCACCAACATTGTTCCGCGCACAAGAAAGCAGAATAGCTCATGAAGCGTGCGATAATTGCAGCGAGTGTGTATTTTGTGGCGCTCTTCGCTCTGGGCTTTGTCTTGGGAATAATCCGTGTGACAATCGTGGCCCCGCGCTTTGGCGGCGCTCGCGACGCCCACTGGGATGCTAGGCCTGTCCGCCCAAATCATTGCTGCGTTGCTGCCTGTGTTTGTTGTCAGAGAAGAACTTGGATGACGTCAGTGCGCGGTGGGAACATTCTCCGATGTCGCCAGTTTCCTCTCACACATCCAAAGGGAGACGCATCATGGCGAAACACGAACCCGAATATGTCGAGACTTCTTCGCTCATCGCATCGGATATGGTCGAAGGCACGCCAGTTTATAACAAGGCTGGCGAGAAGATGGGCAAGATCCTGAACTTCATGGTCAACAAGCATAGCGGCCAAGTTGAATATGCGGTGATGTCGTTTGGTGGCTTTCTGGGCATGGGCGAAGATCATTATCCGCTGCCATGGAAAAAGCTTAAATATGTCGTCGCGCATCACGGCTTTGTGGTCGATATCGATCAGACAAAGCTTGATAAAGCGCCCAAACACGGGCTTGGCAACGAACCCGTTTATGACGCCACTTACGGAACAATGATCAACAGCTATTACGGCATTGCGTGGTAGCGTTATGAGTTTGCTGGCAGCCCCTCCTCGTGCCAGCGCGCCCCAGCTGCCCCCGCAGCTGGGGCGCATTAGTGCACATTCCTTTCCCGCGAATGATGTCCAGTTGGAACGCCGCATGCTTGAAACGTTCATGCGTGAAGAAGTGCCTGAGTCTTTAGCTGTTGAACCATTGGTTCGCCAAAACCGGGCGTTACCCCATATCGCACTGATCGGCGGTTTTACGCCGCGCCAGTGCGGTATTGCGACCTTTACAGCTGATATCCACGCCTCAATCACCACCGCCTTCCCGGATGCCATTGTCGATGTTTACGCCATGGCTCCTGCGACAAACGATATTAGCTTTGCCGCCCCCGTTCAGGGCGTGATCATTCAAAATGACGCGGCCAGTTTTATCGCGGCGGCAACGGCGATTGAAGCGAGTAGCGCCGATGTCGTCTGGCTCCAGCATGAGTTCGGCCTGTTCGGCGGCGATGCTGGTGACACAATTCTGGAACTCATCGACCGGATTGCAGCGCCCCTGATCGTGACCCTCCACACCGTGATGCCCGATCCTGATGCTGATCAGTTGCGGGTGATGCACCGGCTCGTCGCGCGTGCGGCAAAGTTGATCGTGATGTCGGAAGGTGCGGGTTCTTTGCTGCGAGGAATTTTTGGTGCGGACAAGGATCAGATTGTCTTCATCCCCCACGGCGTGCCTGATCGACCCTTTGGACATACGGCACGGTTCAAATCACTACATGGGTTTGAAGGTCGGCAGGTGTTAATGACATTTGGTCTGCTATCGCATGGTAAGGGCATTGAAACAGTGATTGCGGCGCTTCCCGAAATTGTAGCAGGGCATCCCGATACTATGTATTGCATCGTCGGCGCGACGCACCCCAATCTCTTAGCGCGCGAAGGAGAGGCGTACCGGGATCGACTAAAAAGCCTCGCCGCCGAGTTGTGTGTTGCGGATCATATTCATTGGATTGACGCATTTCTTGAAACAGACGCCCTACTTGATCTAATCGAAGCGGCAGACATCTATGTGACGCCCTATCATGGTATCAATCAGGCGACGTCGGGAACACTTTCCTACGCGGTGGCACTCGGCAAAGCGGTGGTATCGACGCCCTATGCCCATGCGGTTGAGCTTCTGGCCGATGATCACGGAATATTGGTGCCGTTCAAGGATAGTGCCGCGCTAGCCCGCGAAATTGGCGCGCTGCTAGACGCACCTGATCGGCTTCGTGCCATGCAGGAGCGCGCTTATGCACGCGGCAGGTCGATGATTTGGCCTGAATTTGCGGTGCAGTGCATGGATGTAGCGGTCGCTACGCAAGTTCCAGAGAGTGCACGTTGCGCGGCACCTTCGCCAACTTCCGGCATTGAAGGTCTGCTGCGCATTTGCGATGGCACTGGCATCATTCAACATTCGAACTTCTCCGTCCCAGACAGGGCGCACGGCTATTGCGTCGATGATAATGCAAGAGCGTTGATGCTGATGAACCGGATCGGGGATCATGCCGAACCACACCGGTCTCGCCTCACCGCTGTGTTTGCGGGCTTTGTGCAAAGCGCGTGGAACGACCAGAGCGGTGAGTTCCGCAATTTCATGGGCTTTGCGCGCAATTGGCTCGAAGCCGCAGGATCAGAAGATAGCTGTGGGCGGGCGATTTGGGCGCTCGGTGCGACCGCTCACGAGGGACGAACCCCATCACTGCGCCAATGGGCAAGGCGGCTTTTCGACCAGACCGCATTCAGTGCGCGGGATTTCAGGTCACCACGTGCAACGGCCTTCGCCATGCTCGGGGCCGACTATGTGCTCGCAGCAGATGCTGATGATGCGGCGGCGCGCGCCATACTGTCCAGCGGCGCAGAGTTTCTCGAAGCGCGCTTGGGCGATACGCGGCGCCATGACTGGCCCTGGTTTGAAAGCGTGCTGGCCTATGACAATTGCCGAATGCCAGAAGCGATGATCCGCGCCGGATTACGGTTGGACACGCCGGAGCTGACCGAGATTGGTATCGAAACCCTCGACTGGATTTTGGAGTTGCAGATCAGCCCCTCAGGCAATTTCCGTCCCATTGGCTCAGACAGTTTCGGTCGTGAATTTGCCGCACCCCGTCCTTTCGACCAGCAACCCGTTGAGGCTTGGGCCGCCATCGATGGCGCGCGCGCCGCGTTTGATGCCACGCATGATTCCCGCTGGCTCGCGCACGCCAACCGTGCTTTTGACTGGTTCTCAGGTGGCAATGATCGAGGTGTTGCTGTTGCCGATTCGATAAGCGGGTCTTGCCGCGACGGCATCAATCCACGCGGACTCAATTTGAACGAGGGCGCGGAATCGGTGCTCGCCTATCAATTGGCAGGCTGTGCGATTAGAGGCTTAAAGACAAAGGCCAACATAATCCTAAGGTAAAGCCGCATGGTCGAACTCGTCCAACACGAACTGCGGCTTCATGCCGATCCTGGTCGTGTTGTCGTGCGTCCTTTCCATCTCGCTTGGCAAGCGTCAGGTCCGGATATCGAGCGGGTTCGCAAACTTGTTTCTGACATTATTGCCCTCGACCCGCGCACAGTGCGCGGCGAACTGAGCATTGTGCTCAATGATTTCGCGGATCGCCACTGGCAGATCGAGCGGGTCTTCGATGATCGCTATTCGCAGATTGAAACCGCTTTCTCGCTGGAAGGCAGCGCGCTACGTCGGCAGACTAAGCGCCTGATCGGGGCCTATTTCTGCCACGAATATAGCTATGCCGCTGCCGCCTTGATGAACCCGAGTGTGGTGCGCCACCCCGATCAAAGCGGGCTGCAACCCGGGAGCGTGCGCATCCTGCTGTCACTCCGGGCTGTCGGTGAAGGGCATATCTCTACGATTGCCTTTCGCGAAGGGATTATATCGGCCGGGCGTCAGATCAGCCTGTTACCAGAACCTCCTTTTGCCACCGCCGCAATGCTAGGCAAAGCAAAAGCGGACGCCGAAGATGGCGCAGTTTCAGTCTTCCGCCACCGCGAAAGTAGTATTTCTGGCACTGTGATCTTCCCGATGACAGAAGCGCAGCGCAACGGCCTCGAAGATTTGCGCCTTGTCGAATTCACACGCGACAGCGGCAAGAGCGAATGGATCGGCACCTATACCGCGTATAGCGGGCGCGATATCCGAAGCGAGCTGATGCGCACGCGCGACTTCAGGGATTTTACGTTGACCCCAATCAAAGGCGGGGCGGGGCGCAACAAGGGCATGGCGCTGTTCCCTCGCAGGATAGACGGGCAATTCCTGATGATCGGGCGGCAGGACGGCAAAAACCTTTACCTATTGCGCTCGGACAAGATTGACGAATGGGAAGGCGGCGAATTACTGCTCGAACCCAAATTCCCTTGGGAGCTGGTGCAGATTGGCAATTGTGGTGCGCCGATTGAGCTTGACGAAGGCTGGCTCGTCCTCACCCACGGCGTCGGTGCGATGCGCAAATATGCGATTGGCGCAGCGCTTCTCGACAAGGGTGATCCGTCAAAAGTGATTGGCCGCACGGCCAGCCCGATCCTGTCTGCCGCCGATGAAGACCGCGAAGGCTATGTCCCCAACGTCGTCTATACTTGTGGCGCGATCCGCGTGGGCGAGGATTTGTTCATGCCCTACGGCGTGGCGGACTCTTCGGTGTGTTTTGCGTTCGTCGCGATTAGCGATATTCTTGGTGCAATGGTTTGAGATGGGGGCGGTGCAAGACCGCCCCCAAACTCATTCGATTTACTGGCCTAGAACTTCAAACGCGCACTGAGCGAAAGCGCGTGGAACTGGCGATCCTTGGCAAATTGGACATCATAATCGACGGCCATTGAGATTGGCCCCGATCCCGCCACATTCAGCGCCGCACCAGCGTTGTAATATTCGCCGCGCAAAGGGGTGGTGGTAAAGCTGAACGGGGTGCCGACGCTGCTATCACGGAACGCCGCAGAAATTGTTCTGGGATCATCCATCCTGAACTCTTTGTTCCAGCCACCGCGCAGTTGCGGACGAACGACAACGCTGCCTGCATCAAACTTGGTGCCAATCCGGCCACCTGCATTCACGCGCAAGCTTGAGGCGTCGTTGCGACCGATGGTGAGAGCTGCGGGTGAACCGCTTTCGCTAAAGCCGTTCACCCGCACCTTGGCATAACGGATCGCGCCGAACGGCTCGATTTCAAAATTGCCCGCTGAAAAGCTGAGGCCTGTCGCTGCGCCAGCTGCCCAGACATGGCCATCGGTTCTGCCACCCGATACGCCCGACAAGCCATTAAACGCATAGCCACGCTGCAGATTCCAGTTGAGATCGGTGTAGCTGCCCCAACCGTCGACGTAGACGGGGCCGATGCCCACGGTAGCAAAGCCGCCCGCAAACCAGCTTTTGAGGTCTGATTTGGCAGAGGTTGGTGATGTGTCAAAATTGACATCACTATCCATAAAGCCACCAAAACCTCCAAGCGTGACTTTTGGTGTCAGCTTAAAGTTAAGGCCACCCATAACCATGTGATTGTCATTCTTGACGCGCGGGCGGTCGGCTGCGGCATCATAAGTACCAAAGCGTGCCCCGCCGATGACGAACGCACTAACGCGGCCTGCATCGTCGATCGTTTGCTCACTGCCATCGGGGCGTTCTGCATTGCCGCGCTGATCGCGAACATAGCGCAGAATGTTGGTTTCCTGAGCTTCAACTGCATTGAGTGAAACCTCAGGCACAAGGCTGTAAGCTTGCGGCGTCAATTGTGCCAGAGCGTCAGCGCGGGCGACTGGATTAGCGATTGTCGAACTCGCCCTCAACGCGGCGGCATCGATAGAGGGAACGCCAACCGCTGCATTGAGTGAGGCTCCGACATTATTTTGATTGATGGTAGCGCCCACCGATACCACTTGGGCATGCGCCAAGCCGGACGTTCCTGCGAGTGCGAGGGCGATAATTATTTGTCTAAACATGATATACTCCACTAATTTGAGCGACCACGCAATCAGTGCTGGTCGGGTCGAGTGGAGGGAAACAAGGTAAGAGGGGATTAGTTCCGCCGCGTTGCAGCATAAAATATTTTTAACCGCAGCATGGCGGAAAAGTCACAGTCGGTTTGTGCGTCAAGAAGTTGCGAAAAAGGCACTCACGATCATAGTGATCGCAAAACCTATACATACCAAAATTTCATGGCTTTTTCAGCGGCTTCAAGTGCATCGCGCTCGGGGCCATCCAGTGCTTTGTTGGCCTGCGCCGCTGCTTGCTTGACCTTTGCCTTATCCTTGGCAAATTCGGTCGCTTCTTTGTCGTATCTGCGCGCGGCGTCGTAATTGCCTTCGCCTTGCAGTTTGTCATCGGCCATGTCGATTGCTCCAATAGGTAAAATGGCGGTCGGCTGCTGTCCCAAGTGAGTTGAAATCCGTTTGGACCGACCGCCATTTTGATTGCCAATGATCCGATCCTTCCGGGGGGGGGGAGATGGAGCAGACCATTGGCAACCCTCCAAGTATTGAACGAGATTTCGTCAATACGGGGATAGAATGCGTTGGAGAGTAAACCGGCTAGGAGGCAGAATGTTTCATTGCGGAAAAAATAAATTTGGCGCTATCAGTTTTGGTTCTTAGTTTCGGTTGTTTGCACCGGAAAAACGCGCTCACGCTGTCAAATTTTCAGCTTGGGAAAGCGCATTCACAATGGCATCCGCAAGCTCAGCCTCGTGGAATGGCTTTTCGAGAATGACCGCACTGGGTTTGGCCAATCTGACCTTGAGCGCATTGCCGGTGGTGAAGATATGCGGCACAAACCGCGTCTTGGTGATGGTATCCACCGCTGAGAGGCCGTTTCCAGACGTCAAGCCCGCGTCTACAATGAGCAAGTCGGGTTCATATTCTGCGGCAAGCGCTATTGCAGTCGATTCAGTTGCGGCAACCCCAATCACAATATGGCTCATCCCTTCAAGCACTTCAGTCAGCAGCATCCCGATGATAGCTTCGTCTTCGATGACAAGGATGCGCAAGGACTTCATCTATTAGCCTTTTTTGGGATGCTCTTGCTTGGGCGCAAGGTGCGATTCGACGAACCATAGCTGTTGATCGACGCCGCGTGAAATCTCAGTGAAGAGATCGGCGGTGGTCGCATCTTCAATCGCAGTCGATTTTTCGATGGCTTCGATGATTGATCCACCAAATGCCGCCAGCACGTTGGAGACGGCGAAGAGATGCTGCAACTCATCTGCAATGCCGAGCGGATAGGGATTGAGATAGCTATGTTTGACCGCCGTCTGGATGGTGCCATTCGCCGTGCCACCCAGCCCGCCCGCGCGTTCAGCGATTAGATCGGAGAAATCTTCTACTTGTGCTGAAACCTTGTCGAACAATTCGTGAATTGCGATGAAGCTGGGGCCGCGAACGTTCCAATGGGCTTGCTTCATCTGGGCATGAAGATCGATGGCAGCCGCAAGCTGGAGGTTAAGCAGCTCGACCGATTGAATGCGGATTTCTTCGGGAAGGGTGTTGTGGGTTTTTTGCATGGGAAATCTCCGCATTGATTGGGCAACGAGCGACCGGGACAGCGCAGGCCATCCCGGTCGCACTTATAGCTTAGCGATTGGTCCTCGTGACCGTGGTGGTTTTTCTCGTGTGTGTTACGCTGTGGCGCTTTGGGACAACCCGGCGCTTGAGTTTACGGGCAGGTGCAAGTGTCCGAACGGTTTCCCGCTCAACGACCGTGGTCGTTGTTGACGTCGGTCGCGGAGCGTTCAGGATGGCCTGTGTTTGCGCATTTGCTGCCGTCGTTGCCATTTGCGCCGAGTCAGCGCGGTTGTTGGCCGATATCGTCGCCATTTGTGCCGCATCTGCGCGAACATCCGCATTTATCGCCGCCTGTTGCGCTACATCAGCACGCGCAGTTGCGTTCGCTGCGGCCTGCTGGGCATCAATCGCCGCTCCCTGGGCATCAAGTCTGCGATCACGCTCGGCTGACATTTTGCGATTGTCCGCGCTGACGATGGCCTGATCGGCGAGATCCCCCGCTTGCTGCGCCGCGATAATCGAGTCAGATTTTTTGCCCTTCGAAAGCAATGTTTCTGCCTTTGCCAGAGCTGCTCGCGCTTGCGCCTGAAGCTCGGGAGCTTGGGAATTTGTGCCAACTTTGTCGCCTGCCTGGATTTTGCCGCGCGCCTGGGCAATCGCTTCGACCGCTTGTTCATGCTTTCCGGCATAGGCGGCGACGGGCAGTACAGAGATCGCAAGCACGGTCGCGAGGGTGAGTGAACGGGTGACGTGCATCGGTTTGATCCTTTGAGAATTGCAGTATGAGCTTAAACTGCAGTCAGGCGATAATGTTCCCCCGTTTGACATTCCCCAATAAAGCGCCGCTACTGCCCAAGTCCTCACTCACGCAGCAAAGTGGGTGTCTGGTGACGTTAATCGCCGGGGGGCCAAGACACTTAGGACACGGCCCTATGCCTGCGCGCAAAACCCAACCCCCATTTCCCGTTGTCGGGATCGGAGCCTCTGCAGGGGGGCTAGAGGCGGTTTCTTATTTGCTTGACGCCATGCCCGCCAATGCTGGGATGGCCTTCATCCTCGTCCAGCATCTTGATCCTTCTCACGAAAGCCTGATGGCTGAACTCCTCGCCAAACATACCAAGATGATCGTGATCGAGGCTGCGGACGGGATGCGGATTGAGACGGATCATCTCTATGTCATTCCGCCGGGAACCTATCTAGCGGCGAACAAAGGCTTGCTCCATGTTTCCAAGCCGCTCGCGCGTCACGGGCTGCGTTTGCCGTTTGATTTCCTGCTCCATTCGCTTGCCGAAAATTACGGCGCGCGCGCGATTGCGGTTATTCTTTCGGGCACCGGCGCGGACGGGAGCATCGGGGTGAAGGAGATTGATGCCAAAGGCGGCTTCATCATCGCGCAAGACCCCGATGAGGCCGATTACGGCGGGATGCCCACCACCGCGATTGCGACGGGGGTGGTTGATCTCACCTTGCGCGTCGCGGAGATTGGCAAGGCTCTGATCGCCCGGCAAGACAATCCCACCGCAGTCATGCAAGCGCCCGATAGCCTACCCGCGATCATCGAACTCCTCCGCACCGCGACGAGCCATGATTTCACACTCTATAAAATGGGCACGCTTAAACGGCGGATCGAACGGCGGATGGCGCTGTCGGGGATCAAGGGCGACAGGATGGCGCGCTATCTCGAACTGCTGCGCGGCGATGCCAAAGAGCTTGATCTCCTCGCCAAGGATTTGCTGATCAACGTTACCAGTTTCTTCCGAGATCCCAAGGTCTTCGAGCAATTGGGCGCGAAGATCATCCCCGATCTCATCGCTGCGCAGCCCGTCGATATGCCGCTGCGCATCTGGATCGCGGGATGCAGCACGGGGGAGGAAGCCTATTCTCTCGCCATGTTGTTCCGCGAGGCGATTGTGTCATCGAAGAGCAATGTGAAGCTGCAAGTCTTCGCGTCAGATGTGGACGCAGACGCCGTGGCGACTGCACGCGACGGCATATATCCGCACACGATCAAGGCCGATGTCTCGCCCGAACGGCTGGCGCGCTTCTTCAGCCGTGAAGACCACGGCTACCGCGTCTCGCCCGAACTGCGCACAGCGGTGGTGTTTACGGTGCAGGATGTGCTGGCCGATCCGCCCTTCTCACGGCTTGATTTTGTGTCGTGCCGCAATTTGCTCATCTATCTGGGGCCGGAAGCGCAGGCCAAGGTGATCGCGCTGTTCCACTTCGCGCTGCGCAAGGGCGGGATATTGCTGCTGGGCAATGCGGAGACCATCGGCACGGCGGAAGGGCAGTTTGAAGTCGTATCGAAGACGGAGCGGGTGTACCGCCACAGTGGACGGGCCGGCACGGACAAGCTCAGGCTTTCAGCGAATGGAGGCGAAAATGTTCAGCCGTCGCTCAAGCTCACAAAGGCGAACGCGATGGTGCGGCAGAGTGATCTCGCCGACCTCTGCCGCCGTCTGGTGCTTGAAACCCATGCTCCCGCCGCCGTCCTGATCAACCGCAAGCATGAATGCCTCTTCTCGCTCGGGCCGGCGGAGCGCTATCTGCGAATAGCGCCGGGGCATCCCAGCCATGATGTGCTCGATATGGCCCCGCAGGCGCTGCGGACGCGGCTGCGCTTGGCGATTGGGCAAGTCAGCCCAGAAAAAACGCCAATCATTATCGCTGGCGGCAAACAGTTCAATATCGATATCCGCTCGGTGCAAGAAGCGGGCGAGGAATTGCTCTTGATCTGCTTCGTCGATGTCCCTGCTACCACGGCAAAACGCGGAGCCGCCGCACCGCATGATACGCCGCGCATCACCGAACTCGAAGCCGAACTCGAAGCCAGCCACATCGAATTGCAAGGCGCGATCCACGCGCTCGAAAAATCAGGCGAGGAACAGCGCGCGATCAATGAGGAGGCGCTCTCGGTCAATGAGGAGTTTCAATCGACCAATGAGGAATTGCTCACCTCCAAGGAAGAACTGCAATCCTTGAATGAGGAACTGACCGCGCTCAACAGCCAGTTGCAGGAGACGCTCGAACGTCAGCGCACTACCTCGAACGATCTCCAGAATGTCCTCTACAGCACTGACGTCGCGACGCTGTTTCTCGATACCGCGCTTAACATCCGCTTCTTCACGCCCGCCACCAAATCTTTGTTCAACGTTATACCCGGCGATATTGGCCGTCCGCTCGCCGATCTCCATTCGCTTGCGGCGGACGCGGCTTTGCTGGATGACGCGCGCACAGTTCTGCATGATCCGTCTCCGATTGACCGGGAGATTGAAACCGGTGGCGGCGTCTGGTTCATGCGGCGGATCATGCCCTACCGCGCAGATGATGACGGGATTGAAGGCGTCGTCATCACCTTTACCGACATCACTGAACGCAAGCGCGCGGCCAAGCTGGTTGATGATGCGAAGAAAGTGGCCGAGCTCGCCACCGTGGCGAAGTCGCGCTTCCTCGCGGTGGCAAGCCATGATCTTCGCCAGCCTCTGCAAACGCTCGCTTTGCTCCAGGGACTGCTTGCCAAGAAAGTCGTAGGCGAGAAAGAACAGGAATTAGTCACGCGGCTCGATGAAACCCTCGGCGCGATGACCGGAATGCTCAATACCTTGCTCGACATCAACCAGATTGATGCGGGCACCGTCCAGCCCGAAATTTCGCGCTTTTCTCTCGGCAATTTGCTCGATCAATTGCAGGATGAATTCAGCTATCACGCGCAGGCCAAACGGCTCGAACTGCGAGTCGTCCACACCAACCTCATCATTGAAACCGACAAACGCCTGCTCGAACAAATGCTCCGCAACCTCATCTCAAACGCGCTCAAATATACCAAGCGCGGGAAGATATTGCTCGGTTGCCGCCGTATCCACGGCAAGGTCAGCATCGAAATTCTCGATACCGGCATCGGGATTGCGGGTGCGGAAATTCACGCGATCTTCGACGAATATCATCAGGTCGATAACGCCGCGCGGGAGCGCAGCCGGGGGCTTGGGCTGGGGTTGTCGATTGTCCAGCGATTGGGCGTCTTGCTCGGCCATCCGGTGCATGTCCGTTCAACCCTAGGCAAAGGATCGGCTTTTGCGGTTGAGGTAGCGCTGGTTTCTACTACTACTACTACTACTACTACTACTACTACTACTACTATCCCACTGCCCCCCCACCGCACCGGCACGATATTGATCGTTGACGATGATCCAGAAGTCCGCGCGTTGCTCGAACTGCTGCTCACCGACGAAGGCCACCACACCGCAACCGCGGGCGACGGTGTCGCGGCGCTCAAACTGGTGGCCGACGGTGCGATCAAACCCGATCTGATCCTGACCGACTATAATTTGCCCGAAAATATGGACGGCCTCCGCCTCTCCGCCAAACTGCGCATGGAGTTGGGTGCAAAACTGCCGATCATCATCCTCACCGGCGATATCTCCACAGAAACCATGCGTGATGTCGCAGGGCAAGGCTGTGTCCAGCTCAACAAACCCGTCAAGGTCGCGGAGCTATTGGAGACGATACAGCGATTGCTCGCGGGGTAAGGGCGGGCGGAACAATCGGGCGGGGGCGGGGTTCTTAAATCTGCAACCTCATTCCCATAGGATTCCCTATGCCCGATTTTAACATCGTCGCCATTTCCGGCAGTCTCCGCGCGAATTCGTTTAACACCTCTGCCTTGCGCACGGCGGACGAACTCAAGCCCGCCGGCGTGATGTTCACGATGGCTGATATTTCCGCCGTGCCGATTTTCAATGAAGATGTCCTCGACACTGGGCTGCCCGCAAGCGTCACCACGCTCGTCAAACAGATCGCCGACGCTGACGCCGTGATGATCGCCACGCCGGAATATAACTACTCGATCCCCGGCGTCCTCAAAAATGCTATCGACTGGATTTCCAAAGCGTCCGATCAACCGTTCAAAGGGAAACCGGTTGCGATTCTGGGGGCCAGTCCAGGCGGCATTGGCACCGCGCGAGCGCAATATGATTTGCGCAAGGTGTTCGTCTTTCTTGACGCCCATGTGCTCAATCAACCCGAAATCATGATCAGCGCGGCGCACACGCGCTTTGATGCCTGTGGCAAGCTCACTGACGAAGCTACCCGCACCCACATCGCCAAGCAAATTGTCGCGCTGCGCGAATGGGCAGAGCGTTTGGAGCGTTAAGTGAAAAAACTCATTGTATTCGATCTCGACGGGACGCTGGCGACGAGCAAGCAGGCGCTTGACGCGGAGATGAGCCGTCTGTTCATTGATCTGCTGACCATCCGCTCAGTCGCCGTCATTTCAGGCGGGGATTGGCCGCAGTTTGAACGGCAATTACTCGGCCAACTGCCCGCGCTCGGCCGCTACGAAAACCTCTATCTGCTCCCGACATCGGGAACCAAATTCTACCGCTTTGAGAACGTCTGGTCTCAAGTTTATGCCGACGACTTCTCTCCCGATCAGCGCGACCGCGTGATGGCCGCCCTCACCATCGCGACAAAGGAAGCCGGGCTTGCCGATGAGACCGTCTGGGGTGAACAAATCGAAGATCGCGGAAGCCAGATCACTTTCTCCGGGCTGGGCCAGGAAGCGGCACCCGACGTCAAGGCCAGCTGGGATCCCGACATTGGGAAGCGCAACCGCCTGAAAGCATTGCTCGACAAGAAGTTGCCCGATTTTGCCGTCCGCATTGGTGGATCAACCTCCATAGACATCACCAAGCCCGGCATCGACAAAGCCTACGGCATCAACAAATTGGCGGAGATAAGCGGATGCACTTTGTCCAACATACTGTTCATCGGCGATGCGCTTTACCCAGGCGGCAACGACGCACCAGTGCGTGACGCTGGCGTCGCAACGATTGCAGTCGATGACATTGGCCAGACAAAGCTTGTGATCGAAACGATTATCAAGCTGGCTGGAACCGATGGGTAAATCCGGCGCTGCACGCTCTCCCATCCCGCGCACCGTTTGGGCGCTGGGATTGGTGGGCATGTTCATGGACATCTCATCCGAGATTAAGCGCAGGACGAATTTGAACGACAGCGGCAGTGATTACATTTTCATGGAATGATTGCGCATCATCCGGTGGTGATGCTTCATCATGCGGTGGTGCCGCATCATCGGCATATTCGCAGGCGGCCCGCCTTTGGTATCCGATTCGCGCGCATTGGATTGAAGGCACTGATCCAGCACAGTTGCCGAGCAAGGGGGATAGGCCGATTGCGTTGCCAGCGGAATCGCGGCGGTGCCATCAGCAGGCATATGGGTCATCTGCGCAGAGACCGTTCCGCTTGCCAGCAGGGCGAAGGTGAGAGCAATGAGTTTCATGATCTGTCCTCTTTCTATCTCGGGCATCAATAGATGGCCTTGAAAGTGAGAACCCTTGCGGCGGCAAAATGTTCCAGCTGGACTTGCCCAAGTAAAGTGGAGAGACAGTGTCTCAGTTAGCAGCCCTTTTTCCGAACTGAACCGGGCTGAGGTAATCAAGCGCTGAGTGTCGCCGGATTGGGTTGTAGAAGCCACCTATGTATCGGGCAAGCCTCCCCGTGCTCACGGCTGTCACGTGACCAGCGCGCCAGCGTCGACAAATCTATCCCTAAATCTTCCGCAACCTGACGCCGTGTGCGCCTGCTGCCTTGCAAAAGGGCAACCGCCTCATCCGCAAACGCCTTCGTAAATCTCTTATGCCGGTTCATCGAGTCTTCCTTTCGTCTCTAAAAATACTCTCCACTTTATCGAAGCAAGTCCAATCTCGGGTGCACCATTTTCGTTGAGCGCCTTCACATCATATCGCGCAGCTGTTTATAGTGTGATATATTCGGTTGGTGTGTTTGCCAGTTTCCGCGTCGTTGAGCTTGTATCAATCAAATGTCATTTCGCTCTGGGGAAGTATTTGTGATCAAAAACGTCACTTTATTCGCGTTGATGCCACTGCTGTTGGCAGCCGCACCGCCGCGCAGCCCCGACGTCATCTTGATGGGCGGCACGATCATTACGATGGCGCACGATCAACCAGAAATGGTTGAAGCTGTTCTGATCCGTGAGGGAAAAATCGCGGTTGCTGGGGTGCTCAAAGATGTTGTCCGCGCTGCTCATCGGAAGAGTGAGACAATTGACCTTAAGGGTCGGACATTGCTTCCCGGATTTATCGATGCGCACGGCCATATCGGCTATGTTGGCCAGAATGCGGGCATGGCTCAATTGCAGCCACCACCGGTTGGCGTGATCAAGGACATTGCGGGATTGCAAAATGCGCTACGTCAACACCCTCGCGCGCCCGGGGTGCCACTGATCATTGGCAATGGTTATGACGATTCGCAGATTGCCGAACGACGTCATCCCGTGAAGGCTGACCTTGACCTTGTATCTGATAAGCTTCCAATCCTTGTCTTTCATGTCAGCGGGCATCTTGCGTCAATGAATTCGGCGATGCTCAAACTCGTCGGCTATGGCCCTGATACGCCAAACCCAAAGGGCGGCATCATTCGTCGTGAAGCTGATGGGAAAACGCCAAACGGGGTCGTTGAAGAAACTGCGCTTTATCCGGCTTTGAAATTCCTTGATCCGCCGAGTATCGAAGCGCGGATTGCCCCATTGATTAAGGGTGCCGAAATCTACGCCGCAAACGGAATAACAACGGGGCAAGATGGGCGTGTCATGCCTGAAGCGTGGCCAGCGTTAGCCGAAGCGGGCAAGCGCGGGGTGTTGCCGATCGATGTTGTTGCGCTTGTTTCATTTGAACGTGATTGGACAGCTGAAGTCCGCGCGCAAATTGGCAAACCCTATGCGGGGCATGTGCGCATCGCAGGCATCAAGCTGGTTCTCGACGGATCACCGCAAGGCCGCACGGCGTGGCTCAAGCACCCCGTTCCTGTGCCACCTGAGGGCCAGAAAGCGGGCTATGTTGGCTATCCCGCGATTGACCTTGCTTTATTTAATGCCAAACTCGCTGATGCAGCCAAGAATAAGTGGCAGGTGTTTGTTCATGTTAACGGCGATGCAGCCGCTCAAGCCTTAATCGACGGCGTTCGCGCGAATGACTTGGCGGGGCGGCGCACCATCGCCATTCACAATCAAGTAGTCGAGCGCGATCAATTGCGCGAGATGAAGCAACTCGATATCCAGCCGAGCTTCTTTGCCAACCACACTTATTATTGGGGCGATTGGCACCGCGAGGTTGCGCTAGGGCCGGAGCGTGCTGAATTCATTTCACCGCAAAATACCGCATGGTCGCTGGGTTTGAGGCCGACTGCGCATAATGACTCGCCCGTCGTGCCGCCTGATATTATCCGTTTGCTCTGGTCATCGGTCACGCGGCTCACGCAATCGGGTGATATTTTGGGCGCGAGCGAGCGCATTTCTATCTACCGAGCGTTGCAACAAGTCACGATCAATGCGGCGTGGCAAATTGGCGAAGATAGCAGCAAGGGCAGTATCGAGCCGGGCAAACGCGCTGACCTTGTGCTGCTCGATGGTAACCCTTTAACCAGCGATCCTGCTGATTTGTATAAATTGCGTGTTGTGGCGACGGTGAAAGATGGAAAGGTGATTTTTGGAAAGCTATTATGAAGCTTCATCATGATCACATTATAGTTGAGTTGCGCCCCGAACACGGCGGCGGCGTTGCCAGATTTGCTTTTGGCGAACTTGAAATTTTCAGTCCACTCGTGGCAAATGACATTAGCCCGCTGGGCCTAAGTTGCTTTCCGCTTGTGCCATTTTCGGGACGAATAGCGCGGGGCATATTTTCAGCGGATGGGCAGGTTATTCGCCTACCAATAAATTTTAGCGAAGAACCTCTCCATGCTATTCATGGGCATGGATGGCAGGCGGCTTGGCATATCACCGCGCATGACGCGACAAGCGCAACAATGCAGTTTGATCATGACGCGGGCGAGTGGCCCTGGGCCTATCGCGCAGAGCAAAAGTTGCACTTGCATGAAAGCGGTTACCGCCACGAGCTCTCGATCCAGAATTTAGGTGATACGCCGATGCCAACGGGGATGGGCTTGCATCCGTATTTCCCGAGGGCAGGAGCTTCAATCGACACGCACTTTTCAGCACGCTGGGCAATTGATGAAGAGCGGTTGCCGTCTCAGTTGGAAATTCTTGTGGGAGAGATAGATTGGTTTGGCGGTGCACTCATTGATACGGGTTTTGAGCGTCAGTCTGGGCCGATACAGCTTAGTTGGCCAACGCACACGCTGCGCATTACGCCAAATGCTGATCTCAATCCTACCGTAATCTATATTCCGCCGGGGGAAGATTATTTCTGTGTTGAACCTGTCAGTCATGTCGCCAATGCGATCAATCACGGTGGGATGCGTTGGTTAGCCCCAGTTGAAACTTGGGACACAGCAGTTGATTTTTCTGTGATGCGTCGAGAGCACCCGCTATGACTGCGCGCCATATAGGCATCATTCTCCATGATTTTTCTACCGGGGGCAGTGAGCGGATTGCTATCCGGCTCGCCAATGCTTGGGCAAAAGCAGGGCGGCGCGTCACGATTTATTGCGGCACTGAACAAGGTGCATTGCTATCACTGGTCGGCTCGCAGGTTGATTTGGTCTGTTGTGATCCGCCAATTGCGCGCAGCCTATTGTCGCGTGTGATGCTCGGGCTGCGCTTATCGCACGCCATCAGGAAAGATCAGCCTGACGTGATATTTGTGCCAGGAAATTTTCATTTGCTTGTAGTGGTGGTGCTTGCGCGGCTGCGCTTTGCGAAACGGCCTCTGTTCATCTGTAAGCTCAGCAACCCGGTTCGCTCGAACAGCAATCGCGGTGTCTTGGTGCGTATGAGCGAATGGTTCACGCGCCTCGCATTGGCTCCAGTCTCTGCCTTTACAGCCATGTCGCCGGCGCTGCGCAAACAAGCTTTGGACGTTTTTACACACCATCCGATCTATGATCTTGCTGAACCTATTTTGGATGAAGAACTTTCGCCGCTGACTGTTGCTGTTCATTCTGATCAGCCAGCAAGGATCATCTGCGCAGGGCGGTTAGCCCCACAAAAGGACTTCGCGCTCGCGCTGATGGCTTTTTCAAAAATAGACCGCGCGCTGAAGGTTAGGCTGGTCGTTTATGGCGAAGGGCCGTTGCTGCGAAGCCTAACCGCCTTAGCCACTGAGTTAGGAATTTCAGAGCGAGTGAGCTTTGCAGGATATGTGAGTGAACTGCGGCCTCATCTAGCAGGCGCACGGTTGTTTTTGATGACATCAGCCTTTGAGGGCTATCCAGCGGTTTTGATCGAAGCACTGGCCGCAGGCGTCCCCGTTGTGACGACCGATTGCACACCCGCGATAAGGGAAATTATCAGCACGGTTGCGCTCGGTGATATCGTTAATTCGCGCGATCCGCAGAGTATAGCCTCGGCGATTGAGGCGCGGTTAGCGGCGCATGATGCCAATGGTGACGTGCGGATAGCAGCCTCGCAAAAGCACATGATGGGTGCAGCCGCGCAAGCCTATCTCGATTGCTTTGACACGCTTGGGCGCGCGGCCACCGTAGGTTCATCGTATGAAAGCTAATTTTGGTGGGATTGTGTGTGGATGTTGTTTAGACGTGGCATAAATGCTCAAAGATGATAATAATTTGGATGGTGCTTTGCCCCCGACAGCCTCAGTAAATCCCTCATTATCAGAGCTGCTGCCACCGCTGCCAGTGCCAAAGCGGAGCTGGGCGAGCTGGTTTTCGGGCGTAATTTCGATCATATTATTGATCGCGATCCTTTTACAACTCCGCAAATTTGGTTTTGCCAAGGCTCTCGATATTCTGCCGACATCAGCCTATTTCTGGGTGGCTTTTGCGGCTTATTACGTTGTGTTGCCCACCTCTGAGTGGATGATCTACAGACGGCTATGGAAGATACCGATTGACGGGTTTGCGGCACTTTTGCGAAAGTTAATCAGTAATGATTTGCTGCTTGGGTATAGCGGTGAGGCTTATTTTTACACATGGGCGCGGCGGCGAATGAACCTTGTTGCAGCCCCCTTTGGGGCGGTCAAAGACGTCAGCATATTATCCGCGCTTGCGGGCAATTTGATGACGCTGGTGATGTTGGCGGTGGCTTATCCGCTGGTTGGTTCACTTGGCACACACTTTAATTTTGATCCGCAAGACATCGTCAAATCGGCGGCTTTCATCGTGTTGCTCTCAATGTCATTTCTCATTTTTCGAAAGCGGATCTTTTCACTGCCGAGGCAAGATTTAACCTTCATTTTTGCCTTGCACGTTGTGCGGCTTTTTGCGGCGCTCGGGCTTTCGGTAACGCTGTGGCGCCTTGGCATGCCAGGCGTTCCGCTGGTGTTGTTAGTGATGCTCGCGACGCTGCAATTGCTGGTGACGCGATTGCCATTTGTGACAAATAAAGAGATTGTTTTTGCTGCATTGGCGGGGTTGATCGTGGCAGAGGATGCGCGTGCGGTGATTGCATTGATCGCTACTGCCATCCTCGCGACACATTTGTTAGTAGGAATGATTCTGGTATTGGCTGAATTGGTATCTGTGAGGCGTGCATGAATAAATTGTTGTTTCTGGTTGGTTTAGCGCTCGCATCAAGCAGCACAGCGGCGGTCTCGCCAAACCCAAGTCTGGGTAAAGCAGCCGCGGCATGTTCGGCCAACGAAAGTGGGCCCGCCTTGATGCTAGCCGTTGAAGGACTGAAAGATCGAAAGGGGTTGTTGCGCGTCGAACTCTATCCCGCGACTGAAGCTGACTTTCTTGCGCCAGATTTTAAGCTTGTTAACGAGGGCAAGACGTTCGGGCGCGTTGACATTGAGCCGATTCCAGCCGGAGTCGTGAATATCTGTGTGAAAGTTCCACGGTCAGGACGGTTCGCGCTTTCGGTTTTGCATGATCGTGACCATAACCTAAAGCTCGGCATCTGGGGTGATGGTGCCGGTTTTCCCAATACACTTCGTCTGGGTCGCACAAAACCTACCCTAGCGATGGGAACTGTTTCAGCAGGGGCGGGATTGACGAAGGTTTCGATACGGATGCAATATTTGCGCGGCTTTGGTTTTAGTCCCCTCCCAACCCAATGAAGATTGTCGACGTTTGCGCATTTTACACGCCGCACGGTGGCGGTGTGCGGACGTATATCAATCGCAAGCTCGCCATCGGTGCTGCTATGGGCCACGAAATCGTCGTGATCGCGCCGGGTGAGGAAAATTCGGTTGAACATCGCGAAGGCGGTGGCCGCGTGATCAATATCGCAGCACCCCAGCTCATCGTTGATCGTCGCTACCGATATTTTGATGATAGCGCTGCGGTTCACGCTATCCTTGACGCGGAACAGCCTGATTTTGTTGAAGGGTCATCGCCGTGGCGAACGTCAACGATTGTCGCCAAGTGGAAGGGAGATGCGCCGCGTGCTTTGTTCATGCATGCTGACCCCTTAGCCGTCTACGCCTACCGCTGGTTCGGGCGCGTTCATAATCGCGATACAATTGACCGCAATTTTGATATGTTCTGGCGGCATCTGCGACGCTTGGGAGAGAGCTATGACAGTATCATCTGCGCAAACCCCAGTTTCACTGAACGGCTTACCGCAGGCGGTGTGGTCGGCGTGAAAACGATACCCATGGGGGTTGATCCCGGTGTATTTTCACCTTCGCTTCGTGACGAGGCGCTAAGGGCCGATTTGTTGGCCAGATGCGCGCTTCCACCCGAGGCGACATTGCTGCTTGGCGTTGGCCGTTTGTTTGCCGAAAAGCGTTGGCCAATGATCGTTGACGCTTGCTTGTCAGCAAGCCAGACGCGACCGCTTGGGCTTGTGATCGTTGGCGATGGGCGCGACAGGGATAAGGTTGTGCGGCATATTGGCGGCAATCCGCACATCCATTTGCTTGCGCCAATCGGTGATCGCAAACTCCTTGCCACGGTGATGGCAAGCGCCGATGCTCTTGTGCATGGCAGTAGTGCGGAAACATTTGGTCTGGTCGTTGCTGAAGCCGCCGCGTCAGGTCTGCCGCTGATTGTCCCTGATGAAGGTGGAGCAGCGTTCCTAGCCACGCCCGCAACGGGCGAGCATTATGTTGCGGGTGATACAGCATCGTTTACTGACGCAATCCACCGTCTGCTAGATCGTGACCGCGGCGAGCTGCGCGCCGCGGCAGGCGCGTCTGCCGCCGATGCCCCCACGATTGATAGCCATTTCGAAGCACTGTTCGCGCATTACACCGCACTCACCGAACAAAAGCGCCGCGCTGCCTAAAAAAAGGGCTGATCCCCGCGAAGGAATCAGCTTAGCCTTCAAATTAAAGCGTGATGACGTTAAGTTGATCTTTCTTTCGTCTTTGCGAGGAGTGAAACGACGCGGCAATCCACTCGCTGCACCAGAGTATGGATTGCCGCGCTTCGCTCGCAAAGACGAATAATACTAGTTGAACCACAATCCTAGGTGTTACTCAGCAACAGGTGCTGCTGCCGCCGCCGCTTCTTCAGTCATTGAAACTGCGATTTCGCCGGGTTCCGCATTGGGATCATAATCCTCAGTGAAGCCAGCGGTATCTTTTTCAAACATTGATGCCATCACATCAACGCCCGAAGCTTGCATTTCAGCTTCTTCAGGTGAACGCGCGACGTTGATCTTGATCATCACAATCACTTCAGCGTGCAAGGTTACCTTCACGTCATAAACACCAATCGACTTGATCGGCTTATCAAGAACGATCTGGTTCTTGGTCACCTTTTTCTTATCAGCTTCCAGTGCTTCGATGATGTCACGGATCGCGACTGAGCCATAAAGCTGGCCAGTGTTCGATGCTTGACGGATCAGTGTAATGGTCGCGCCATCAACCGTTTTTGCGTCAACCTCGGCAATGCCGCGTTTGGCATCATTATCAGCAACGATTTGCGCTTTGTTCGATTCAAAAACCTTGAGGTTCGCAGCGTTCGAGCGAAGCGCTTTGTTGCGCGGCAAGAGGAAATTGCGGGCAAAGCCGTTTTTAACGGTAACGACGTCACCGATATGGCCAAGTTTTTCAACGCGTTCGAGAAGGATCACTTCCATGTCAGTCTCTCCTTCTTACTTAACAATGTAGGGAAGCAAGCCGATGTGGCGTGCACGCTTAATGGCCTGAGCCAGTTCGCGCTGCTTCTTAGCGGCAACCGCAGTGATGCGGCTGGGTACGATCTTACCACGTTCAGAGACAAAGCCCTGAAGCAAGCGAACGTCCTTAAAATCGATCTTCGGCGCATCTTTAGCAGCGAAGGGACAGCTTTTGCGGCGACGGAAAAAGGGGCGTGCCATGATTAGTCTCTCCCGCCAAAATTATTATCATCAAAATCGCGACGCGGGCGATCATCACGGTCACGGCGCGGGCGATCACCACGATCACCACGTTCGGTGCGATCAGCTTTGCGCATCATCACTGATGGGCCTTCCTCATGCGCATCAACCTTAATCGTCATGTAACGAATGATGTCTTCGTTGATCTGGGTTTGACGCTCAAGCTCAGCCACAACGGGGCCGGGGCCATCAAATTCGATCATCACATAATGCGCTTTGCGGTTCTTTGCGATTTTGTAAGCAAGGCTGCGCAGGCCCCAGCTTTCAGTCTTCGCGACAGTGCCGCCGTTCGATGTAATGATGTCAGTCGCTGTTGCTGCGAGCACGTCAACTTGGGCCTGAGCCAAATCCTGACGCGCGAGAAACACATGCTCGTAAAGAGCCATATATCTTGCCTTTCCATACCGATCGCTGACGCCGCACCATGCGAAACGCCCCTCCGGCCTGCTTTTCCAACTCAATGGAAGCGTGCGTATGGGGGAAATGGGGCGGCGATGCAAGGGGGATGTGCTGCACTTGCAGGGCAATCGTATTTGACTTTTTTGACAGAATTACTTGTTTCACCTGAGAGTTTGATGTTCCCCTGCGAAGGCAGGGGCCCAGACGGGCCACGTTTCTGACGCTTCGCCGCTTCGTTTGAGAGAGGGCTGGGCCCCTGCCTTCGCAGGGGAACATCCAAAAGTTCAAATGCGATTCCCCTGGTTGCACTTGCGAACTACCTCTTGCTCAAAGCCCGAAAAAGCGTATGGGGAGCGAAATGCCTTTCACTACATTGCCGTCGCTTCTTTCTGAAGCGCTTTCCGCTCGTGGCTATGCTGCGCCTACGCCTGTTCAGGCGGCCGTCCTTGAACCCGATGCGATTGGGCGCGATTTGATCGTGTCTGCGCAAACGGGTTCTGGAAAAACGGTTGCGTTCGGCCTCGCGATGGCGGGCGATTTGCTTGATGAAAATGGCCGCTGTGCTTTTGGTTTGAAGCCACTGGCGCTGTGTATTGCGCCAACGCGCGAACTCGCTTTGCAGGTTAGCCGTGAACTCGTCTGGCTTTACGGCAAGGCAGGCGCGCGGATTGCGACGTGTGTTGGCGGGATGGATGCTTCAAAAGAACGGCGTAACCTAAGCGGCGGTGCGCATATTGTCGTCGGTACCCCGGGGCGGTTGCGTGATCACCTTGAACGCGGCGCGCTCGACCTTTCGGCGCTTAAGGTAGCAGTGCTCGATGAGGCCGATGAGATGCTCGATATGGGTTTTCGCGAAGACCTTGAGCAAATCCTTGATGCGACGCCTGAAAGCCGCCGGACACTTTTGTTCTCAGCGACGATCCCGAAGCCCATCGTCGCGCTTGCCAAGCGATATCAACGCGATGCGCTGCGCATCTCAACTGTTGGCGAAGATCGCGGGCACGGCGATATCACTTATCAAGCGGTAACCGTTGCGCCGTCCGAGATTGAGAATGCAGTGGTAAATTTGCTGCGGTTTCATGAAGCTGAATCGGCGATGTTGTTTTGTGCGACGCGTGACAACGTCCGCCATCTGCACGCAAGCTTGGTTGAACGCGGATTCTCTGTTGTCGCGCTTTCGGGTGAACATAGTCAGCAGGAACGCAATCATGCGCTTCAAGCGCTTCGTGATCGCCGTGCGCGAGTGTGTGTTGCGACCGACGTTGCCGCGCGCGGGATTGATTTGCCGACGCTTAGCCTCGTTGTCCACGTTGAATTGCCGCGCGATGCTGAGGCTTTGCAACACCGTTCGGGGCGAACAGGGCGTGCGGGGAAGAAAGGCACAGCGGTTTTGATCGTGCCGTATCAGCGCAAAAAGCGTGTCGAGATGATGTTGCGCGGTGCCAAGATCAATGCGGAGTGGATCGGCGCGCCAACGCCTGATGATATCCGCCGCAATGATCGTGATCGGTTGTTGACAACCTTGCTTGCGCCGGTTGAAGCCGATGATGAAGACCGCGCACTCGCTGAGCGTCTGCTCGCTGAAAAGACGCCAGAGGACATTGCGATTGCGCTTGTGCAAGTTCACCGTGCGAAAATGCCTGCGCTGGAAGAAATGCTTGATGCAGAGGCGCGGCCTGCGCGGCCTGAGGGGCCTCGCCCTGGATTTGAAGACACCGTCTGGTTCCGCATGGACGTTGGGCGTTCACAAAATGCTGATCCGCGCTGGTTGATGCCATTGCTCTGCCGTCGCGGGCATATCACCAAGAGTGAAATTGGCGCGATCCGGATTACGGGTGAAGAGACTTTGTTTGAAGTGACACGCGCAGCGGCGGGCAAATTTGCTGACGCTTTGAAGCGCACGCTCGGTGATGATCCCGATAGCGAAGATGCGATCCGGATCGAAGCGATTGAAGGCAAGCCGCGTGAGGCTGCACGTCAAAATCGCCGTGAAGGCGCAGCGCCCGTTGGCCGATCAAAGCTTGCCCCCAATTACGGTGCGCGTGATATGCGCAGCGAGGGCGGCCCGCGCGCTCGCTCTCCCGGTGGGCCGCGTGGTGATCGACCATCAGGTGCCCCGCGCCCAGATCGTGCTCCCGGAGGGCCTCGTCCAGATCGTCCGTCAGGCGCGTGGACTGATCGTCCCGCAACGCCGCGCGGTGATCGCCCGTCAGGCCCGCGTTCAGACCGTCCGGGTGGCGCGAAGCCTTATGCGGGGAAGCCGGGTGGCAAGCCATTTAAGGGCAAGCCTAAACCACGGCCGTGATTGCTTTGCAATTTAGAGTCATGGTCATGTTCCCCCTCTCCCCTAAGGGAGAGGGGAGGGTTGATCATACTTGCGCTGAGCGCGCACGCTTTCTAGTCAGGCGGCTTAATCAAGGAGGCTATCATGCGCGCATTCATTTTTCCGGGACAAGGCAGCCAATCAGTTGGCATGGGAAAGGCACTTGCCGATGCAAGCACCGTGGCACGCGAGGTGTTTCAGGAGGTTGACGATGCCTTAGGGCAGCATCTCTTTGCGCTGATGTGTGATGGGCCAGAGAGCGACCTCATGCTCACAGAAAATGCGCAACCGGCGATCATGGCGAACGCGATTGCGACGCTGCGTGTGCTTGAACGCGAAGGCGGCGTGCTGCTGGCTGACAAGGCCGAACATGTCGCGGGCCATTCGCTCGGCGAATATAGTGCGCTTTGTGCGGCAGGTGCGCTTGATCTAGCAACGACCGCGAAACTGCTCAAATTACGCGGACAAGCGATGCAAGCCGCAGTGCCCGTTGGCATTGGCGCGATGGCGGCTTTGCTCGGCGCGGATATTGATAAGGCGCAAGCCTTGGCAGAGGCGGCGGGGGAGGGTGAAGTGTGCACCGTTGCCAACGATAATGATCCTTCGCAGGTGGTGATTTCAGGGCATATTGGCGCGGTTGAACGCGCGATTGCGATGGTCAAGGAATTTGAGATTAAGCGTGGCGTATTATTGCCAGTCTCCGCGCCGTTTCATTGCCCGCTGATGCAGCCAGCGGCAGACGCAATGGCCAAAGCTTTGACGGAGGTGACGATGCAAGCGCCATTAGTTCCGGTGTTCGCCAATGTAACTGCTGCGCCGGTTATCGATCCCGATACCATCCGCGCGCTTCTTGTCGAACAAGTCACCGGCCGCGTGCGCTGGCGCGAATCAGTGATTGCGATGTTTGCAAGCGGCGTTCATGATTATGTCGAATTCGGCGGGAAGGTGCTGGGGCCAATGGTCAAACGCAGCGCCCCCGATGCTACGACAATGAGTGTCATCACAATGGACGATATTGAGGCGTTGCTGAAGGCAATTTAGGGTTCGCGCAGAGGCGCAGAGGGGTGTTTGCGAAAGATATCTAGAATGTTTCACCTCCCACCGTTCGCCCTGAGCCCGTCGAAGGGTTGCCCTTTTCTAAAGTTGATAACAATGAAGCAAGGACAGCCCTTCGACAGGCTCAGGGAAAGCGGAGTCGGGGTTGGAATCACCACATTTTAGTATTACGCATTAGCCAATTGGGGCTGCTTATCAATTTTGGCGGGGAGACGTTGAAGGAAGGTATCCGCCGTTTGGTCAATCACCATCAGCCCCTCCGCGCCTCTGCGCCTCTGCGCGAACAAAATTAAGGAAGCCATATGTTTGATTTAACAGGAATGACCGCGCTCGTAACGGGCGCCTCAGGGGGTATTGGTTCAGCCGTGGCCGCTGCTCTTGCGTCACAGGGTGCGCGGATCGCGCTGTCTGGCACGCGTGAAGATGCACTCAAGGCGGTCGCCGCTAAATTGCCCCATGATCCTGTGATCCTACCCTGCAACCTCTCAGATGCCGCCGCTGTTGATGCGTTGGTTCCGTGCGCCGTTGCCGCGCTCGGTCAGATCGATATCCTTGTGAACAATGCTGGCGTCACGCGCGATAATCTTGTCATGCGGATGAAGGATGAGGAGTGGGATGATGTGATCCGCATCAATCTTGAAGCCGCGTTTCGCCTCATCCGCGCTGCTTCCAAACCGATGATGAAAGCGCGGTTCGGGCGGATTATCACGATCACCAGTGTTGTCGGCACGACGGGCAATCCGGGTCAAGCCAATTATGCGGCGTCAAAAGGCGGCCTCACCGCAATGTCAAAAGCCTTGGCGCAAGAGCTTGCCAGCCGGAACATCACAGTTAATTGCGTTGCGCCGGGCTTTATCACGTCGCCGATGACTGATGCTTTGCCCGTTGCGCAAAAAGAAGCATTAACCACACGGATTCCCGCCGGTCGGTTGGGCGACGGCGCAGATATCGGTGCCGCCGTCACCTATCTTGCGAGCCGTGAGGCGGCCTATGTGACGGGGCAAACGATTCACGTAAACGGCGGTATGGCGATGATTTAGGCAGCGACTGCGTAAGGGGGCTTGCCAGCATATTCACCGCGCACTAGGGCAGAATAATAATATTGCTCACACATTGAAGAGAAGGACTATCCATGAGCGAAACTGCTGATCGCGTAAAGAAAATCGTTATCGAACATCTCGGCGTCGAAGCTGAGAAGGTGACCGAAGAAGCGAGCTTCATTGACGATCTTGGTGCCGATAGCCTTGATATCGTTGAGCTTGTGATGGCGTTTGAAGAAGAATTCAGCGTGGAAATCCCCGATGATGCAGCTGAGAAAATCGGCACTGTCAACGATGCGATTGCATATATCGACGCCAATAAGGGCTGATCCAAGCCGCCTGTGCGTGGCTTTGCTTTTACCGCGAGTCGTATAAATATAATAACGGCTCCCCGGCACCGCAGGGGGGCCGTTTTTGTTACGGAGAATATGATATGCGCCGCGTTGTCGTAACAGGATTGGGTCTCGTCACGCCGCTCGGCGCAGATGTTGAGACCGTGTGGGCAAATCTGATCGCTGGCAAATCAGGCGCTGGCCAGATCACCAAATTTGATGCCAGCTCATTTGATTGCACGATTGCTTGTGAGGTAAAGCCCGCCGATCACCCTTGGGGATTCGATCCGGGAAAGCGCGTTGATCACAAGGTTCAGCGGCAAGTCGATCCGTTCATCATCTACGGCATTGATGCGGCGGGCCAAGCGATTGAGGATGCTGGCTTAACTGAGATGACCGAGGCTGAGCGGTTCCGCGCGGGCTGTTCAATCGGCTCTGGCATTGGCGGGCTTCCAGGCATTGAGAGCGAGTCATTAGTGCTCCATGAAAAAGGGCCGCGCCGCGTTTCGCCACACTTCGTTCATGGCCGTCTGATCAATCTTATTTCGGGTCAAGTCAGTATCAAATACGGGCTGATGGGCCCTAATCATGCAGTGGTGACGGCTTGTTCAACCGGCGCGCATTCGATTGGCGATGCCGCGCGGATGATCGCGATGGACGATGCTGATGTGATGCTGGCAGGCGGTGCGGAAGGGACTGTGTGCCCGATTGGCATTGCAGGCTTTTCTCAAGCCCGCGCCCTGTGCACATCATTCAATAGCGCACCCGAAAAGGCATCACGTCCCTATGATAAGGATCGTGACGGCTTCGTCATGGGTGAAGGTGCAGGCGTTGTTGTGCTTGAGGAATATGAAAGGGCAAAAGCGCGTGGCGCTAAAATTTATGGCGAGGTGATCGGTTACGGCCTTTCGGGCGACGCTTATCATGTAACCGCGCCGCAGCCAGAGGGTTCTGGTGCTTTCCGGTCAATGGAAATGGCGATGAAACGGTCAGGCCTTGAACTTGGAGATATCGATTATATCAATGCGCACGGCACATCAACCATGGCTGATATGATCGAACTTGGGGCGGTGCAACGATTGTTCGGTGATGCCATTTCCGGCGTATCGATGAGTTCGACAAAATCGGCGATCGGCCATTTGCTCGGCGGCGCTGGTGCTGTTGAATCAATTTTCTGCTTGCTCGCGATGCGTGATCAGATCGTCCCGCCAACGCTTAACCTCGATAATCCAAGTGAGGGCTGTGAAGGTGTCGATCTGGTTCCTCATGTCGCGAAAAGACGTCAAGTGCGCGCGGTGTTGAATAACAGCTTCGGCTTTGGCGGCACCAATGCCAGCCTTGTGATGCGGGCGCTTTAGTTTCGTGCGTCTTATGTTGGCTTGCCTCGTGTCGTTATTGCTAACAGCATGCGGCGGCGGCACTGCCAAGGACGATGTCACGGTGATCGTTGCCCAAGGATCAAGCCTGAAGGCCGCTGCTCAAATGCTTGAGGAAAAAGGCGCAATTGCCTCAGCAAGCGGTTTTTTACGTAATGCAAAGTTGTTCGGCTCGGACGCGACGATCAAGCCTGGTGAGTATAAAGTTGAAAAAGGCATGACTGACGCGGAGGTGCTCACGCTGCTGCAATCGGGCAAAACCTTGCTACGAATTGTCGCCATCCCAGAAGGTTTGCCAAGTGTGATCGTGCATGACCGGTTGATGGCAGCCCCCTTTCTCGAAGGCGATGTCGACGTGCCGGCGGAAGGGTCAGTCTTGCCTGACAGTTACAGCTATGAGCGCGGCGAAAAACGCAGTGCGGTGTTGAAGCGGATGCAAGCCGCGATGAGCAAGACGTTGGCTGACCTATGGGCGGCACGCAAACCATCAAGCGTGGTAACGTCACCAGAACAAGCCATCATCCTCGCGTCAATCGTTGAAAAGGAAACTGGTGTTGCCGCCGAACGCCGCATTGTTGCCGGGGTTTATAGCAACCGCGTGCGGATTGGCATGAAGCTTCAAGCTGATCCCACGGTCATTTATCCGGTTACCAAAGGGCGTCCGCTTGGTCGCCGCATCCTTAAATCGGAACTAGTCGCCAATAATGGCTATAATACTTATGTGATGGCGGGGCTTCCTGCTGGCCCCATCGCTAATCCGGGCAAAGCGAGCATCGCTGCGGTGCTTGATCCTGAACCCACGCGCGCGCTATTTTTTGTTGCTGACGGTAGCGGCGGGCACGTGTTCGCTGAAACGCTCACGCAGCACAATGCCAATGTCGAAAAATGGTTCGCACTGCGCAAAGCTAAGGGCGAGATGTAGCTATCCAATTTAAGAGGCGCGGTGACATGAACTCAATTGAAACTGACTATCTCATCATTGGCAGTGGTGCTGTTGGCTTGGCCTTTACTGATACGTTGATCGACGAGAGCGATGCAGATGTGGTGATCGTTGATCGTCACGGCAAACCAGGCGGCCACTGGAATGATGCTTACTCTTTCGTCGCCTTGCATCAGCCATCGGCATTTTACGGGGTCAATTCACTGCCACTGGGCACCAATCGCAAGGATAGTTTTGGCGTTAACAAGGGGCTTTATGAGCTGGCATCGGGGCCAGAGGTTAGCGGCTATTTCGAAAATGTGATGCGGCAAAAACTTTTGCCCAGCGGGCGCGTGCGTTATTTTCCAATGGCCGATTATCAAGGAGGTGGCCGCTTTGTCTCGCTCCTTTCAGGCGAGGAAACGCAGGTTAACGTCCGCCGGAAAACAGTTGACGCAACCTATTACGGTACCTCAGTTCCCTCAACGCATCGCCCGCGTTACACCGTGGCAAAGGGTGTCCGGTTGATCACGCCCAACGGGCTTCCGCAACTGTGGATGGATCAGACGATCACCAAAGCGGCGGTGCGGCCTGCCCACTTTGTTATCATCGGTGCGGGTAAAACTGCTATGGATGCGGCAGTCTGGTTACTTTCGTCAGGCGCAAATCCTGCGTCAATCACATGGGTGATGCCGCGCGACTCATGGTTGCTCAACCGGCTGCGCACGCAACCCGGCGCGGAGTTTTTCTATGAAACCATCGGTGGCCAAGCCGATCTGATGGAGGCGTTTGCGCAAGCAAGCTCGCTTGATGATCTGTTTTTAAAACTTGAAGCGGCTGATGTGATGCTGCGCATCTATCCAGACGTCACGCCGAGCATGTTCCATTATGCCACAATCTCAAAAGGTGAAATTGAGCAATTGCAACGGATCACCACTGTAATTCGCATGGGCCGCGTTCAATCAATCGACGCAAGTGGTTTGAAGCTCGATCAAGGCGACGTGCCAATGGGGGATGGCACGCTTTACATCGACTGCACCGCGTCCGCCGTTGAGCCCCGTCCACCGATCCCGATTTTTAATGGTAATTTAATCACGCCGCAGCTGGTGCGCGCGCCCCAGCCAGCGTTCAGTGCGGCATTGGTCGCCTTTGTTGAGGCCAATTACGAAGGCGATGATGCCAAAAACCAGATCTGCCGCACGGTTCCTTTTCCCCACGACCTCAATCAATATCCAGCCTGCAACATGGCCAATATGATGAACCAAATGGCGTGGATGCAAGATCCGCTGCTCAGCAAATGGATTCATGACAGTCGCTTGGATGGCTTTGGAAAAGTTATTTCAGCGATTGATAAAGATGATCACGATAAAATGGCTGTGCTTAAAAAGTTTCGTGGCAACGCAATGGCTGCGGTTGGAAATCTTCAAAAGCTCTCAGCTTAGGCTAGGCGTAATTTACGCTCATAAATCCAATTGGCGATGGTTTGTTCTGCAATCCGCAATCCTGTGCGCAATCGGTTGGAGCTAAGCCGCGTTTGTGCCGATGGCGCGGCTTTGGCGATAGCGGGATCAAGATCAGCAAAACCAGCACAAGCAAGTTCGGGTGTGTTGGCCACCACATCGCACATCGCTTTGAACTGCCGCATTACAGCATAGTTTGGCTTTAAGCGATCACGCGTAAGCATGGCGAAACTCTCGCTCACGATCACGAATGTATCATGCTGTTCCTTGGCACTATGCAAAAGTGCCGCGCGCATTTCCGCAGCAGAAAGCAAACCAATTTGCGCTGGTCGCATACTCATTCCTCTATCATGCAGCCCTGATACGGGCAACTCAATGATGTCGCAGTGGCGGACCGCACTTATCTGGCTGTCCGGCAATGTAATCCTACAACTGTCGCGCAAATAGGCCGCGTTAAAGCTGCTATCCCATTTCAAGCCAATTTCAGCCAGCGCGCGTAAACTATTATCGTTTGCGCCGTATTTGCCTGCTCTGAACGCAGTAGGGCACGGCGCACCGGCATTCTCAAGCATCTCTGCGCATAGGCCGAGTAACATGATCTGATCATCAAGGTGAAAGTCAGTGAGAAGGTGACCACGTCGGCTGCCGGTGGGCGAATCGACGACCCAGTCCAGCCAATCTGTTTGAATAGCCATTTGCACTTCATGTCCGCGAGCGACGATTGGCTCGACGATTTCGGAGAGTAGTCCTTTCCGGAAAATCAGTCCAGGCAATGAGTCAACAAAAAATACGCCCTTTAACCCATATGATTCAAGGATATCCATTTGCCATTCAATGCCAAAGCGTCCCTTATCGCATTTGCCCCAAATAGAATGATCCATATTATAGTGAATGCCCGCTCCGCGTTTATGCAACGATTCGCTAATCCCGGTTTCGATAGTAATCAGAACTTTCGTCATAGTGGATACGCTTTCTTTGATCGAACAACTTCTTCTTAACAGTGGAATATGAACAGATCGTATATTTCTGGTGCGCAAACTTAGCCGGTCGGCCTGACGTTGCGGAATCGGCGAATTTTGACTTTGTGTTATCGGCGCGTCTATTTCGCCCAGATACCGTGTGATTTCAAAAAGAAGGATGTGATTCTATGGGTATAGTCACCGCGCAAGAGCTCAAAGCATTGGTCGGATTGTCCATCGGCACATCTGAATGGATATTGGTCGATCAGGAGATGATAAACAAATTTGCTGACGCGACGGGCGATCATCAATTCATCCATATTGACGTTGAAAAGGCGAAGTTGACGCCGTTCGGTGGAACGATTGCGCACGGGTTTCTGACGCTTTCGCTGATGCCCATGCTTTCAGCCAAAGCTGATCTGCCGCGGCTTGATGGCATTAAAATGGGTGTGAATTATGGTAGTGATAAACTTCGCTTTCTTTCGCCGGTGCGCGCGGGGAAAAATGTGCGCGCGCATTTCAAGATGATGAGCATCGAAGAAAAGCGCCCCGGCCAGTGGCAGCAAATGAATGAGGTTACCGTTGAGATTGAAGGCGAAGACAAGCCAGCACTCATCTGCGAATGGATTTCACAGTTTTTTGTATAACAGCAATTTTGATGGAGAATTTCAATGCGTGAAGCTTTAATTGTATCAACCGCTCGCACCCCGATTGGCAAAGCATATCGCGGTGCTTTTAATAACACCGCCTCACCGACGCTCTCAGCCATGTCAATTCGTGCAGCGGTTGAACGTGCTGGGATTGAGGGCGGCGAAGTTGATGATGTGTGTTGGGGATCAGCACTTCAACAAGGCAGCCAAGCGGGTAACATCGCGCGCACGGCACTGCTCCGTGCTGGGCTTCCCGTCACCGTTCCAGGCATGACGATTGACCGCCAATGCTCATCAGGCCTCATGGCGATTGCGACCGCAGCAAAGCAAATCATAGTCGATAATATGGATATCACAATCGGCGGCGGCGTTGAATCGATCAGCCTTGTGCAAACGCCAGAAATGCGCGTTGCGCCTGACCGTGAATTGATGGAAATGCATCCCGCCATTTATATGCCGATGCTGCAAACTGCTGAAATCGTCGCGACTCGCTACGGCATCAGCCGCGCGGCTCAGGATGAATATGCGCTCCAATCGCAACAACGCACTGCCGCAGCTCAAGCTGCGGGGAAATTCGATGATGAAATCGTCGAAGTGACCGCAACAATGGCGGTGGTGAACAAGGAAACCAAAGAAGTCAGCCACAAGGAAATCACACTTTCAAAAGATGAAGGCAATCGTCCTGATACACAGCTTGCCGGGCTGCAATCGCTGCAACCCGTGCTGGGCCCTGATAAGTTCATCACGGCGGGCAATGCTAGTCAGCTTTCAGACGGTTCATCAGCAAGCGTCTTGATGGAAGCATCGCTCGTTGCCAAAAAGGGCCTGACGCCGCTCGGTCGTTACGTCGGTATGGCGGTTGCGGGCACTGAGCCTGATGAAATGGGGATTGGCCCGGTTTATGCCATCCCCAAATTGCTCGCGCGCTTCGGCCTCAAAATGGATGATATCGGCCTTTGGGAACTCAATGAAGCGTTTGCGGTGCAAGTGATTTATTGTGCCGATAAACTTGGCATCCCGATGGATAAATTGAATGTCAACGGCGGCGCGATTTCAATTGGCCATCCTTATGGCATGTCGGGCGCGCGGATGGTTGGGCACGCACTGATCGAAGGCAAACGCCGCGGTGTGAAATATGTCGTCATCACAATGTGCATTGGCGGTGGGCAGGGTGCTGCTGGTCTGTTTGAGGTTTTGTAAACGATTAATCAGGAAAAAGCAGAGACTCATAATCTCGAGCGCTATGCAAAACGCGCAGGATTTCGATTCGGTCGCTGTTGATTCGGTAAAATATCAAATAACGCCCGTGGTTCCGCTTTCGAATATCAGACTGTTCGTAACGCGGGACTAGCGGGTAAGCGAGTGGCATCATTGCCAATGTCATGCAGCTAAGCTGAACCTCTTTGATGAAACTTACAGACCTTGCTGGGTTGTCGCGAGCAATCCAGTCGCCAATGTCGATGAGGTCAGCTTCAGCGTCGCTTGTGAATTGCAGCTTCAAGCGCTTCGTTGATCCGAGACATTTGAATAGCGGTCAAGCAATCGATCAAATACAATATCAGCCTCAGTCAGCCTTCCCGCGTTTGCGCTAGCTAGCCCTAAAAAAAGTGAATTGTCGAGTTCGCTCAAGGCCCGCTCACGTTGCTGCAAAAGCGCCATTCCTTCGCGTAACACTGCGTCGCGTGATGAAAATCGGCCCGCGTTAACAAGTTCATCAATAAACTCTTCAACTCTTGGCGTTAAAACGGTTGCATTTTGCATATTGCTCTCCTTCGACGGCGTTGGATATCACGCTCGTTGATGAATATCAATTGATCCAGCCCGACGCACTCAAACAGGCGGCCTAAGCTTTCCATTTTGAAACCGAAATGCTACCGCTCGATCCTTCGCCAATAGCAATGATCCGTCAAGATCAACCCAGTGAGCGTCTTGCGCCAACACAAACGCGGGCGCGATCCCAAGGCTGGTGCCCAGCATACAGCCAATCATCACATCAAACCCTCGTTCCCGGGCTTCGCGGTCAAGCGCGATCGCTTCGGTTAGGCCGCCGGCTTTATCGAGCTTGATATTGATGGCTTGAAATCTGCCTTCGCACGCTTGCAAGTCAGCGCGCGTTTGGCAGCTTTCATCAGCACACCAAGGAAGTACGGTACTCAGGCCTTCAAGCGCGATTTCATTGCCAGCACGCACCGGTTGTTCGATCATCTCAACACCGAGTGCCGCCAATGCTTGTGCTTCTGCGATAACATTACGACCATCCCATGCCTCGTTAGCGTCGACAATCAACCGTGCGTCAGGGGCGCCGCGCCGGACGGCGGCAACCCGTTCGCTGTCACCTTCGCCCGCAAGTTTGAGTTTGAGCAATGGCAAATGTGCAGACTGACGCGCATCAGCCTCCATTGTGTCGGGATCAGATAACGAGATGGTGAACGCACTGACCAAAGGGTGCGGCTCAATCAATCCTGCAAGTTGCCACAATGCCACGCCCGCGCGCTGCCGCTCCAAATCCCATAGCGCACAGTCAAGCGCGTTGCGCGCGGCCCCCCGCTCCATCGTGATCAGCAGTGATGCGCGCGTTACTGGTTCAGTTGAAGAGGTTCTCGCTTCGATTGCGTCGACACAATTTTGTGCGGTTTCGCCGTGATAATAGATTGGGGTTCCCTCCCCATAGCCGATATAATGCCCATCGCTGACGCTCACGACGACAACATCGACATGCCGTTTTGCGCCGCGCGCAATGATAAACGCTCCCGCAACGGGCCAACGTTCAATCATGGCTTTGATGGTCATCGCGATAGTCATTACGCCTATTCCATAATCACTCTGCTCCATTTGGCCAGAACCAATGCTATATGACGGCTTCCCGCATTGAATTGGCTGCGCTAGAGCTTGATAATGATTTTAAACCGCATCTATTCCGCAGCCCTTGTCATCATTGGTGATGAAATCCTCTCGGGGCGCACCCAAGACAAGAATGTTGCTCAAATCGCGCTGTGGCTGAACTTGCAAGGGATCCGACTGGCAGAAGTGCGTGTTGTGCCCGATGTGACCGTAGCGATTGTTGAGGCGGTCAACACATTGCGTGCGCGTAATGATTATCTGTTTACCACCGGCGGTATTGGCCCAACACATGACGATATCACGGTTGACGCAATTGCAGAGGCGCTTGGCGTTGGCGTTGTTATCCACCCAAAGGCGCGCGCGGTGCTTGAGGCATATTATGAAAATCGCGGTGGGTTAACCGATGCGCGGCTGCGGATGGCGCGTGTGCCTGACGGCGCGACACTCATCGAAAACCGCATGTCAGGCGCGCCGGGGATCCGCCACGGCAATATCTTCATCATGGCAGGTGTTCCCCATATCACCGCTGGAATGCTTGATGCGCTCAGTGGCACGCTTGAAGGCGGCGCGCCGCTGATATCAGTGTCAGTTGGCTGCTGGGTGCCTGAAAGTGAGATTTCGACGCTGCTCGCTGCAACCGAAAAGGCGCATCACGGGTGCCAGATTGGCAGCTATCCCTTTTTCCGCGAAGGCCGCGTTGGATCGAATTTTGTCATCCGCTCAACCGAGCAGGCCCATCTTGATATCTGCGCCGCCGCACTCATCGCGTCGCTCGCAGCGGTT
>JAYUAU010000028.1:0-4960 GCA_043741135.1 Sphingomonadales bacterium | reverse complement strand
AAGGTCTGGACCCCTGCCTTGGGTCCCATCAAAGTATTACTTTGATGGGTGCCCTCCGCAGGGGAACGATTCAACTAATCCTCATCCCGCTCTAGCTTATTATCGCCACAGCCCTAATCCATCCTGCGCTTGCTCGCTCGATCTTCACGGGGAAACAGCTGATCATGAAACCGAACGGCGGCAGTGCGGCTAGATTGGTTAGCTTCTCGATCTGATAATAAGGCAATATCCGCCCCGCCTTATGGCCTTCCCAGATGATGCTGGGATCACGCGTCTCAGCCCAGCGCCGCGCGGTGTGTGAAAATGGTGCGTCCCAGCTCCACGCATCGGTGCCGACAACTTGTACGCCGCGCTCGGTGAGATAGAGCGTGGCTTCTGCACCCATGCCGCAACCCTGATCAGTAAAGTTGTCGGTGCCGTAAACTGCGCCTGATTGCACGAGCACGATATCGAGCGGCTGCAACGTATAGCCAATATGTGTAAGTTCAGCGTCAACCTCTGCAGCGGTGACAACATGGCCATGCGGCAGGTTTGAAAAGTCGAGCTTCACGCCCGGCCGGAAAAACAAATCGAGCGGCGCTTCATCGATGCTCGGGGCGGGCGTAGCTCGGCTGTTGGTCGTCGAATGAAAATGCCACGGCGCGTCCATATGCGTGCCGTTGTGCGTGCTCAGCGTCAGGCTTTCGACCGCCCAGCCTTCGCCGTCGGGAAGGTCAGCTTTGGTCAGGCCCGGGAAGAAGGACGCGATCTGCTCCCACGTATTTTCGTGCGTCATATAGGTGATCTGTGGCCGCATAATCGGCGGGTCAGAAATCACATCATTAGTGATTGGGATTGAGAGATCGATAAAGCGCTGTGACATATCGCAAGGTGTTGCACGGAATTTGGCCAAGTGAAAGAGGGATAGCGGCAGGCTGTTCAGCGTGTTAGCCTCCCCGCACCATTTCGAGGGGAACCATCATGACTTTACCCGTTACCGCTTTCACAGCCGCCGTCTGCGCGCTGATGCTGCTCATCCTTGCGATAGACACCGTCCGTCACCGCTTTCGCACTGAGGCTCCATTTGGCGATCAGGGAGATGCCAAACTCATCAGCGCGAGCCGCGCACACGCGAACCTCGCAGAACATGCGCCGCTTGTTCTCCTCATGATGGGGTGCCTTGAGCTTGCTCATGCCTATCATCCCTTGCTGATGGGAATTGGCGCGCTCTTCCTTGCAGGACGTGTTTCGCACATCTTTGGCCTCTACGGGCAGGTGAGCAAGACGCCGCCCATCACACGCACGATTGGCGTCATCATCACATGGCTTGTTCTATTGGTGCTCAGCGGCTGGACTTTGTGGCTGCTTGCGATATCGAGGTAGCCGATCAGCCAAGGAAATAGCATGACCGATATGATTTTAAGTGCGCAGGACGGTGCGATCCTAACGATCACGCTTAACCAGCCTGACCGGCGCAATCCGGTTTCGGACTTGGCGATGGTGGATGCGCTGTGCCACGTATTTATGGCGGCGGATGCCAATCTCTCGGTTCGTTGCGTGATTTTGACGGGGGCGGGTAGCGCGTTTTCATCAGGCGGTGATTTGAAGCAAATGAAAGCAGGAATTGGGCTGCGCACTTCACTACCAGCGCAAACACGGCGTAATTATAAAACGGGCATTCAGCGGCTGCCATTGATGTTTGAAGCGCTTGAGGTGCCGGTGATTGCTGCCGTTAATGGTGCTGCTATTGGGGCCGGCTGCGATTTGGCGTGCATGTGCGACATCCGGATTGCGGGCGCCAGTGCCAAATTTGCCGAAAGCTTTGTCAAGCTTGGGATTGTTCCCGGCGACGGTGGTGCTTGGCTGCTCCCGCGCGTGATTGGGTTTTCGCGCGCGACTGAGCTTGCACTGACGGGCGAAATGCTGAGCGCTGAGGAAGCACTGGCTTGTGGGCTTGTATCGCGCGTCGTTCCTGATGCTGAATTGCTCAGCGCCGCGCGATTGGTAGCCGAAAAGATTGCGGCCAACCCGCCTCATGCGGTGCGGATGACCAAGCGGTTGCTCCGCGAAAGCCATACCGCGGGGCTTGCCACTATCCTTGAAATGTCAGCCGCGATGCAGGCTCTCGCGCACGCCACAAAGGATAATGACGAGGCAATTGATGCCTTCATCGAACGTCGCATCCCCAATTTCACCGGAGAATGAAGTGATGCAAGACGCTGTAATCGTCTCAACCGCACGGACGCCAATTGGTAAAGCGTATCGCGGATCGCTGACTGATACGCATAGCTCGGATCTGGCCGCGCACTGTGTCACGGCGGCGCTCGAACGGGCAGGAGTTGATACGGCAGAGGTTGATGACGTCATGCTCGGATCAGCACATCCAGAGGGTGCTACGGGGAATAATATCGCGCGCGTTTCAGCACTTCGAGCGGGGTGCCCTGTGACGGTTCCGGGCATGACGCTTGACCGTAAATGTTCGTCCGGACTTCAAACGATTGCACTCGCTTCACAGCGGATCATGGCGGGCGAGAGCGGTATTTACGTTGCAGGCGGGGTGGATAGTGTCTCGCTTGTTTTGCCCAATAAAAATCTGAAATTTTATCATTCGGATTGGGTACAGGCGCATCATCCTGATTTGATGCTACCCATGATTGATACGTCTGAAAATGTGTCGAAGCGCTACGGCATTTCGCGCGAGCGGCAGGATGAATATGGCTGGCAATCGCAAATGCGGATTAGCGCGGCACATGGGGCGGGCAGGCTTGCCGCAGAGATCGTGCCAATCACGGTGACCAAGAAGATCAAAGATAAGGACGGCAATGTCACTGGCGAGGAGCAAGTCACACTCTCCCAAGATGAAGGAATGCGCCCACAAACTACGCTCGAAGGGCTCGCCTCGCTCAAACCAGTCTATGAGGGCGGCACAGTCACCGCAGGCAATGCAAGCCAGCTATCTGATGGGGCAAGCGTCTGTGTTGTCATGGGCGCGGATGAGGCATCGAAGCGCGGGCTATCACCAATGGGGATATTTCGTGGCTTCGCAGTGGCGGGGTGTGAGCCTGATGAAATGGGGATTGGCCCCGTCTTTGCTGTGCCTAAATTGCTCGCGCGTCACGGACTTCGTGTTGATGATATTGACCTTTGGGAATTGAACGAAGCGTTTGCAGTGCAAGTGCTCTATTGCCGTGACCGGCTCGGCATTGATCCCGATAAACTAAACGTCGATGGCGGCGCGATTGCGATTGGCCATCCCTTTGGCATGTCAGGATCACGGCTCACGGGGCATGCACTGATTGAGGGCAAAAGGCGCGGCGCAAAGCGCGTTGTCGTCACGATGTGCATCGGCGGCGGCATGGGTGCGGCGGGGTTGTTTGAGATTGTTTGATCCATATCGTCTTTGCGAGCGAAGCGAAGCAATCCATACCGCGGTGCCAAAGGTGGATTGCCGCGTCGCTTCGCTCGCAAAGACGAATTAACGAAATTTCAACGAGTCCGAAGTTCGCTCCGGATGGCATCGCCATGTTCGCCCAGACTTGGCGCCATGCCGAGCACACGGTGCGGATCAGCGCCAAAACGGATCGGCGGCGTCATTTGACGGTATGTGCCTTCGGTCGGATGGTCACGCTCCTCGAAGAAACCTGTTTCGACCAAATGGGGATCATCAAAAATGTCAGCCAAATCGCGCACGGGCATTGCGGGTAAGCCATTGTTGCTGAGCAATTCCATCCACTGTGCGGTGGTTTTCGCAGGCGTTAAGCGCGCGATATGATTGTAAAGCGCGGTCGAGTTTTCATAGCGCGCTAAGGCTGTTGAAAATTCGGGCATTTGCGTGATTTCAGGCTCACCCAGCAATGTGAACAGCCGTGTCATCGTCTCATCGGTGTACGGCACAATGGATATGTAACCATCAGCGGTGGGAAAGGGTTGCCGCCCGGGGTCTAGCTGGCGCGGATAACCGATTGGCCCAATCGGGGGAACGAGTGCGGCATCACGCAAATGATCTTCGAGCATGAAGTTAGTAAAGCTTTCGAACATCGGGACTTCAACATGTTGGCCCTCACCCGTGCGCAGTTTATGCACCAAGGCAGCGAGCATCGCTTGTGCTCCGTATTGCCCCGCCACTTTATCAGCGATGAGCGATGGGATGTAACGCGGGCGCGGATTGCCATCGACACGCGGGGCAAGTGAGGCAGTTCCTGTCGCGGCTTGGATCACATCATCATAAGCCTGCAAATCGCGGTAGGGGCCGTTTTGGCCAAAACCAGTGCAATGAACATAAATGATATCGGGCTTGATCACCTTAACAGCCTCATAGCCAAAGCCGAGCTTCTCAATCGCCTTGCCGCGCACATTGTGGACGAAGATGTCAGCCGTCGCGATCAAATCGCGCATCACTCGGGTGTCGTCAGCGGCTTTAAGATCAAGAACAATCGACCGCTTGCCGCGATTAACGGTTAGATGGGTCGAACCATTGGTTTTCACATTGCGCGCGTGGCCTAGCAAACGCGACACATCTCCAGTGGGCGGTTCAACCTTGATAACATCCGCCCCCATATCAGCGAGCATTTGCGTGGCATAAGGGCCAAAGATCACGCTGGTGAGGTCAACGATCCGTATCCCGTCTAACATCATTTCAATTGGCTCCGATCATGTGCGGGCAATCTGCCGCAGTCTTAAGCCAACGTTCGGTTGGAAGGAGGGCAAGGTCAAGCGAAAGAAACCGCTACGTCCACGCAGGGCAATCGGGTGAATGACTTTTCGCGTTCCCCGGCGAAGGCCGGGGTCCAGAACCACATGAAAAGAAGCCGCTTCGCGACATTATATGTCAAGGGCTGGACCCCGGCCTTCGCCGGGGAACGGTTTGCCCTCTTCACCCGATTGCCCTGTACGTCCACGCTTTCATCCTTGCAATTTGCACACACGCTCGCTAAGCGCGCCTTTCAATCCCGCATGGGAGGCACATAAACCGGTGTGGGGA
>JAYUAU010000027.1:0-11524 GCA_043741135.1 Sphingomonadales bacterium | reverse complement strand
GAACCGCCGGTAGCGGCCATCCGATATCGTCAAACGCTCCAAATAAGTCAGGCGGTCATAACAGGCTCCCATCGCTCCACTCCTCCATAAGACAACAGGATCATGTCCTGTTGCACTTACTTTTGGAACGCGCGGAGTGTTGCGCTTTAACTTGACACCACCGAGCCAAAGGCGACGCGGCAATCCAGAAAGTCTCACATTTCCGCCACCTTCTGGATTGCTTCGCTACGCTCGCAATGACGAAGTGGAGGTTGATGGAAGTTCCCAGCTACAGAGATATTCAGCGACTTCAATGTTTGTTTACAGAGGTCGCTGTGCAGCGCTAAGACGTTGGGAAACTGCCCGATAGCAAGGGAAATTCAAACCGAGGTACCTTCAATCTTAGTTGCACCTTGATTCAATCAACAAAAAGCCAGATGTAGGGTCGCGCTAAGCAAAGGGGCCATCCATGAACATCATCACCGCACCATTTCAAAAATTCGCGCAGTTCAGCGGTCGTTCGCGGCGGACTGAGTTTTGGTGCTTTGCGCTCATTTACGTTTTAGCGACAGCGGCGGCCAATTATGTCGATACGATGGGCGGGAATTGGCATCCGATTGTGGGGCGCTTTGGCACAGTTGAGCTCATTGTCTCGCTCTTGCTGTTACTGCCATTGCTCTCGGTTGGAACGCGGCGGCTGCATGATATTGGTCGCTCGGGCTGGAATATGCTGTTGTTGGCGGTGCCCTATGTCGGATGGTTATTTACACAGGATAACCGCAGTGCTGAACTGTTTTCACTTGGTGGTGTATTGGTCGGCTTCGTCGCGCTGACGTTGCTTTTGCTGCAACCCGGCGACGCGGGGAACAATGCCTACGGCGCATCACCGAACGGATAATTGCGTTTGCCATAAATAGTGCAGAAAGGTGATTGGCGAAATCAAAACTCATGCCTATAAGGGTGCTGCGCGGGCGTGGTGGAATTGGTAGACGCGCGGCACTCAAAATGCCGTTCCGAGAGGAGTGTCGGTTCGATTCCGACCGCCCGCACCATCAACATGATAGGTTTTCTTGGCTAAACGTGACATAGTCTTGCTTTGCACGGCCTTTTGTCGACCATCGCTCTTTGCCTTAGCAGCCATGGTTTTGGCTTGACCAATCGCCGCTCTTACTCAATCATCGCGTAGATGATTGGGAAAATAATAATGATGATGCGTTGGCGTTTGGCTGAGGCCTTTATTGGCTTGGCATCGGCTAGCGCGATGATATTGCCTGCATTTGCTTCGGCTCCTCAGGCCGCTGGTGAAGCGCTATTTCGCCAGCGCTGCCAGATTTGCCATTCGGTGGTCGCGGCAAAGTCAGCAGGTGTCGGCCCAAATTTGCGCGGTGTTGTGGGGCGCAAGGCCGCAATCGGGGCATTCAAATATTCAGCCGCGATGCAGCAATCGAACATCATGTGGACTGAGGCGAACCTCGATCGCTATTTAACGGCTCCTTCAAAGCTAGTGCCGGGCACGAAGATGGCCATCGCGGTTTCTGAAGCTGCACAGCGCACAGCGATCATCAAATATCTGTCACAGGCGAAATAGAGATGCTGGCTGAGATGGGGCGTAACGAGTGAAATTTTCGATCAAGCGCATTCTATTGTGGATCTTAATTCTGATTGTCGGCCTCATGGCTACATTCGTCGCAGTTAATTGGAACATCATTCATCGTGTGTTTCTCGGTGGGGTGAAGGTGTATGAGACGCAGGCGCCCGTTTTGCCGACTGACATCAAACGGCCTGCGATCTTGGTTTTTTCAAAGACAAATGGCTTTCATCATGAAGAAGCGATTCCGGCTGCGAACGCGCTGTTTGCCGGTATCGCGAAGGCGCAAGGCTGGGGCTATTATCAGACCGAAAATGGAGCGACGTTTGCTCCCGAAATCCTGTCGCGATTTGACGCGGTGATTTTTAACAACGTGAGCGGTGATGTGTTCACACCCGCCCAACGGCATGCTTTGAAGACTTATATTGAACAAGGCGGTGGTTTTGTTGGCATTCACGGTGCAGGCGGCGATATGTCGTACGACTGGCGCTGGTATGCAAGTGATCTGATCGGCGCGCAATTCATTGGCCATCCGATGGGGCCGCAATTCCAGAAGGCGAGCGTGAAAATTGAGGAAAGGACGCACCCAGCGACGAAGGGCTTGCCCGAAAGCTGGTCACGCACTGACGAATGGTATTCGTTTGAAAAATCGCCGCGTAAACCCGGCGTAACGATCCTCGCGAGGCTTGATGAAACGACTTACAGCCCCAAGGGGCTCTTTGGGAAAAAACTGGCAATGGGCAAAGATCACCCCATCATGTGGTCGCATTGCACTGGGAAAGGGCGTGTGTTTTATTCTGCGATGGGCCACCAAGCTGAGGCCTATGCCGAACCCGGTTACCGCAAACTGTTGATAGGGGCCGCGCGCTGGAGCTTGAAACTCGACGGCAAGGGTTGCGGTGATGATAGCGCGCTTGAGGCGAAGAAATGAAGCCAATAAGGTTCGGCATGATCGGCGGCGGGCAGGGAGCCTTTATTGGCGGTATTCACCGCACCGCCGCTGCAATTTCGGGCGATTGGCAATTAGTGGCGGGCGCTTTTTCGTCGATACCTGAAAAATCGAGAGCATCTGGGGCCGAGATTGGCGTTGATCCGGCGCGCACTTACGGCAGTTGGGTGGAGATGCTCGAAGCCGAAGCGGCTCTGCCCTTAGATGTACGGATTGAGGCCGTATCGATTGTCACGCCGAACAATATCCACGCTGGCCCTGCGATTGCCGCGATGGAGGCGGGCTTTGATGTGATCATCGATAAGCCGCTCGCCGATACTCTTGCGAATGCGAACGCAATCGCTGAGGCTGCGACGCAGACCGGTCGCCGAATTGCTGTCTCTCATACCTATACCGGTTACCCTCTCGTCAAACAAGCGCGCGACCTGATTGCGAGCGGCGGATGCGGTAAGGTGCGGCGGGTGATGGTCAAATATACGCAAGACTGGCTGTCGCGTGAGGCTGATGTGGGGGGCAATAAGCAAGCCGCGTGGCGGCTTGATCCCAAGCAATCGGGCGATGCGGGGGCTTTTGGTGATATTGGCACGCACGCAGCCAATCTGGTCGAGTTTATCACCGGCGAACGCATATCTGAAATCTGCTGCGAGCTAACGATGCTTCCTGGTCGGCAAATCGATGATGACGGTGCGGCGCTTTTCCGCTTATCAGGAGGCGGTAAGGGCAGTTTGATCGCTAGCCAAGTGTGTGTCGGCGATATGAACGATTTGCAAATCTCGATTTATTGCGATGAAGCGGGTGTGCATTGGCGGCAGGAACAACCGAATACAATGACTGTCAAACGCCTTAATCGTCCCGACGAAGTGTGGCATGCAGGTGCCAATCGCGGCTATTTGTCGCCTGCCATCGCGGCTATCCAACGGATGCCTGCTGGGCACCCCGAAGGCTATCTTGAAGCGTTTGCCAATATCTATACGGCGTTTGCCAAGCAGATACGCGGCACAGTAACAGGTGGAGGTGATCCCGGCTATGCGACGATGGAGGATACATTATCTGGCATGAACTTCCTTCGCGCTGCCCTAGAATCAAGCCGCCAAGGCGCAGTCTGGGTTGCATTGTGAGAGGGTTGACGGCGTGAAGGGATTGACCAAATGAAAGGGCCGGCAATTTTCCTCGCGCAATTTGCAAGTGATGAAGCGCCGTTCAACACGCTTGATGAGATTACCAAATGGGCGGCGGGGCTCGGTTATAAGGGCGTGCAAATCCCCACAAGTGATGCGCGGCTGTTTGATCTGGAAAAAGCTGCCGAGAGCCAGACTTATGTTGACGAAGTAAAGGGCGTTTGTGAGGATAACGGTGTTGAGGTCACCGAATTATCCACACATTTGCAGGGCCAATTGGTCGCCTCGCACCCCGCTTATGACCACTTGTTCGACCGCTTTGCGCCGACACAATTGCACGGCAATGTTGAGGCGCGCACCGCGTGGGCGGTTGATCAAATGCACCTTGCGGCAAAGGCGAGCCACCGCTTTGGTTGCACGAGCCACGCGACATTTTCAGGCGCTTTGATGTGGCATTTAATGTATCCGTGGCCGCAGCGCCCCGCTGGATTAGTCGAGGAAGGCTTTGCTGAGCTGGGCCGGCGCTGGAAGCCAATTCTCGATAGCTTTGATGAAAACGGGGTCAACGTCTGCTATGAATTGCACCCCGGCGAAGACCTCCACGATGGTGTAACGTTTGAGCGATTCTTGGAAGCAGTCGACGATCATCCACGCGCGAATATCCTCTATGATCCGTCGCATTTCGTACTGCAACAGCTCGATTATCTGGCGTTTATCGACATCTATCACGCGCGCATCAAAGCGTTTCATGTCAAGGATGCAGAGTTCCGCCCCAATGGCCGCGCTGGCGTATATGGTAGTTATTCAAGCTGGGTTGATCGGCCCGGGCGATTCCGCTCACTTGGTGACGGCCAAGTTGATTTCAGTGCGATCTTCTCAAAAATGACGCAATATGGCTATGATGGCTGGGCAGTGCTCGAATGGGAATGCGCACTCAAACATCCCGAACAGGGGGCCGCTGAAGGTGCGCCGTTTATTGCCAAACATATGATCACGCGCGCTGAGCGAGCCTTTGATGATTTTGCGGGCGGCGATGTTGATAGCGAGATGATCAAGCAAATTTTAGGACTGACGACAGATTAAAACAAACCAACGGGAGAGGGTTCGCAATGGAAGACGGTCGGGGGAAGCCTTACAATAACCGCGCGATTTATTGGATATGCGTGTTGGCGTTGTTCACCGCCGCGCTTTCGAATGCGATCCGCGCAGGCGCAGCGGGTGCAATGAAGTCAGCACTGCTTGATCCGATTGACGCTCTGCATTCGGGTGAAATGATTGGCACAGTTTTGGGCAGTTCGTTCCTTGGCTTTGCGCTCAGCCTTCTCGTGATCAGCCCGCTGCTAGACCGTCTGGGTGCTAAAATCGTGCTGCTGTTTGCAGCGGCTTGCTTCATCATCGGCCCTGCCCTCGTCTTGCTCGCAGCGGGAACGGGATCGTCAACCTATCTGCTGCTCAATGTCGCGATGGTGCTGTGGGGCTTTGGCTGGGGCGCAACCGAAGCATCGATCAATCCCGTTATCGCGACAATTTGCGCCGACGATAAAACGGGCAAGCTCAATGCGCTCCATGCTTGGTGGCCTGCGGGGATTATCGTTGGCGGGCTGTTGAGCGTCGTGTTCTTCAAATCGCTTGCGCTGAGTTGGGAAGCGCTAATTGCCCTCACGATCATTCCCGGCGTCATCCTTGCGCTCTGGGCGATCCGGTATGATTTTCCTCCCACGGAAAGCGCGGTTCAGGGCGTTAGCTTTGGCGAAATGATCGCTGAACCGTTTAAGCGGCCTAGCTTCTGGATTTTCTTTGGCATCATGTTTTTGACCGCCTCAGCAGAACTCGCGCCGGGCGCTTGGGTGGATGTTACGCTCTCACAAACGGTGGGCATGTCGGGCATCCTGGTGCTCGTTTATGTCTCAGCAATCATGTTTGTCATGCGCCATTTTGCGGGCACGCTCGCGCACCGCTTTTCGGATATGGGCTTGCTGATGATGTGCACCGTGCCCGCAGCGATTGGCCTGTATCTGTTAAGCACCGCAAATTCGCCGCTCACCGCGCTGATCTCAGCAACGCTGTGGGCGCTAGGCGTCTGCTTTATGTGGCCAACGATGCTCGCCGCTGCGTCGCGCCGTTTCCCCAAAAGCGGGCCGTGGGGCATCGGGCTCATCGGCTTTGCAGGCGCGATGGCAATCTATTTCGTGCTGCCGCAACTCGGCAAAATCTATGACGATGCAAAGCTTGAAATGGCGGGTGGCAAGGAGGCGTTCGATGCGTTGCAGCCCGGCAGTGGTGGACTGCAACAAGCATTATCCTATGCCGCTGAACAGAGCTTTCAGACGATTGCGATCATTCCCGTCATTTTGTTCTTCGTTTTCGGCGCGGTGTGGCTCTTTGAACGAAAGGCCAAATGACCCGTGAAAATTGGGATCAATATGCTGCTATGGACGGGGCATGTTACTGAGGAGCATGCGCCAATCCTGCGGGCGTTGAAGGACACCGGTTTTGACGGCGTTGAAGTCCCCATCTTCGACGCGAGCGACACGGCGCACTACGCCAAGCTTGGCGCGCTCTTGGATGATATTGGGCTAGAACGTACTGCCGTGGCCGTGATCCCTGACGAGGCGAACAGCCCCATTTCTGACAATGCCACCCACCGGCAGGGCGCAGTTGATCACTTGCGATCAGTAATTGATTGCTGTTCGGTGCTGGGCGCTGAAATGCTCGTTGGCCCTTATTATCAACCACTGGGCGTATTCTCTGGCGAGTTCCCAAGCGAAACCGAACTCAGTCGTTGTGCTGACGTCCATCGCCAAATTGTGCCAGTTGCGCGTGCGGCGAGGATTGGCATGGCGTTTGAACCACTCAACCGCTTCGAAGCCCATTTGCTCAACACGATTGAGCAATCAATCGCATACGCGGGCCGCGTGGGTGAGGCGGGATTTGGCGTTCTCTACGATACGTTCCACGCCAATATTGAAGAGAAAGACCCGCTGGCGGCGCTCGACGCGCTCCATGCCGCGGGCGCGCTTGCGCATATCCATATTTCGGAAAATGATCGTGGTACACCGGGCAAAGGCCATGCTAAAATCTGCGAAACGATCATAGCGGCCAAGGCACTTGGCTATGATGGCTGGCTTGTGATTGAAGCCTTTGGTCGCGCGGTGCCTGAACTCGCAGTGGCAACGCGCGTCTGGCGTGATTTCTTTCCAAGCCCCGAGGAAGTTTATACCGAAGGCTATCGTTATATCGCCGAATGTTGGGAGACGTGAAGATGCTTGATTTTGCACAGATGGATCGCCGCGCGCTGATGCAGCGGGCGTTGATGTTAATCGGGGCAACCGCAATTCCCGCCGACGCGCTATCAGCGGCAAAATTCGACAAAGCTAAACGCTTCCTTGATGCGCCGCGCTTCAAGCTGATGACGGCTTTCGCTGATACGATCGTTCCTGCGACGGATACACCTGGCGCAATCGGTGCGGGCGTTCCCCCAAAGCTCGATGCGATGCTGGCAACATGGGCATCGGCTGAGAGCCGCAAGGCGATTGTTGAGGCGTTAGACCGGATCGAAGCGGCGGCAAAAACGGCTAAGAAAAAGAGCTTTGCCGCGCTCACTCCCACCGAACGCGATGTGGTTCTCAGATCACACGACAAGGCCGCCCTCGTGCCCGTCAAACCGCCTGCCAATGCCCCGAAAGGAAGCCCGTTTGCGCCGATCAACTGGGTCACTGACAATGGCTATTTGAAGGTCAAAGAGCTTGTGATCACGCTCTATTACAGCAGTGAGGCCGCGATGACGCAGGAACTTATTTACGAACATGTTCCGGGCGCATGGCAGCCATCAATCAAAGTGACGCAAACCACGCGGCCTTGGGCCAGCGCTGGCCCCTTCTGAGCGGAGTGAACATCATGTTTGATGCAATTGTAATAGGCTCAGGAATGAGTGGCGGGATAGCGGCAAAGGAACTTTGTGAGCGCGGCCTGAAGGTTTTGGTGATCGAGCGTGGCATCAAAATCGAACACGGCGCGGATTATATGGATTCGCAAATGCCGTGGGAATTGCCCAACAACAACAAAATTCCTGAAGATGAACTCGTGCGCGATTATGCGGTTCAGCGGCAATGCTATGCGGTCAATGAGGCAACTAAAAAGTTTTGGGTGAAGGATAGCGAACATCCCTACACCACGCCCGAGGGAAAGCCCTTTGCGTGGATCAGGGGTAATCATCTCGGCGGGCGTTCGATCATGTGGGGGCGGCAAAGCTACCGCCTTTCGCCCCAAGATTTTGAAGCAAATGCCAAGGATGGATATGGCTGCGATTGGCCCATTCGCTACGAAGATTTGGCGCCTTGGTATGACCATGTTGAAAAATTCGTGGGCGTTGCGGGTTCACACGAAGGCTTGCCGCAACTTCCTGATGGTGAATTCATTCCCGAGTTCGGGCTGAACGACGGCGAAAAGCTGTTCAAGTCAGCGGTGGAAACGAAATTTCCGGGCCGGAAGGTTATTCCGGGCCGTGTTGCCAATCTCTCGGTCGCGCAACCGCATCATGAGGAGCTTGGCCGTTCAAACTGCCAGAACCGTTCGATTTGCGAGCGCGGATGCAGTTACGGCGCAAATTATTCGAGCCTTAGCGCGGCGCTGCCCGCAGCCGAACGGACGGGCAATTTGACGATTGTTACTGACGCAATCGTTCAAAGTTTGGTGCAAGACCCCAAGACAGGAAAGATCACCTCAGTCCGGGTTATCGATGCGAAAACCAAGGTTGGCCGCACCTATGAGGCCAAGATATTTTTCCTCAATGCGTCAACTATCGCGTCTTCGCAGATTTTGCTCACCTCAAAGAGCGAGGCAAATCCGAACGGGCTGTGCAACAAGTCAGATCAGGTTGGCCGCAATTTGATGGATCATATGTATGCGCTTTCGACCGTCGGGATATTGAAAAATGGCCCGACGGATAGCTATTACCAAGGGCGGCGGCCGAGCGGCATTTACATCCCGCGTTTCCGCAATGTCAGTGAAGATGCTGACGGCTATGTCCGGGGTTACGGTTTTCAGGGCGCGGCGACGCGGCGCAGTGGTGCTGTTCAGCCAAGTGCACCCGGCTTTGGTGTCGAAAGCAAAGAGAAAGCGCGCAAACTTGGGCCGTGGCTGGTTTATCTTGTCGGCTTTGGTGAGATGCTCCCTAACCCCGATAACCGCGTGACGCTTAACGCAAAAAATGTCGATAAATGGGGCATTCCCATCGTCCACATCAGCTGTGAGCAAGGCCCCAACGAAGCCAAAATGGCCAAACAGATTTTGGCCGATGGCAAAGCAATGATCGAGGCGGCGAACGGCTTCGTCGTATCGCAGTCTGATAAGCCTGGTGTTCCCGGGCTTGGCATCCACGAAATGGGCACCGCGCGGATGGGGAACGACCCGCTGACATCGGTGTTCAACAAATATAACCAAGCGCATGAAGCATCCAATTTGTTCTGCACTGATGGCGCGGTAATGGCATCCTCGGCATGCCAGAATCCATCACTTACTTATATGGCGTTGACCGCGCGCGCGGCGCACCATGCCGCTGAATTGCTTAAGGAAGGGAAACTCTGATGATCCGCAACAAGAGCCGAAGTGCCAAGGCAGCCGCGCTGGTGCTGTATGGCATGGCACTAATATCAGCTACGTCAGCGCTGGCAAAGCCAGTAACCGATTGCCCAAACCGCAATGCGCCTTTTTCAACTAGCTCACCAGTGATCGATGTGATGCTCAGCCCAGCTGCGAATGCCATAATGGCCAAGGCGATGCCCGCGCGTTCAAATAGTCCGTTGCCGCCTTCTCTCACGGGCACGACAACACCTTCGTTCATGGCGATCCTTACGCTTAGCGAGGCCGCGCGCTTTACTGGCATCGATGTTGCTAAATTGCCAACGATGGATGCTGAATTGCGGGCACTGCCGGTGACTGCGGCGGATAAGGTGGCACGCTGTGTGCGATATGATAATGAAGTGCCGCGTTTCACTTTACCCAATGCCAAGGTGAAATTGCTGTTGTTTGAGAAAATCAACGGTTTCAAAGATACGCCTTCAGTGAATGCCGCTCATGCCGCCTTTTCAGCAATGGCAGAGCGTAAAGGCTGGGCGATTGCCTCAACTGACAAGGGCGGGGCGTTCAATGCCAAAACGCTCGCGCAATTCGACGCGGTGATCTGGAATAACATTAGCGGTGATGTGCTCAGCCTCAGCCAGCGAAAGACGTTGCAAAGCTACCTCAACAATGGCGGTGGCTTCATCGCGGTGCACGGTTCGGCGGGCGATCCAGTTTACTTCTGGGATTGGTATCCTGATACGCTGATTGGCGCACGGTTCAGCGGCCATCCGATGGCACCGCAGTTTCAGGAAGCGCGGATCATGACGAATTCGGCGCATCCGCTCGCAAAAATGCTGCCGAGCGAATGGCGGATGACTGACGAATGGTATAGCTTTAAGGCCAATCCGCGCGCTGCAGGAGCCAATGTGCTGCTCACCCTCGATGAAAGCACCTATAAGCCTGTTGGCATGGGGCGCGATTTGGCGATGGGCAAAGACCATCCGATCGCGTGGACGAAGTGCATCGGCAAGGGACGGATGTTTTATTCGGCAATCGGCCATCTGCCCGAAACCTACAACCAACCGCAAAATGTTGCGATGCTCGAAGCTGCGACTGATTGGGCAGCAAAGCGCGGGCAATCTCGGTGTTGAACTAGCGGTCCAAGACTAAGCGACCACCGGAATGAGTTATCAATCGCGCGCGGACACTGCCCCATCGCCGCGAAATCCGCGCTCGATGCTGTTCCGTTCAATGTTGACCTTCACGCTGTCAGAAAGTGCCAAGTGAACAATTCCGCTGCCGTCGAACGCGGTAATGCTGCCAATCAGCCCACCGCGTGTCACGATGCGATCACCGACCTTGAGTGACTCCAAAAACGATTGGTGCGCTGTCAGCCGTTTCAATTGGGGCCGCACCAAAACGACATACCCCAGCGAGAGCACAAACAACACCAGCGCGATTTGTGCCGCTATTTCACCGATCACCACGCTCAGTCGCCGCCCGAAGACGTCCCTGAGCTTCGAAAAATCCACCCAGTTCCAAATATACCCACAGCAAGCAGCACAACGTGAACGAGCAAATATCCCGGAAGCCACACGAACACCCCCGCACTGATACAAAAAATGATTGACCACATGAATGACAACGCCACCATGATTTGAAAACGGACAATTTTTGGAAGTTGGCTAACGCCGTTGCTTTCAGGGTCCATCACCGATTTGAACATTTTGTCGATCATCTAAATTTCCTTTGATCACCGTTCTTCGGCTCGGCTGCGTTAAATTGAGTCAATCCCGAGAACGGCAACAATGGTGAAATAGGAATATATTTACCAAGGCTTCTGCCTACCACAGCGATAAATAAAGGCAAATTCAAATATAGTGCTGTGATGATCTCGCTTGATGATCCCACAAAAAAGGGCGGAGCCACAGCCCCGCCCTTTCTCGCGACGAACTGACGATTAAATCAGAATTTGAAGCTAGCGCGCGCTCCCCAAAGGCGGGGAGGGGCGTAGCTTGCCTGCAAAGCGCCGCCGCCACCGTAAACGAAGCGGTTTGCCGTTGCCTTGTTGGTGACATTATTGATGAAGCCCTGCACCTCAATCTTTTCGTTGAGCGCCCATGTTAACCGCAGATCGATCTTAGTATAGGCTTCTTGCCGTTCAAGGATCGAGTTAAACGGTTGGCCGAAGAAGGAATCTGAGAAGGTAAGCACGGCATAAGGTGTTAATGTGCCAGCACCACCCAGATCGATTTCATAAGAGGCATAGACCGCACCAGAATATTTGGGCGAATGCGGGATACTATTGCCGCTCAGGTTGCAGCCGAA
>JAYUAU010000026.1:0-5069 GCA_043741135.1 Sphingomonadales bacterium | reverse complement strand
TGCGAGCGCAAGCGAAGCAATCCAGAATGGCTCAAAAGCTGGATTGCTTCGCTCCGCTCGCAAAGACGAAATGGGTTCACATCAATGCAAGTTGGTATGATTCAGATTTAACGCATCACGCGCTAATGGAGGTGCCCAACTTTCAAATCACCTGCCTCAACGCTCGAACGCCATCATTGTCGCTAAACCCGCCGAAAACTCGACTACCCCCCGTAAAGCCCGTCCAGCTTCGCGCCGTAAACCTCGCGGATCATGTGCCGCCGGATTTTGAGTGAGGGCGTCAATTGTTCGTTCTCAATCGAAAACGCATCAGCTGTCAGCGCGATCTTACGGACGCGCTCGGTGCTCGACAGTTGAGAATTGACCCGGTCAACCGCCGCCATCACGGCTGATCTGAATGCGGGTAAATCGCACAGTGCGGTCAGGTCATAGCGCTCATCATTGGCCTGCGCCCATTCAACCGCCCATTCGGGATCGGGCACAACTAGCCCGACCAAATGCGGGCGTTTATCACCGATCACCATCGCCTGAATGATCTCAGGCTCAAGCGTCAGCATCCCCTCAACGCGCTGCGGCGCGACATTGTCGCCCTTATCATTGACGATGATGTCCTTCTTGCGATCAGTGATCACAATCCGGCCCTTCGCGTCAATATGGCCAATATCGCCGGTATGGAGCCAGCCTTCCTTCAACACCCGTTCGGTTTCAGCTATGTTGTTCCAATAACCGTGCATAACAAGTTCGCCTCGTGTGAGGATTTCACCGTCCTCCGCGATTTTCACCTCAACCCCCTTGAGCGGCGGGCCAACGGTATCCATCTTGAGGCCAACACTCGGGCGATTGCACGAAATGACGGGGCCTGATTCGGTTTGGCCATAACCTTGTAAGATTGTGATGCCAACCGAATGGAAAAAGACGCCGAGTTCGGGATTAAGCGGCGCACCGCCTGATACCAACGCCATGATCCGCCCGCCGAATTTCGCCTGCACTTTGGGACGTAGCGTCTTGTTGATCAGCATGTTCATCGGCCGATCCCAAAACTTCATACCCCCCGCCATATCCTTCGCCCCAAGGCTAAGCGCGCGGCGCAACAGTGCGGTCGGCACTTTGCCCTCTTTTTCAACGGCTTTGACAAGCCGCGTGCGGAGCATTTCAAACAGCCTGGGTACCACCACCATCAATGTCGGGCGCACCTCAGCCATATTGCTCGCGAGCTTTTCTAGGCTTTCAGCATAGAAAATCTGCCCGCCCAGCCCGATGGGAAGAAACTGGCCGCCCGAATGTTCATAAGCATGGCTAAGCGGGAGGAAGGAGAGGAAGACCTCCTCCCCCCATTTATAATCATTGGCGATGATATCAATGCAGCCCGCAACATTGAGCAAGATCGCACCGTGATGCTGCATCACGCCGCGCGGTGCGCCACCCGTGCCGCTGGTATAGATGATGCACGCGGTTTGATCGCGTGTGATCTTGGCAGCGTTGGCAGCACAACCGGCGATATCGCTCGCGGGGCCTTTGATCAGATTATCCCAGTCATGGCTGACAAACGATCCAGTTTGCGCTGAGCGAAGCGGATCAATTCCGATGATATGTTTGATATGCGATGTACGTAGCACTGCGGGAATAACCGCCTTGGCAAGCGCTGCGGTTGAAACAATCACTGCCACCGCGCCGCTATCTTGCAAGATATGCTGATGATCGCGTTCAGTATTGGTCGTGTACGTTGGCACCGTGATGCAGCCAGCAGCCATAATGCCAAGATCAGCGATGCACCATTCAGGGCGATTTTCCGAAACGAGCATCACGCGGTCGCCTGGTTTTAACCCCATCGTTTTTAGTGACGTCGCAAGCGAAGCGACTTGGCGCGCGGTTTCTGCCCAGCTAAACGCTTTCCATCCGCCTTCGCGTTTGCGGCCCAAGAAGGGCTTTTCGCCATTTTCACGCGCGCGTTCAAAGAACATCGTCACGAGGTTTGGGAAAGTTTCAAATTCTCTTATTGTCATTCGTCGAGCCAACTACCTTCGCTGCGAGGATCAGCAGCCCCGCGCCACCCAAGTTCTGTACGTTCGACCGCATTCACTTTCGAACCGAGTTCGGATGAAACCACGGTGCGACCGAGCCTTGCCAAATCATTCTGCATCGCTGAAAGGCTCGTTCCGGCTTCAACTAGCACCGCTTCGCCAGCATAATAGATATTTGGTAGCGCAATCGCATCTTTGGCAGGAAGGCCAAAATCAAGCGCGCCGATGAGCGTTTTAGTGACGTGCATGATGATCCGTTTGCCACCCGCTGATCCGAGCGCGAGGATCACTTTCCCCTCTTTATCGTAAACAATTGTGGGCGACATCGATGAAAGCGGGCGTTTTCCGGCTTCAACACGGTTAGCGACCGGCGCGCCATTCTTTTCAGGCGCAAATGTGAAATCGGTCAGCTCGTTATTGAGGAAATAGCCGTTGGCAATCAGCTGACTGCCAAAGGCACCCTCAATCGTTGATGTCATCGATGCGACATTCCCATCGCCGTCAGTCGCGACAAAATGTGTTGTTCCGGCCACTTCGCTCGATAGTGCGGCGGTTCGCGGCCTCGCGCCCGGAGGTGTTCCCGCTTCATATTTCGGCAGCGACGCGCTTGGCGAAATGAGTGCGGAGCGCGATGCTATATAGCCCTTATCAAGCAAGCCAGCGACAGGCACTGAGACAAAATCAGCGTCACCGAGATATTTCTCACGGTCAGCATAAGCGAGCATCATGCTTTCAGCGATCAAATGCCACGCTTCGGGGCTGTCTTTACCCAGTGCTTTCATATCAAATCGTTCGAGCATGCCAAGTATCTGAAACACTGTGGTTGCGCCCGATGAAGGCGGCCCCATACCGCATAATTTATAGCTCCGGTATGTCGTGCACACCGCAGCACGATCCTTGACGCGGTAGGCGGACAGATCAGCGCGGGTGATTACCGCAGGGTTGAGCTTTGATTCCGCAACCGCCGCGCCGATAGCCCCTGCATTTTCACCCTTATAAAAAGCTTGCGGCCCGCCTTTCGCGACGCGCTTCAGCAAGGCGGCAAGTGCAGGATTTTTGATCACGGTTCCCACTGCCCTAGGTTTACCCACATCCCAATAAATCGCCTGCGCTTGCGGAAAATCAGCCCAAATCTGCGACAATCCGGTCAACCTGCTCGATAGCGCTGGCGTGATGACATAGCCATTTTCAGCCAAGCGGATCGCGGGATCAAACAACTTTGCCCAGCGCAACTTGCCCCATTTTTTATGCGCAGACGCCATCAGCGCGATATTGCCGGGAACGCCGACTGATAGCCCGCCGGGGAATGCTTTAACAAAGCCCATTGGCTTTCCGTCAGCGCTCATGAACCGCGTCGGCCGCGCCGCAGACGGTGCCATTTCGCGGCCATCGATTGTTGCTATCCCGCCTGATTTACCACTTTGATGAACCAGAAATCCACCGCCGCCAATTCCTGAGGATTGCGGTTCAACAACAGTCAGCGCGAGCATCATCGCCATGGCAGCATCACTCGCGCTACCGCCTGCGCGGAGTATTTCGCGTCCCGCTTCACTGGCGCGCGGGTCAGCGGATGAGACGACTCCGCCCGTCGCCAGAAGCGGCAATGGAGCGAGGAAAAGGCTTAAGCCAATGAGATGACGAATGAACATGGGCGCTACACTAAACAAGCCACGCGGCGCGGCAAGCCCCTTTTGCGCAGCTGATCAGTCAGCATCAACGCCAACAGCATCGGCAATGTTCGCGAATCCGTCTTTTGCTAAGTGTTCAGCGATACCCTCGGCAATGTGCTTCGCAAGACTAGGGCCGTGATAAACCAGCGCCGAATAGATTTGCACAAGCGATGCACCGCCCCGAATCCGAGCGTAAGCATCATCTGCATCCGCAATTCCGCCCACCGCAATCAGGGGAATGCTGCCGCCACTGCTTTTTCGGAAAATGCGTAATTGTTCGCGCGCTAATGCGGCGAGCGGCGCACCCGATAATCCCCCTGCTTGCTCTGCGTGACGCGAGGCAAGCTTTGGCCTGCTGATCGTCGTATTGGCGATGATCAGCGCGTCAACGCGGCCCGCCGCCACCTTCACAACCGCATCAACACCCGCGCTATCAAGATCAGGCGCGAGCTTGAGGAACAAGGGAGGATCACCGGGCACGCGCGCCGCAATCAGAGCATCAAGCAGTTCAGTCAGCGCGCCAGCATCTTGCAATCCGCGTAAGCCCGGCGTGTTGGGCGAACTTATATTGACCGTAAGATAATCGGCAACGTCCGCCATCGTTCGCATGCCCGTAACATAATCTGCGATCCGGTCGCTCGCATCTTTATTCGCGCCAATATTGACGCCGATCACGCCGCCATCTGGTCTAGCCTGTAGCCGTTGATGCGCGCGTGCTAGCCCCGAATTGTTAAACCCCATCCGGTTGATCACGCCCTGATCTTCAACAAGCCGGAATAGCCTTGGTTTTGGATTACCCGATTGAGCAAGCGGGGTGACCGTGCCAATTTCGACAAAGCCAAAGCCTAAGCTCAACATCGCACTGGGAACTTCGGCGTCCTTATCAAATCCTGCTGCCAGCCCAACTGGAGACGGGAACCGAACGCCAGCGACCGTTGACGCTAAGCACGGCGCAAACGGCTTTGGCGAACTCACGGGAAGAAGGCGAAGCGCCGCAATCGTCATGCGGTGCGCGCGTTCGGGATCGACCAGAAATACAAAGGGCTGAATGAAGCTGAACGCGGTCATAATTTGACGCGCTATCACCGCAACCCACCACCGTCAAAAAAAAGCGCAATGTGTCAAATTCTTCCAATACAAATGAATTCGAATCGTTCATACAGACTACGCGACCCGAGGGGCATTCGAATTGTATTCGAAGCACCTTTACCTTTAGGCCCGCTCAGGAAACTGAGTGGGCCGCTTTTTTAGTGAACAATTTCGCCAGAGCGTCAAAAATCTGGGAACCTCCATCAACCTCCACTTCGTCATTGCGAGCGTAGCGAAGCAATCCAGAAGGTGGCGGAAATGTGAGACTTTCTGGATTGCCGCGTCGCCT
>JAYUAU010000025.1:0-11596 GCA_043741135.1 Sphingomonadales bacterium | reverse complement strand
GTTATCGTTTGCACTTATGAGTTTGAACCATTTAACGGCTTATCCATGCCGGGCAAAAATATCGCTTTTCAACACACGTCGATTCTAGTTCAGCCCCGACAAAAACCCGTGGATAGCCAAGGGCTTGTGGTGGAGCTGCCGGGTACCGCCCCCGGGTCCGCTGCATCTATTACACAACATCATTTATCACCATAGTCAGACGAATCTGACACAGCATATATAGGCGCTAATATCTGAATGGAAAGTGTAGGGTTTTTTGCGAGCATGCGGGGTTGCCCTAATCACCCCTCTTGCTTAGGGGGTATTGATGCTCACTCAGCGCTCTCGTTACGGGCTTCGTGCCATGCTGCTTCTCTCAAAAGAACCCAGCGGCCATGCGCCCGTGCCGATGAGCCGGATTGCGCATGAGGCGAGCGTCCCGCGGAAGTTTCTCGAAATCATTTTAACTGAATTAAAGGCCGCCAAGCTCGTTGTCAGCACGCGGGGGAAACAAGGTGGCTTTGAGCTGGCCCGCCCCGCGCATTTGATTTCACTGGGTGATATCATCCGCGTGATCGAAGGGCCGCTCGCGCTGGTGCCCTGCGTCAGCCGCACGGCGTATAAAAAGTGCAAGGATTGCAAGGACGAAGAGCTTTGCGAAATCCGTCGCGCGATGCTGATCGTTCGCGATGATACCGCGCGTATTCTTGATGGCACAAGCTTAGCCGCAGCCGTTTCCGAAGAATTGGCTGCGGCCTAAACTTTCGCGTTTATTTTTTCAAACTATCGCGAATTTGCGTCAACAAATCGACTTCGGTTGGCCCAGCAGGCGCGGCTGCTGCGGGCGGCATCATCTTGTTAATCTGACGAACGAGCAAGAAAATGACGAGCGCGATGATCGCGAAATTGATGACCGCGTTGATGAAACTGCCCCAGGCGAGCACCGCAACGCCCGCAGCTTTTGCGGCTTCAAGCGTTGACACATCTTTGCCGACCGCATCACCCAACACGGTGAATTTGCTCGCAAAATCTGTGCCGCCGGTAAATAATCCGATCACTGGCATGATCAGATCATCGGTAAATGACGTTACGATTTTGCCAAAAGCGCCGCCGATGATCACACCGACTGCTAGCCCCATGACATTGCCTTGATCTAAAAATGCCTTAAACTCGCTTCCCATACTCATACTCTTTTTCCCATCTGTTGATTGGCGGCGGCAAGGTGACATATGTTCGGGGATTTGCAAGCATATTGCGCCCGCGCAGCCCCACCCCTACATAGTGGCTAAGTTCAACCGAAGGGGATTAGCCGTGATGAAATTGAGCAATCGTGTTTTGACTGCGCTGCTGCTGCCAGCTGCGCTTGTATCACTGTCAAGCTGCGGCGTGAACAGCATTCCGACAGCTGAAGAAAATGCGAAGGCGAAATGGTCTAATGTCCAAGCCGATTATCAGCGCCGCGCTGATCTCATTCCCAATCTTGTTGAAACTGTCAAAGGCTTTGCCAAGCAGGAATCAAGCGTTCTCATCCAAGTCACCGAGGCGCGCGCCAAGGCAACGTCGGTGCAAGTCAACGCGGCTGACCTCTCTGACCCTGCAAAAGTCGCCGCGTTTCAACAAGCGCAAGGGCAATTGAGCGGCTCAATCGGACGATTGCTCGCGAGTGTTGAGGCCTATCCGCAGTTAAGTTCAAACGCCAATTTCTTGGCACTCCAATCGCAGCTTGAGGGCACTGAAAACCGGATCAACGTATCAGTCAAAGATTATAACGAAGCCGTGCAGAGCTATAATACGACAATCCGCACCTTCCCCGATGCGATAGGCGCGAAGATTTTCTACGGGTCAAAGCCAATGACGACTTACACCGCGACCGCGCCCAATGCTGGTCGCGCGCCTTCGGTGAAGTTCTGATTCTACGCTCTCTCTTCACGCCATCGTGGATAGCCGCGCTGTTGATCCTGTTCTGCGCTGTGCCTGCTACAGCGCAGACCTTTCCCGCGCTCTCGGGCCGCGTCGTTGATACCGCCAACATCATTCCGGACGCTGATGAGGTCGCGCTCACTGCGAAGCTTGCAAATCTTGAGGTGCAAAGCGGGCGGCAATTGGTCGTCGCCACCATTCCCACGCTTGATGATGGCAAGGGGCGCACTTACGCGATTGAGGACTATGGCTATCGGCTTGGGCGAACGTGGGGCATTGGTGAAAAGGGCGTCAATAATGGCGTGATCCTGCTCGTGGTGCCGAATGACCGAAAGCTGCGGATTGAGGTTGGCTATGGGCTTGAACCAATCCTGACTGATGCGCTGTCGAGCGTGATCATTTCCACTCAGATAACCCCGCTTTTTAAGGCGGGCGATTTTCCCGGCGGAATCAATGCTGGCGTTGACGCGATATCATCACAGCTTTTGCTCCCTCCCGATGAAGCCGCGAAACGCGCGCAATTGATCGTGAAGAAAAGCAAGGATGTCGACATGGGTGATGTCAGCACGGCTATTTTCTGGCTGTTCATCTTTTTCTTCTTCATCATGCCGATGATCTGGCCCTTATTCGCTTCGGGCAAACGCGGACGCCGCTTTGGCGGCGGCCCCATCGTCATCTGGGGCGGCGATAGCGGCGGCGGCGGATGGGGCGGCGGCGGCGGCGGGTTTGGCGGGGGCGGTGGCTTTTCAGGCGGTGGCGGCGGCTTCGGCGGCGGCGGCTCCTCGGGGGGATGGTGATGGCGCGGGCAAAAATGGGGCTCATGACAGAGGCTGATCACGCGCGCGTTTCGGCTGCGGTTCACGCCGCTGAAGCCGGCACAGCGGGCGAGATTGTGACGATCAGCGCGGATTCGTCTGACCGTTATCTTGATGTGGCGCTGTGGTGGTCGGTCGTGGCGGCGATTGCGGCAGTGGCAGCGCTCGCTGCTTTTCCCACGAGTGTAACGAGCGCAGCGGCGGCGTTATCGAACGGCTGGGTGACTGAGTTCAGCCTTGCCGAAGCGATTGAGGTCGCGCTCGCGGCGTTCATCCTTGTCTTCGTGATTGTGCGGCTGTCGCTCAGCTGGATGCCACTGCGGATGCTTGTCACACCCGGCATCGTCAAATCACGGCGCGTGCGTAGCCGCGCGGTGCGCTATTTCAAAGTCGGGGCTGAACGGCGCACAACGGGGCGGACGGGGATACTCATCTATCTCTCTATGGCAGAACATCGCGCTGAAATTGTTGCGGACGAGGCAATCCATTCAAAAGTCGCGGCTGAGGAATGGGGCAAGGCAATGGCTGACCTGATTGCAGGCGTGCGCGAAGGGCGGATTGCTGATGGTATGGTTGCAGCTATTGGCGATGTCGGTGCGATACTCGCCGCCCATTTTCCAAGGGCTGATGATGATAAAAATGAGCTTCCTGACCGGTTGATTGAACTGTGACGTCTGAGGCCATCGTTTGGCAGGGCAAATTCATTACCGCAAAGACGAACGGAAAATGGGAATATGTCGCCCGTGCGCGCGGGATCAAGGCGGCGGTCATCCTCGCGGTTGATGATGGCCACGTCATTCTGGTTGAACAATGGCGCGTTCCGCTTGGACGGAACTGCCTCGAATTGCCCGCCGGTTTGGTCGGCGATCACGAGGCGGGCGAAGGCGTTGATCTGGCCGCCGCGCGTGAGCTTGAGGAAGAAACCGGATACCGCGCGCAGACAATCGAAATCATCGGCGAATTTTATTCGTCCCCCGGGATGGTGAGCGAAAGCTTCACACTCGTCCGCGCGCGCGGGCTGACCAAAGTCAGCGAAGGAGGCGGCGTTGACGGCGAGAATATCACCGTCCACCGCGTTGCTCTGGGGGATGTGCCGCGCTTTATTGAGGGGAAACGCGCTGAGGGCGTGGGGATAGATGTCAAACTTCTGACGTTGCTACCGCTGGTTTAAGGGTGGGGGGACATCTGGCTCGCACTTCGTCTTTGCGAGCCCTTCGACTGCCTTGCAGGCGCTCAGGGTAAACTTCCGCGAAAGCGGAAGCGCGACAATCCATAAGGGTGGTGCCGCGAGTGGATTGCTTCGTCGCTGGGGCGAATGCCCCAGCCTGTCCTGAGCGCCTGCAAGGCAGTCGAAGGGCTCCTCGCAAAGACGATTCACATTTTGCACAAGTTGCGCTAAACCACCGCCAGACGACGAATTACTCGTCTCGGCTATCCACCTACCTAAAACCAAATAGGATCATTCTAAGGCGCCTTAAAACCGCTTTACCGGAAATTGTCCGCATAGGCTTGAAGCTTGAGCACTTTCTTGGGTGCAGCAATCACATCAACGTCGATGTCCTTAAGTGCGGCATAAGCCTTTGCCGCCTCAAGCGTCGGAAATTTGAGGCTCAGCTGTCGCAACGTATCGCTTGATCCGGCCCAGCCCATCAGCGGATCAGCGCGCTGGGCTTCGCTTGGCACATATTCCAAAATCCACATGCTCGTGCCCGCGCGACCTGATTGCATTGCGTTTTTGGGCTTTTGATAAATACGAGCTTGCGTCATTCTTCGTCTTTTGCGCAAATCGAGGGTGGGTTCAAGGGCGCGCTTGCGCTTTCTTGGTTTTCAGGCTCGCCACAGCACTCATCGGGTTATCAGGCCAATTGTGCTTGGGATAAGCCCCGCGCATGTCTTTGGCGACATCGGCCCAGCTTCCCACCCAGAATCCGGGCAAATCGCGCGTGGTCTGGATCGGGGTGCCGCGCGGTGAGGTGAGGCTGAGGATCAGCGGAATGCGGTGCGTGCCAATCAGCGGATGCTCGCTCACCCCGAACAAGGCTTGCACGCGCAATTCGATACGCGGGCCGCTCTCACTGCCATAGTCGATCGGGTGGCGGGTGCCCGCAGGTGAAATAAAGTGTGACGGGGCGAGCGCGTTAATCCGCTTCATGCCGTCCCACCCGATGAGTGCTTCGAGTGCTGCGGTGATTCCCCTAACATCAGCAAAACGGCGCTTGTCCGAAAGCAAGGGCATAAGCCATTCGTCGAGCTGTTCGATGAGCGAGGCATCATTAACCACATCAATCCCGGCAAAAGCAGCACGCATGCGCAGAGCGTTTGCGGTATCACTCCACGCAATGATCGATAGCCCGTAAGTGCGCACGGCAGCCATCATTGCGGCGGCAATTTCCTCAGTGTTCGCGTCGCTATCATTACCCGAAGCCAAGATAATCGCGCCGAGTCTGCGGTGGCGCATCGCACTGATCCGGTCAGTCGCGGGATCGAAGCTGACGCTGCATATGGTTTCGATGCGCTCTGCAAACATCGTTTCAATCTCTGCAAATTCTATTGCGGCAGCCGAGATGATCCGCGCGCCTGCCGCCTGCCCTTGCGTTTCCGCCACCGCGAGCCATTCACTTTTGGCGAGATGTGATGAAGGATCGAGGCTGAAGCCGCGCCCGCCGACGCTCACCCATGCTTCGCCCGATGCCCCGCGCCGCCGCGCAATTCGGTCAGGAAAGGCGAGCGCGATGGCAGTGGAAACGCCGCCTACGCCCAACGCGGCTCGCGAGCGCGACGCGAGCAAATGCAGCCACCCCTTCGCCAGTCCCCTTGCGGCATCAGCACGTTTCCCCCGCTCACCGCGCCACCGGTTAAGCCGCACTTCAAGATCAACATCATTGCCGCCAAGCCCGCGCTCAGAGAGCAGAACCGCCACTTCGGCTGCCGCGACACCGATTCCCAAGTCGCCTGCGCGCACGATCATATGCGCAAGACGCGGCGGCAATGGGAGTGCGGCAATCGCTTTGCCGTGCGGCGTGGGGCGGGCATCTTCGTCGAGCGCGCCAATTGACATAAGCCGTGTGCGCGCTTCGGCGAGCGCAGGCGTGGGCGGCGGATCAATCCAGGTCAGGCTCGCCGGATCACTCACCCCCCACAGCGCACAATCAAGCGTGAGGGCGGATAAATCAGCCTCCAATATTTCGGGCGGATCAAATCTCGGTAGCCCTTCGGTAGCGGCTTGCTCCCATAGGCGGTAGGCGATACCGGGTGCCTGACGCGCCGCTCTGCCTGCGCGCTGCGTCACCGCCGCTTGGCTTGCGCGCTCCGTCACCAGCCGCGTCATCCCCGCCGCACGGTCATAGCGCGGGCGGCGCGCAAGCCCTGAGTCGACAACAATCCGCACGCCGTCGATCGTCAGGCTGGTTTCAGCAATTGACGTGGCGATGATCAGCTTACGTTTGCCCGGCGCGGCGGCCGCAATCGCGGCGCGCTGATCTGCGGGGTCTAAGCTGCCGTGGAGCTTGTGGACGATGATATCGCCGGCCAAGCCACTCAGCCGTTCGGCAACACGCTCTATTTCACCCACACCAGGCACGAAGGCAAGGCAATCGCCGTCATTCTCGCTCATCGCAGTTCGGATTGCGCTTGCCATTTGATCCTCGATCCGCGCCTCGGTTCGCTTGCCAATATGGCGCAAAGTCAGCGGATAAGCGCGGCCCTCGCTTTCAATCACTGGCGCGTTCATGATCGCCGCAAAGCGATTGCCATCAAGCGTGGCTGACATCGCGATCAAGCGCAAGTCTGGCCGCAGCGCGGATTGTGCATCAAGCGCGAGAGCGAGGCCAAAATCACTATCAAGGCTGCGCTCATGGACTTCATCAAACAACACCGCCGAAACGCCCGCTAGCTCTGGATCGGCCTGTATCCGGTTGCGGAATATGCCCTCAGTCAACACAAGGACGCGTGTTGCGGGCGACTGTTTGCTATCCATCCGCGTGGCATAGCCGATTGTCTTGCCTACTGGCTCACCCGCCAACTCGGCCATCCGTTCAGCAGCAGCGCGCGCGGCAAGGCGGCGAGGGGAGAGCAAAAGGATTTTGCCGCTGCACCAAGGTTCAGTGAGAAGTGCGGGCGCAACTGCGGTCGTCTTGCCAGCGCCGGGGGGAGCGATGAGGACGAGGTTGGGGCGCTCAGCAAGCGCCTCAATTAGGTCTGGCAAAACTGCAAAAATTGGCAGATCGCCGTGATCAAAAATCTCAGCTATCCAATCGGTCAGCTTCGTTCAACCGTTTGATCTCAAAATACCGCCCCGTCATCGCCGCGACAAAGAGACATATGCTGGCAATTGTTAACCCGATAGCAACTTCGATCATCGTGTATCCCTTCTTGAGCATTCTCGTGCGACGTTCATCTGCTCACGTGCAAATTTGACTCTTTCGTTAACGACGCTGTCTTGATTAACGCGATCATCACGCAAATATTCATAGGCACTAGTGCAGCGGGCGGTATCTTTCGCGGCAGCAATATCAGAGCGTCGCTTCTCATATTCAAATACTGCCACGGATGCGCCGCCGATTCCCGACAGGCTAACTGTAACAACCGCGACCATCACCGCTGAATTCCAGAAGGCAAGCGTTGGACGTCTCATGAGAGACAAATATCCTATCTGCGGGTCTCTGTCTATATTATGCCATCAATACGCCCGCGCAATCGCAAATTCTACGGCTTGGGTCAGCGCATCTTTCGCAGCGCCACCGGAAAAGCTACCAAGAGCATCAATGGCACGCTGGCCGTAATGGCGTGCGCGCATCATTGTATCGTCGATGGCGCGGCTATCGCGCAGCAAAAGCGTTGCGCGCGCGAGATCGGCGTCGGACACCAGCCGCCCCTCCATCGCCGCGCGCCAAAAGGCTTTCTCCTCATCATTCCCGCGCGCGTGCGCCAAAATCACCGGAAGCGTGACTTTACCATCACGGAAATCATCGCCGACGCCCTTGCCCATTGTTTCAGCGTCGCTGGCATAATCAATGGCGTCGTCAACCAATTGAAATGCAATGCCCAGATTGCGGCCAAACGTATCAAGCGCTTCCTCGGTCGCCACATCGCGCTCAGCAACAACCGCCGCAATTCGGCACGCGGCGGCAAAGAGCGCTGCGGTTTTCGCACCAATGATATCAAGATATTTATCTTCGCCCGTTGTAATCTGGCGCTGTGCGGTCAATTGATTGACTTCGCCTTCAGCGATCACTGCGCTCGCGTTGGAGAGGATCTTGAGCACTTTGAGGCTGCCATCCTCAACCATCAGTTCAAACGAGCGGCTGAACAGAAAATCACCGACGAGAACACTCGCCGGATTACCCCAAATGATGTTCGCCGTCCGCCGTCCGCGTCGCAAGTCAGAGCCGTCAACGACATCATCATGAAGCAGGGTCGCGGTGTGAATGAACTCAACACAGGCAGCGAGCTTATAATGGCGGTCACCCGAATAATCGAGCAACTTAGCACAAGCGAGCGTCAGCATCGGCCGCAAGCGTTTTCCCCCGCCCGCGATCAAATGACCAGCGAGTTCGGGGATCAAGGGAATTTCAGACTGCATCCGATCAAGGATCACAGCATTGACTTTGTTCATTCCCCCCGCGACCAGTGCGACAAGCGGGTCAAGCGATGGTTCAGCGGGAGATCCCAAGCGGTGAAGTGTTGCAGTCATAATCGTCAGCCTCTGGCGTCGCTTGGTCGCAAACGCAAGGGCGCACGGCTTGCATTGCCACCAGATATTGGGGAGAGGCGGTGACATGAGTGACAGAAGGCTTCAAAAATACCGCGAGAGCATTGATAATATTGATGCCGCGTTGGTTTATATGCTCGCTGAACGGTTCAAAGTGACCAAGGCGGTGGGCGTGTACAAGGCCGAGGCAGGGCTATCGCCGGCTGATTCGTCACGCGAAAAGAAACAGATCGAACGCCTCCGCCGATTGGCAACTGACGCTAATCTTGATCCCGATTTCACCGAGAAATTCCTGCGCTTCATCATTGATGAGGTCATCCGTCATCATAAGGGTGCACAATCGGGAAGCTAGCTAGTTGCCGCCGAGCAATACACTCCCTAGTTAGCAGCTATGGCAGATCCTTACACCACCCTCGGCGTCGCGCGCGGGGCGAGCGACGCTGATATCAAAAAGGCGTATCGCAAGCTCGCTAAAGAGCTTCACCCCGATACTAATCAAAATAATCCCAAGGCTGCTGAGCGGTTTAGCCGCGTGACAGCGGCTTATGATTTGCTCGGTGATAAAGCCAAGCGCGCGAGCTTTGATCGCGGCGAAATTGACGGCGATGGCAATCCGGCCAACCCCTTTGCGGGCAGAGGCAGTGGCGGCGGCTTTCAGGGACGCGCGGGTGGCTTTGGCGGCGCAGCGGCGGCCGATATCGGCGATATATTCGAAGGTTTATTTGGTGCAACGGGCGCACGCCAACATGTCAGGCCCAAAGGCGGCACTGTCAGTTATCGGCTCGCGGTGCCGTTCGAAGATGCAGCGGCGTCAAAACCTCAGCGGATAACGCTTTCGGATGGGAAAACAATTGATCTGCGCTTGCCCGCAGGCGTTGAGACCGGAACGCAAGTTCGCGTTGGGGGCAAAGGCGAGGCAGGCCCGGGCGGGAACGGCGATGCGATCATTTCAATCGAGATTGGCAAGCACGCTTTTTACACGCGCGACGGCGATCATGTTAGGCTCGATTTGCCGGTAACGCTGCGCGAAGCGGTGAACGGAGGTGCTGTCAAAGTGCCGACAGTTGAAGGCCCCGTGATGCTCAATATTCCCAAAGGGTCAACGTCGGGCAAAGTGCTGCGATTGAAGGCGCGCGGGTTTACGGGCAAAACTGGCGTTCGCGGTGATCAGCTTGTGACTTTGATGATCGATGTACCGGCGAGTGATGAAGCGTTGCAAGATTTTGTGACGGGGTGGAGTGACAACCGACCTATTCGCGGGTCTATGGGTGTTTAGTGCGCGGCATTTCGCCCGAATCGCCTGAGCAACGGCGTATCCACCCGCAAGCTCATCGCCATGTCGGCGGTTGGCGTGGGAAAATCGGGCCGGGGTCGGAAAGCTTTGAAGTGATCCGCAGGATTGCGGTTGGCGTATTCAATGATGGCTTCATTCACGCTGGCAATCTTGCCTATCTGTCGTTGCTTACACTTTTCCCCTTCTTCATCGTGGCCGCCGCGATTGCGCAATTGGTCGGGCCGCAGCTTGATATTCAAGCCATCGTTCGTTCAGTGCTCAGCGCGGTGCCGCCCGCAGTCGCGAGCATGATTGAAGCGAGTGTTCAGCAAGCCTTAGTCGCGCGCACCGGCGCGCTTTTGTGGTTCGGGGCAGCGGTCGGGCTATGGACGGTGACGAGTTTTATCGAAACGATCCGCGATATTCTGCGCCGCGCTTACGGGGCGACTTATATGCGCCCCTTCTGGCAATACCGCTTGATTGGCATTGCGATCATATTGCTTTCGGTGTTGCTGATGATGATCGGGCTATCAGCGCAGATATTTTTAACCGCGATTGAGGAAGTGATTATACGCTTTTTCCCCGCAGCAAGCGTCTATGCCGCGTGGATTGGCGCAACGCGATTTATGCCTTTGACCCTGATTTATATCTCAATCTTCATGATGTTTTGGACGCTTGCGCCTGCCGAATATCGGGGACGCAATTTTCCGAAATGGCCAGGGGCTGTGTTCACGACGCTTTGGTGGCTTGGTGCTGTCACTTTGCTCCCGCGAGTGCTCGCCCTGTTCGGCGGTTATTCACTGACATATGGCGGACTAGCAGGGGTGATCGTGGCGCTCCTGTTCTTCTGGTTGGTCGGTTACGGAATCGTCATCGGCGCTCATATCAATGCGGCCTTGGCAAACCCTGCAATTTCGAGTGTAAGGGAGCCAAGCACATTTGATGACTTAGTGGAGGCCAAGTGGCTGGATATATGAACGGAAAACGCGGGCTCATCATGGGGCTCGCTAATGATCGCAGCTTAGCCTGGGGCATTGCGAAGAAACTGCATGAGGAAGGCGCTGAGTTGGCCTTTTCGTTTCAAGGTGAGGCGCTAGAAAAACGCGTAAGGCCACTGGCAGCGCAATTGGGTAGCGATTTCCTGATTGACTGTGATGTTGCTGATATGGCCAATCTTGACGCTAGTTTTGCTACGCTCGCGGCGCGCTGGCCGACAATTGATTTCGTTGTCCATGCGATTGGTTTTTCTGACAAGAATGAGCTGCGCGGTGGCTATGTTGATACCAGCCTCGAAAATTTCCTGATGACGATGAATATCAGCGTCTACAGTTTTGTGGCGGTGGCAAAGCGCGCATCAGCGATGATGCCAAACGGCGGCGCGCTGCTGACGCTCAGCTATTACGGCGCGGAAAAGGTAATCCCGCATTACAATGTCATGGGGGTGGCGAAGGCTGCGCTTGAAACCTCAGTCAAATATCTCGCGGTTGATTTGGGGCGCGATAACATCCGCGTCAACGCGATTTCAGCCGGGCCGATCAAGACACTCGCGGCGAGTGGCATTGGCGATTTCCGTTACATCATGAAATGGAACGAATATAATTCGCCGCTCAAGCGCAACACGACGATTGAAGATGTCGGCGGCGCAGGGCTCTATTTGCTCAGCGATTTATCGAGCGGCGTGACCGGCGAAACGCATCATGTCGATAGCGGCTATCATGTGATCGGCATGAAAGCAGAGGACGCGCCCGATATTGCTTTGGTTTAAAGCGTGCCGCCTTAAATATGAATCGTCTTTGCGAGGAGCGTAGCGACGCGGCAATCCACTCGCTGCACCATTGGATGGATTGCCGCGCTTCGCTCGCAAAGACGAATGGTGCAGATTTTTTGCACGATGCTCTA
>JAYUAU010000024.1:0-11613 GCA_043741135.1 Sphingomonadales bacterium | reverse complement strand
GATGACATATGGTTGATTTATATATCTTTATCCGCATCCCTGAGCCTGTCGAAGGGCTGTCCTTGACTCCGTAGCGAAGGGCAGCCCTTCGACAGGCTCAGGGTAGACGGTGTTTGGATCAACCTATCCTCATCCCGCTCTAGGTTAACGTCATCCCGCTAAAATGTGCGACTTGCTCTCTCAAACAAATATATTCGAATCGCACTCGCCAGATTGGGCGGCGCTTCAACGCTAATCCGCGCCAGATCAATTTGCGCAATCAAGGCGTTCAGAGGTAGGCCCTGCTCATCGGCTTCTCTCCGCAAAGCTTCCCAGAAAATCGGCTCTAAGCTGATTGAAGTCTCATGCCCCGCAATTGTCACCGAGCGTTTTATCGGGCCCACATACATCAATACATATGCTGCCCGCCGTTGATCGACAGTGTCGATCCGGTGACGAACCCGCCTTCTTCTGAACAGAGGAACGCGACGCCGCGCGCAATTTCGCTTGCTTGACCGAGCCGCCCGACAGGAATTTTCGCGACGATCTTGGTCAAAACCTCCGCCGGAACCGCCGCCACCATATCAGTGTCAATATAGCCCGGCGCGATTGCATTGACCGTAATCCCGAACTTCGCGCCCTCTTGTGCGAGCGCCTTTGTGAAGCCGTGGATGCCCGATTTGGCCGCAGCGTAATTCACCTGGCCGTATTGGCCCGCTTGCCCATTGATCGATCCAATATTGACAAAGCGCCCCCATCCGCGATCTTTCATGCCTGCAAACGTGGCTTTGGCCATATTGAAGCAACCGCCCAAATTGGTGTCGATCACCGCTTTCCAAGCGTCATAGCTCATTTTCATGAGCGTCCCATCGCGCGTTATGCCCGCATTATTGACGACAATATCAACGGGGCCGAGCGCTGCTTCAACCGCGGCGCAGCCATCAAGGCAGGCCTGATGGTCGGATACATCCCATGCAAAAGTCGCAATGCCCGTGCGATCACTAAATGCCTTCGCGCGTTCAGCATTGCCGGCATAATTGGCGACTACGGTAATGCCTGCTTCTGACAGCATCACGCTGATCGCTTCGCCAATACCGCGCGTTCCGCCGGTGACAATTGCTATGCGTGACATAACCAAGCTCCTCTATTGTTTTGACAAAGCTAGCCTTGGTTGATCCACCCTGCAAGTTCACGCGTGAGTAAGCTGTGCAACATCGCAACACCGCTATCGCTATCGTTGAGGCAGGGCAAATACGCAAAATGGGTGCCGCCGCCTTCGATAAAGGATTCCTTGCCACGGATCGCAATTTCCTCAAGTGTTTCAAGGTTATCCGCTGAAAATCCCGGCGCGATCACCGCAATTTTTTTGATGCCTCGTGCGCCCATGCCTTCGAGGCTTTTATCAGTTGCGGGTTCAAGCCATTTTGCCCTGCCCAGCCGTGATTGGAACGAAACGATCAACGGCCGCCCAAGCGCTTCACTCAGCAGCCGCGCGGTTTTGCGACAGTGGCAGTGATAGGGATCTCCCTTTTCAAGCGTGCGCAGTGGCATCGAATGAAAACTCGCCAGCAACGCATCGGGCGCAAAATCAAGCGCGGCAATCCCCTCCTCAACCGACGCCTTGAGCGCACCGATATAGGCCCGATCATCATGATAAGGCGGCATCGTGCGCAAAGCGGGTTGCCAGCGCATTTTACCGAGCACATTAAATACCGCATCGTTGACTGTCGCGGTCGTCGCGCCGCTATATTGCGGATAAAGCGGCGCGATCAGGATGCGATCACAGCCGCTTTCCTTCATTGCGGTGAGCCGATCTTCGATTGACGGGCTGCCATAACGCATCGCAAAATCAATGGTCACTTGTGGCCCAAAAGCGGTTTGCAACGCGCTCGCCTGACGCCTTGTAATCGCCACGAGCGGCGCGCCTTCGTCAGTCCAGACCTGTCGGTAGGCTTCGGCAGATTTGGCAGGGCGGGTGTTGAGGATTATGCCTTGCAAAATCACTTGCCAGATGATTTGGGGTATCTCTACGACGCGCTTGTCAGTCAGGAATTGTGAGAGATAAGTGCGCACGGCTTTGGTCGTTGGCGCAGCGGGTGACCCTAGATTGACGATGAGCACGCCAATCTTTCCAATCGGTGCTGCGGGATGATCAGCGGGCCGATCCATCACAGAGCGACCGGAGCAAGTGGCAAAGTGCGGTAACGCTGGCCATTGCTCGCAAACAAGGCATTGGCGATGGCGGGCGCGACTGGCGGCACTGCGATTTCACCGATACCGGCGGGAGCAGCATCGCTGACGATAAGTTCAACACTAATTTCTGGCATATCAGCAAGCAGCGGTAGCCCAAGATGACGCAATCGCAAAGGGCCTGCAATGCCGCGCTTGACCGAAATCGCATTCCCACACGCCGCCGCCATCCCGAATAGCAATCCGCCTTCAATCTGTTGGCGTGCAATATCGGGATTGATGACACGGCCTACATCAGCCACACAGATGAGCTTGGTCACCCGCACGCGTCGATCTTCACCCATATTCGCTTCGGCAAGCAGCGCGATATAGCCGCCTTGCATCGCATGGCACGCCAGCCCCTGCCCCGTGCCCTCGCCGCCGCCTTGCCAGCCTCCTTTTGCCGCCACCTTGGTGAGGCACGCCGCAAGCCGGGGATTGTCGCGCAGTGCCGCCAATCGAAACGAAAAGGCTTCAACCCCGCTCGCTTTTGCGAGCTCATCGATAAAGCTTTCAGTAAAGAAGGCGGTGTAACTATGCGCGCCTGATCGCCATTTTCCCGAAGGCACACCGATGTCCGCTGGGTGATGATCAATCGCGTAATGCGCGATGGCATAAGGTGGCACTGCCCCTTCAACTGCTTGGACGCTCGCGCGCTTCGACATCGCTTGATGCGCTGGTGTGCCGTTAACGATACGGTCACGCATTTCGCCGACAGCATCAGGCGCGGCAATTTTGGCGTGCCAACCGAGTAGCTGACCCGCCGGGCCAATTGACGCGGCCATTGACGCCTTTGCAGCGGGGCGGAACCGATCATGCATCAAATCCTCAGCGCGTGACCAGATCAGCTGAACGGGCCGTTTGATCTTAAGCGCGAGGATCGCAACTTGCGCTGCGATTTCGACTTCATATTTGCGCCCGAACGATCCGCCAATCATCATTGCGTGGATATCAACTTGATCCTCGCTAATCCCAATCGCCTGCGCCGCCGCCTTGCGCGCGAGGCCGGGGGCTTGAGTCGCGATCCATAGTTGGAGCCGATCATTTTCGAACACCGCCGTTGCAGCAAGCGGTTCAATCGCTGCGTGTGCAGCCAAGCCCACGGCATAGTCAGCCTTGATGATCCGGCCCGTGCTGAGCGCAGTGTCAACGTCGCCAGCCTCTGCCATGCGGCTGCCATCGCTCACTAGTGCGTCCTTCAAACCAGCGGCAATTTTCGCATCGCTCATAAAACCACCCTTGGTAACAAAACGCGGACGAATTTTGCCTAGCGCATGGTTCGCCGCCCACCAATTGGTCGCGATCACCGCCACCCAGCGCTCATGCTCAACGATCTGGAGAACGCCACTGACTTTACTCGCGGCGGCTTTATCAACGCTCTTCAGGCGGCTATCGCCCATCGGCCCTTGCCGGATCGCGGCAAAGACCATCGCGGGCAATCGCACGTCCGCTGCATAATTGGCTGAGCCGTCAAGCTTAGCCGGGATATCAAGCCGGTTAACCCCGCGCCCGCTGAGCCGGTTATTCAGCCCCATACGCAGCGGAATATCACCCGGAAGCGAAAATTTCGCGGCTTCAATAACAAGTTCACCAAAGCGCAGCCGATCATCACCGCGCATCACAAACCCTTGCGCACTATCGCACGCCTGCCAGCTAGCGTCCCAACGCGCAGCCGCCGCCTTACACAGTAAAGTGCGCGCAGCCGCGCCTGCTATCCGCAAGATAGGCTCAAAATTGCGGACGGTCGATGATCCACCGGTGATTTGCAAAGGCGCTTCATCAAGCCAGCCATCATGCCATTCGCTCGCAAAAAGTGCATTGGCATAAAGCGGATTGAGCGGCGCTGGCTCAATTCCAATCGTGCGCCAATCTGCCCCCAATTCATCGGCGATAATCTGTGCGACGAGCGTATAGCTGCCCTGCCCCATTTCAATCTGCGGGGTTACGACCGTCACATGCCCATCTATCCCGATCTTGATATAGCCGCCAAGGATCGTTTCACCCTCAGCCGCGACAAGATTGGGGCTATATTCACGCGGCCATAACTGCCAGCCGAGCAACAGCCCACCCCCGATAGCGCCGCCGACGAGCAGCGATCGGCGCGAGAGAATAGGTTCACCGTGTGAGGTTGAGAACAACGACATGGAAAGCCTGATAGAAGAGGCGCGGGCCGCGCGCTAGCCATCACGCCATATTCGCCCACGCTTCGCGGTATGTTTTCCGCAAGCTCACTTTGTCGATTTTTTCAGTGCCGAGCCTAGGCAGTGCCTCAACAGAAAACCAGATTTGCAGCGGCACTTTATACGCGGCGAGCTGTTCTGCCAGAAACGCCTTAAGCGCTTCACCGGTCACGTCCTGAGCATAAACGACCGCGCCAACAACTTCGCCGAGCCGTTCATCGGGCAACCCAAATACCGCGCATTCAGACACATCAGGATGCGCATAAATCGCAGCTTCAACTTCCTGACAGCTAATATTTTCGCCGCCGCGGATGATGATATCCTTCTTGCGGTCAACGATGAAAAGGTAACCATCTTCATCAAGATAGCCAATATCTCCGCTCAAGAAATAGCCATCGCGGGTGAAGGCATCAGCTGTCGCATCAGGGCGGTTCCAATAGCCGGTAAAGTTACACACTGAGCGGATCGCGACTTCGCCGCGCGCGCCTTGCGCAACTGGTTTTCCAGAGCCATCAAGGATTGCGAGGTCGACGAGCGGTAGTGAGCCCATTCCCGTGCTTGAAGGCTTGGCAACATAATTTTCACCAAAAACACCGCAGCCAACCGCATTGGTTTCAGTAAGGCCATACCCAAGCGCAGGCGGACTACCTTCGAGTTCATCATGAAGGCGGCGGACATGTTCAGCAGGGCGCGGCGCACCGCCAGCCGCAAAGCTCTGGATTGTCGACAGATTATATTTGTGGCGGTCAGGATGCGTGAGAATCTCAAAGCTCATCAGCGGAACGCCCGTGAAGTTCGTTATCTTTTCCGCCTCGATCAATTGCATCGCGGTGAGCGCATTCCATTTGGGCATCATCACCATTTTGCGGCCAATCGCAAAGCTGACGAGCAGCATCGGGATTTCACCCGTGACGTGGAATAAAGGCACCGTCATCAGCGTCGCATGTTGCGGCGCGTCAGCTTTAATCCGGCCGTCCTCGGTCGCGAGTTGGAGCATCATCAAGGCTTGGACGATATAGTTGAACGTGCCCTGCACAACCGCGCGGTGCGTTGAAAAAGCCCCTTTGGATTGGCCGGTTGATCCTGATGTAAACAGGATCGTCGCCAGATCATCCCCGGTTAATTCAGGAAGACTATCCTCGTTGATATGCGATGCGCTCAGGATCGGGGCTAAAGCGTCACTGGTCGGTAACGCTAGGTCAAGCGTGACAATTTTGGCGCTTAGCGCTCCCCCTGACTCAGCAAGACGCTTACCACGCGGGGCATCAACGAATACCAAGCTTGCCTCAACCTCATTGATCCCGTCAGCAAGCTCATTTCCTTGCCACCAGCCGTTGAGCAACGTCACACAGCCGCCCGCCATCAGCACGCCCATGTAAAGCACAATCCAGCTCGGCGCATTGCGCATGGCAATGCCGATCCGGTCACCCTTTTTCACCCCGTGCGCGCGGACAAGCGACACAGCAACCGCCAGTGCCGATGAATAAGTTTGCGCAAAACTCAACCGTTCATCGCCGTCAACAATGAAGGTTGCATCGCCGTGTTGCGCGCAGAAATGAGCAAAATAATGCGAAAGTGCAGGCGGCGCAGTCGCGATCATTGGCAGATCAACACCGTAAGCATGGTGCAGCGTGAGCGGCATCGGCGCGCCGGGCGCGGTGATCGTCTCAACAGCCTTTTTGATACGAATATCAAGCTCTGATGGCATCGCGAATCTCTCCCTCTTTGTGTTCTGCTTTGTTATCTCTATGAAGGGGAAAATTGCTGGGGAAAAGCCTTGATCCTGACACTATTCGCCGACGCTACGGCAGCCATTCATTTTGACCAATTGGGGCTGAGCCCAATCGCGCTTGATCTGGGATTTTTTAAGATTCGCTGGTATTCGCTCAGCTATATCGCGGGGATTATCTTTGCGTGGTGGTATTTGGTGAAACTCTCGCGCCAGCCCGGTTCACCCTGGGCGCAGCGCCATATCGACGATTTCATGTTTTACGCAACGCTTGGGATCATCCTCGGCGGGCGACTTGGCTATTGCCTTTTCTACCGGCCCTCAATCTTCCTCAATCCAATCGATATCATCCGCGTTTGGGAAGGCGGAATGTCGCTCCACGGCGGGTTCATTGGTGTGTTGATCGCGATCTGGTGGTTTACGTGGCGCAATCAGCTGCCGATCTTGCGCGTCGCTGATTATATCGCGTGCGCAACGCCCGTTGGCTTAGGTCTCGCGCGGATTGCCAATTTCGTTAATGGTGAATTGTGGGGAAGGCCTACCAGCCTGCCATGGGGAATGGTGTTTCCCGGCGCTGGCGATACGCTGCCGCGCCACCCCAGCCAACTTTACGAAGCAGGACTTGAGGGGATTGTGATGTTCGCTATTTTGTGGGTGATGTTCTGGAAAACCGACGCCCGCTATCAGCCGGGTCGGCTCGTTGGCGCCGCTCTCATAATTTATGGCGCAAGCAGATCAGCGTTGGAACTTGTCCGTCAGCCAGATGTGGGCCTCGAAGATTTGTCATGGGGCCTCACGATGGGCCAAACGCTCAGCCTGCCGATGCTGATTGTCGGGCTTTATCTCTTCTTCACCGCAAAAGCGCGGCGTGTCCGCATTGAACCTGTCGCGGGAGCGAGTAGCGTTGGCTGAAGAAAGTTTGAGCGAGAGGCTCGCGCGCGCCATTACCGCGGGCGGCCCGATTCCTGTCGCCCATTTCATGGCAGTGGCAAACACCCATTATTACGCGACACGTGATCCATTAGGCGCACTGGGTGATTTCATCACCGCGCCTGAAATCAGCCAGATGTTTGGCGAATTGATCGGGCTGTGTCTCGCTGACCTATGGTTGCGGATGGATAAGCCAGCGGTTCATTATGTCGAACTTGGCCCGGGCCGGGGCACACTCGCGCGCGATGCGTGTAAAGCGATGGCGATGGTTGGGCTTGAACCGCCAGTTCACTTCGTCGAAACCAGTCCCGTGCTCCGCGCAGCCCAGCGCGCTTTGTTTCCGGATGCTCACTTCCATGACGATATCTCAACGCTCCCTGATAGTGTGGCACTGTTGATCGCTGCGAATGAGTTTTTTGATGCGCTACCAATCCATCAATTGATCAAGCATGACAGCAATTGGCATCAGCGGCTCGTGGGATATGAGGATGGTGCGTTTGTGGCGATGGTCGGCAATCAAGTGCCCAGCGAAATCATCCCTGAGGCATTGCTGGCATCTCCTCCCGGAAGCATCATTGAAACATCGCCTGCCAGCGTAGCGATCATGCGTGATCTTTCACAAAAGGTGGTTCGCCAAGGCGGGGCGATGATCGTGATTGACTATGGCTATCAAGGCCCCGCCATCGGTGACACGCTGCAATCAATCCGCGCGCATCAGCACACACAGCCATTTAGCGATCCGGGCGATCAAGACTTAACCGCACATGTTGATTTTGAAACGCTAGGCGCGGTCGGGGAAATTGAAGGCGCGCGGGTTTTCGGCCCTGTTGGTCAGGGTCAATGGCTAACGCGGCTGGGGCTCGCTGAGCGGACGATTGCGCTGGCGGGCGTTCACCCTGCGCGCGCGGAAAAATTCAATGGCGAGCGTGACCGATTGGCAAGTGCAGACGGTATGGGTGATTTGTTTCGCGTTCTCGCGATGACTGCGCCGACTTGGCCAGAACCCGACGGCTTCTGATGTCAGCCATTGATGTGTTGAAGGCGGCAACGCTTGAGGGGGTGCCGCACGGTTTTTTGGGGCGGGGTGGCGGTGTTTCGCGCGGACTATATGCTGAACTTAACGTCGGGCTTGGATCAGATGATGACCGCGCTGCGGTGATTGAGAACCGGTTGCGTGCCACAAATGCTGTGATGCCCGGGTCGGCCTTGATCACGATGTTTCAAATCCATTCAGCCGACGTCGTGCACATTGAGACACCCTTCGCCGATGATCAGCGACCGCGCGGCGATGCGATGGTGACTGACCGGCCCGGCTTATTGCTGGGCATATTGACAGCTGACTGTGTGCCCGTGCTTTTCGCAGATACTCAAGCAGGCGTAATCGGCGCAGCGCATGCGGGATGGAAAGGCGCGATTGGCGGCATAACCGACGCGACGCTTGATGCGATGGAAGCGCTCGGCGCGCAGCGTGATCGGATTAGGGCCGCAGTTGGCCCGTGTATCGCGCGTAAATCTTATGAAGTGAGCGATGAGTTTGTGGCGCGGTTTACGGCTGATGATCAGGAAAATGAGCGCTTCTTTACTGGGGGAAAGCCCGGCCACGCCTATTTCGATATCGAGGCCTACGTCTCACACCGCCTCGCACAGGCGGGGGTCGCTCATATCGAAGCGCTCGGGCTTGATACGGTGAGCGATCCAACGCGCTTTTTCAGTTACCGTCGCGCAACGCTTAATGCGGAACCCGATTATGGTCGCCAGATATCGTTGATTGCTCTGCCGCCCCGCTGACAATGCTAGACTCAAAATCGATCACGTTTGCTCATTTGTCTTTGCGAGGAGCGCAGCGACGCGGCAATCCACTCGCTGCACCGAAGTATGGATTGCCGCGCTCCGCTCGCAAAGACGAATGTCGTATAATTGCCTAAATAAAAAGGCCCAGAGGATCGCTCCCCCGGGCCTTCGCATTCCACAAAACCAACTTGATTAGTCGCGTGAGCCCATGAAGCTCAACAGGAACTGGAACATGTTGATAAAGTCAAGATAGAGGTTGAGCGCGCTCATCACGATGGTTTTGCCGATCATGTCAGTGCCCGCGACATAAGCGTAGCTGTTCTTGATCTGCTGCGTATCATAGGCGGTGAGACCAGCGAAAATCAGCACACCGATCGCGCTGATCACCATGTTGAACATCGAGCTTTGCAGGAAGATGTTAATCACCATCGCAACGATCAAGCCGATAAGCCCCATCATCAAGAATGTGCCCATCCCCGACAAATTCTTCTTCGTCGTATAGCCGTAAAGACTAAGCCCAAGGAACGCCGCTGCGGTTGCAAAGAATGTCTGCGCAATCGATTCGCCCGTGTAAACGAGGAAGATCATCGACATTGACAGGCCCATCACCGTGGCAAAGCCCCAGAAGCAGGCTTGCAAGGCGAAGGTCGACAATTTGTTGATGCCAAAGCTCATCACCATCACGAACGCCAGCGGGGCGAGCATGATGACCCAGCTCAGCGGGGTTCCCCTGACGGCCTGCGCGTAACCGAAGTACGCAAATGCCAACGCAACAACGCCCGTGAGCAAAATGCCCGACGCCATATAATTATAAACTGAAAGCATGAAGGACCGCAGACCCGCGTCATAAGCGGCGCTTTCCATGCCCATTCCGGTAGCCGAAGCGGCACCCGGTGCACGAGGATCAGACCAATTGGCCATGTGATTACACTCCATTTCACCGGCACAATAGCCGATTACAGACAATATCGGTGGAAACGCGATCAATTTCAAGCGAAACACGACATGAGGATGTTTGTTAATCGCGATTTCGGTGGACGAAAGCGCTTGCGCTGTTAGGTTTGCTGCTTGAACCGGTGACCGCCGAGCAGGAGAGTCAATTGACAACTACCTTACCACCAGCTTCTTCCGTCACGCCGCGCTACGCTTGGTATGTGCTTTTCATTCTCGTCCTCGTTTACATTTTGAACTTCGTTGATCGCCAGATTTTGAGCATCTTGGCTGAGGATGTGAAACGTGATTTGAAGCTGAGCGATGCTGATCTTGGCTTTCTTTATGGCACAGCTTTTGGGGTTTTTTACGCTTTGTTCGGGATTCCGCTTGGTCGGCTCGCTGATAGCTGGAAGCGTGTTCGGTTGATGACAATCGGACTTTCAATCTGGTCCGCGATGACCGCGCTTTCAGGGTTTTCGCGCTCGGGTGCTGAGCTGGCGGGTGCGCGTTTTGGCGTTGGTATTGGGGAAGCGACCGCAAGCCCTTGCGCTTATTCGCTTTTGTCTGACTATTTCCCGAAGGAAAAACGTGCAACCGCGCTCGCTATTTATTCGTCGGGGCTTTATCTGGGTGCGGGGTTATCGCTGTTTATTGGCGGACTTGTCGTTAAAAATTGGAATGCCGCTTATGCAGGCGGCGGCGCGCCGCTCGGGCTTGCGGGCTGGCAGGCTGCATTTTTGGCGGTTGGTTTACCCGGCTTGCTCCTCGCCGCCATTGTATCAACGCTTCGTGAACCGCTTCGCGGCCAATCTGATGGCATAGTGACGCCGCCTGTCGACGCACCCTTTCGCGGATTTATCGAAGAGCTGACCACCGTGATACCGCCCTTCACACTCATAGGAGCAGCGCGGCGCGGCACAGTGCCACTCTTTATCAATATTGCTGTTGCCGCTGTGGTGGCTATTATGGCCTATCTGCTGATCAGGATTACTGGCGATATTCCGCAGTGGATTGCGATCGGCATCGGGGTCTATGCGGTGTATAGCTGGGCGACGGCGTTGCGATACCGCGACCCTCCTGCTTTCGCACTGATTTGGGGGACACCCGCATTTTTGTGTATTACGCTTGGTTATGGCTTGATTGCATTTACTTCTTATGCTGTCAGCTTTTGGGCAGCACCCTTTGCGTTGCGTACGCTTGGTGCGTCAGCTGCAACCGCTGGCTTCTGGATCGGATCATCGGGTGCGCTTGGCGGATTTCTGGGGGTCATCATTGGGGGGCAATTCGCTGATCATTTGCGTAAAACCAATCCGGCGGGCCGCGTAATCGTCGCGCTGATTGGGGCAACAGCGCCCATCGTGCCGTTCATCATCTCTTTCACAACCGACAACCTCACGCTTTTCTTCGCGCTACAATTGCCAATGACCGCACTTTCGAGCTGTGCTTTGGGAGCGAGCGCTGCCACCGCGCTTGATCTTGTTTTGCCAAGAATGCGCGGTGCGGCGACCGCAACGTTCTTCATCGGAACAACATTGGTGGGGCTGGCGCTTGGGCCTTACATTGCGGGCAAAGTTTCAAGCCTTACGGGTGACTTGGCAACTGGTATGCTTTCGTTGATTGCGGTTGCGCCGATCTCAATAACCGCGCTTATCCTCGCTTACCGCTGGGTGCCAATTGCGGAAAAGACGGTGATTGAGCGTGCGCGTGCAGCGGGTGAGGTAATTTAGTGCGTGATGACATTAAGTTGAATCGTCTTTGCGAGGAGCGCAGCGACGCGGCAATCCACTCGCGGCACCATAGTATGGATTGCCGCGCTTCGCTCGCAAAGACGAAGTGGATCAA
>JAYUAU010000023.1:0-29750 GCA_043741135.1 Sphingomonadales bacterium | reverse complement strand
AGGGGTCCAGACCTTAACAAAGACTCTTTTTGTCTGGGACTGGACCCCTGCCTCCGCAGGGGAACACATTTGCTCTACCTAAACTCATCATGCTCTAGGCTTCGAGCCAACCACACTGAATTTAGCCGTCACCCCGCACTTGATGCGGGGCTTGGCTTCTTCTTCTAACCCTATCCAACTCAATAGCCTAACCCCGTGTCAAGCACGGGGCGACGATGGGTCAGTCGAGCTAAAGTGATCAAACTCTAGACAGGCGCGATCAATCGAAGCAACAATTCACACCTTCAAATCACGCTTAATCGCTGATTTGGCTGCATTCCCATAAGGCGGCATGAAGCCCCCGAGTTTGGCGACATTGATCTTGGGTTGGTGATAGACGCTCTTAGCATGGCTGAACGTTTTGAAGCCATCATGTCCGTGATAACTCCCCATCCCCGATGGCCCGACGCCGCCAAATGGCAATTCCTCCATGCTGACATGGAACACCACGTCGTTGAGCGTCACCCCGCCAGAGATTGTGCGATCAAGCACTTGGCGTTGTTCGGAACTGTCTTGTCCAAAATAATAGAGCCCAAGCGGACGATCATGGCGGTTGACGTATGAAATCACCTCTTCGATTTTGTCATAAGTCTTGATCGGCAAAATGGGCCCAAAGATTTCCTCCTGCATCACCGCCATATCGTCAGTGGGGTTGCGGATCAGATAGAGCGGCATCTTATTACCATTCGACGCCGCGAAATCCTCGTTGGCTGGATTGATCTCAACCACCTCGGCACCTTTCGCGCGCGCATCATCAAGATAGCCCGTCAGCCGATCGCGGTGCCGACTGTTCATGACAGAGGTATAATCAGGGTTATTGAGCAGAGTTGGATACATGAGCGACACCGCGCCCTTCATCCCCTCAATCACTTCGGCTTCTTGCGCGCGGGGCACCATCAGATAATCGGGGGCCAAGCAGATTTGGCCCGCATTGAGCATTTTGCCAAGCGCGATACGCTGCGTCGCCTGTTCAATATCAGCCGATTTCCCGATGATTGTTGGCGATTTTCCGCCCAGTTCAAGCGTAACGGGGGTGAGATTATCTGCCGCGGCATGAAGGATATGCTTGCCGACTGGCGTCGCGCCCGTAAACAGCAAATGGTCAAAGGCAAGCTTAGCAAACGCCTGCCCCACATCAGGGCCACCACTGAAGAAAGCGGCTTCGCTCTCATCAAAATATTTGGCCGCGACCTCTTCAAAGAGTGCCGCAACGCTCGGCGTATATTCAGATGATTTAATCATCACGCGGTTTCCAGCAGCGAAAGCACCTGCAATCGGCCCCATCGTCAGCTGCACGGGAAAATTCCACGGCGCGATGATGCCAACAACGCCCTTGGGCTGAAATTCAACAATCCCCTTTGCGCCGAGCAAACCCAACGGAAAATCGAGCTTGCGCCGCTCAGGCCGCATCCAATCATCCACATGCTTGATCGAATGCTTCAGCTCTCGAATTGAGGTTGTGATGTCAGTCATCATCGACTGTTCGGTGCTGCGGTGACCGAAATCCTCTGACATCGCCGCGCAAAATGCGTCAGCATTATCAACAAGCATGGCGATTGCGCGCGTGAGCCGATCCTTGCGCACCGCGGCGGCTACCGGAAGCTCCTCAGTGAAAGCCGCACGCTGTTTGGTCAGCACTGCCAACATGTTTTGCGCGCTTGCTTTTTCATTGGCCATCTTCGATCTCCTTCAGTTCGTTCGTCTCATCAATGATGGCGCTATTACCTCATATGAGCAAGCTAAGTTGTAAACACCCACACCGCAAAGGCTGCCACCGCGAGCAAAGTGCCTAGCGGTATCCGGTCGCTGGCTGATACGGCTCGCCCGCGCAGCATCTTCGTCAACACCCAGAGCAAGCCGATACCCGACGCAGCCAGCACAACGAACGGCAAAACTATCCAGCCAAGCCACGCGCCAATCGCACCGAGCAGTTTTGGATCGCCGCCCCCCAGCCCTTCGCGGCCTCGGCTGAGTCGGTAAGTGATCCTGATCGCCTCAAATGACAGAAATCCTGCAAGCGCGCCAATAATCCGGTCTTCAAAACCGATCCCAATCCCCGCAGCACCAATCGCCAATCCGGCAACTCCAAGAGGGAGAACAAGCAAATCAGGCAACCAGAAATGTTCAGCATCAAGCAGTGCGAGCGCGAGTAAAGTCCAACCGAACACGGCACCGGCTAACCCTGCGACGTCAGGCGATACGGCTAAGGCAATCCCACCAATTGCGGCACAGCCCAGCTCGACAAAAACATGATGCCGATCAATCGAAACGCCGCAATGGCGACAGCGCCCTTTTTGAAGCACAAATGATATGAGAGGCACAAGCTCACGCGCACGCAGCGACTGATGACATCCATCACATTGTGAGCGGCCTGACACAACTGAACGCCCTAATGGCCAACGGATCACGAGCGTCGCGACAAAGCTGCCGATGATCATACCAAGCAGCGTACCGCCCGCAATCATCACTTCTAGCGGGAGAGAGTTCAGGGCTTTGTCTCGACGGCGTCAATGCCCCACAGATGCGCAGTTTCAATGAAGCCCATCCGCCCGCGCACGTCGATTCTGCACCAGCCGCGCGCGCAATCACTGATTTTGCCGACGACGCCGGGTTCGGCGCGCCAGATAATCTTGGCTGCTCCGTTTGCTTCTTGACGCAGCGGGCGAACGTCTCCCACGATCAACCCCGTGCGATCATTACTGAGCAAATTGGCCTGCATCCAGCCTTGGGTGCCATCAGGATCTTCGATCTTGCGCCAATTTTGGTAGGATTCGATGATTTTAACGGGCAATCCGGGGCGTTGATACAACCAATTTGCCGGAAATTGACGCCCTGGCCCAGTGCGCATCCGCGCTTGCCCAGAAGAAATCGACGCCCAGTAAGGCGGCTTGGACTGCGCGCGGGCATCACTCAGCGCGCCAAAAACCAACCCACAAACCATCAATGAATAAAGAAGAATACGCATCATCACTCGAATTTCCACTTACCGTAAACCTATCTGTGCCAAACAACAAAGTGACGAGCAAGCCTGTTGAACACTTGAAGCCGCGCGACGCTTGGCTTAGCACGTCGATAAACGATAAAGGGGTGACGTGTGAAACTTCGAACAATGATGACCGCAGGTTTGCTATGCTTGCTTGCCACACCCGCCATCGCGCAGCCACTCGTCGTTTCAGATAGCGGTGATACCGCGTGGATTTTGACTGCTTCGGCACTCGTTTTGCTGATGACCATTCCCGGTCTCGCGCTATTTTACGGCGGATTGGTGCGAGCGCGCAACGTTCTTTCGGTCGTCATGCACTGCTTTGTGATCACTGCCATAGTCTCACTGTTCTGGGCAATCATCGGCTATTCGCTCGTCTTTGGCGAAGGCAATTCGTGGATCGGCGGCGTTGGCAATGCGTTTCTGGGCGGGCTTTCCGATTTGCGCGCCGATACATCGATCCCTGAAAGTGCGTTCGTCCTTTTCCAGATGACGTTTGCGATTATCACCCCCGCGCTTATCATTGGTTCGTTTGTTGAACGCATTCGCTTTGGTTGGGTCGTCGTGTTTAGCCTCCTCTGGTCACTGTTCGTTTATGTGCCCATCGCACGTTGGGTATGGGGCGGCGGCTGGCTCGCGCAGCTCGGCACGCTCGATTTTGCGGGCGGGATTGTCGTTCACACAACGGCGGGCGTCGCCGCTTTGATCCTCGCCAAGATGCTGGGCCCGCGCAAGGGCTTTAACAAGACCTTGCTCTCGCCGCATAGCCCCGCGCTCACGATGACTGGCGCTGGTTTGCTGTGGGTGGGGTGGTACGGCTTCAACGGCGGATCAGCTTTGGCCGCGAGCGATGATGCGGCATCAGCCATTTTGAACACGCATTTTGCAGCGTGTGCCGCTGCCCTCGTCTGGATTGGGATTGAGCGCATTAAGATTGGCAAGGCAACGTCAATCGGCGTGGTTACCGGGGCAGTGGCGGGCCTCGCGACAGTAACGCCTGCTGCGGGCTTTATCGGGCCGATGGGGGCGATTATCCTCGGACTTCTGGGCGGAGCACTGTGTTTCTACGCGGTGCAATTTGTCAAACAAGCGCTCAAGATTGACGATTCGCTTGACGTTTTTGCGGTTCACGGCGTTGGCGGCATCCTTGGATCATTGATCTTTCCCATCCTGATCCTGCCGCTATTTGGCGGCGCTGGATTTGCTGACGGCAACAGCTTAGCGCCGCAGCTTGTCGCGCAAGCGATTGGCGTCACTGTCACCATCGTTTGGACAACCGTCGTCACGCTTGGCATTGGCTTCATCATTTCCTACGCTATCCCGATGCGGATCAACGAGGAAGCTGAACATGATGGACTTGACCTCACCAGCCACGGCGAACGCGGATGGGAGCTTGATTGATTGGGGTTGTGCTGTGCCCGAAGTTTGATCCGGTTTAATCGTCTCCCACGAGGAGCCCTTCGACTGGCTGGCAAGACAGCCGCTCAGGACAGGCTGGGGCATTTGCCCCAGCGACGCGGCAATCCACTCGCTGCACCACCCAATGGATTGCCGCGCTTCGCTCGCAAAGACGAAGGCAGTCAGCTTAATGCCATCCCGCTTCAGTCCCCCGTCAAAATCCGGTCAACCAATTGCTTAACCGTTGGCACAAATCCGTTTGAATAAAAGGGATCTTGTTTGAACCGGTAAGCACTATGCCCCGCAAACATCAGATTCTGTTCAACATCGCCGCCGTGCGCAATATCCTGCAACGTCTTTTGAATGCAAAAACTGCGCGGATCAGCGAGATAGCCGGTTGACCAATCATCATGATCTTTCCACGCTGAAAATCCGCAGTGAGACAGGCAACCCATACAATCGGCCTGATCTTTACGGATCACCTTTTTATCGTCAGGCGTAACATAGACCAAAGTATTATCGGGCGTCTTGAGCGCATCAGTATAGCCCAAACCATACCATTCACGCGCATGCATCAAATCTGATTTAGTCACCCAAAAATTCTTGCGCCCAACGCCGACATCAAGCTGATGTGTATGATCACCAACTTGTTCGCCCGAAAAGGCAATTTGCCGTTCCGAACGGGCCTGAAGGTCCTTAAGGAAAGGGGTTTTCACCGCACTTGAATAAAACCCAGTGGGTGAGAATTTGTGAAGCAGAACATCGCCGTCATCAAGTGTCATCAGCCGGTCTTTCCAGCCTTGCGGGATTGGGCTTTCTTGCGTGAGCAAGGGCCGCGTGCCGAATTGAAACGCAATCTGACCAAGCTCTGGATTATCGAGCCAATCCTCCCACTCGCTCAAATTCCAGACGCCGCCCGCCATGACGATCGGCACATCATCAGACACACCGCATTCGCGCATGATATCGCGCAGCGCTTTGACGCGCGGATAAGGCGCTTGCGGTTCATTGGGGTCTTCAGCGTTTGAGAGGCCATTATGCCCGCCCGCGAGCCACGGATCCTCATAGACTACCGCTGAAAGAAATTCAGCTTGCTTTGAATAAGAGCGCTTCCACAGCGCGCGAAACGCCCGCCCCGAACTCACGATTGGTAAATATGATACGCCGAACGACGCCGTAATTTCTGAAAGTTTGTAAGGCATCCCCGCGCCGCAAGTGACGCCCGAAACCAGCCCCCTTGTCCGCTCAAGAACGCCCATCAGGATCGGTTGAGCGCCGCCCATTTCCCACAGCACGTTGATGTTGATCGCGCCTTTCCCGTTGGACAGATCGTAGGCGCGCTTGACCTGTTCTACAGCGCCGTCAATCGCAAATTGGATCAGCTCCTGATGCCGTTCAGCGCGCGTTCGCTTGGCATAGACTTGCGGGATTATCTTACCCGTCGGATCATAACTATCAGCGTTGACCGCGCTAACCGTGCCAATGCCGCCAGCCGCCGCCCACGCGCCCGAACTCATATGATTGGTCGCCGAAACGCCCTTTCCACCTTCTACCAACGGCCAAACCTCGCGTCCGCGATAGTTGATCGGCTTCAATCCCTTAAACACTCACCCGACTCCGATTTCCACTCATCCCCGAAGCATCGCCTATAAACCAGCCCACGAAAAATGCGCGTGGTTTTTGTGGCGGGTATCGGGAACCGAAATTGCACGAAATAAAAGGCTTTGATAGGCCGCGATGCTCAGCGCAATCTGCGCTGCGTTGGGGACAGTCACAAGTGACAGTCCCCAACGGTCATAGTAACACGCTTACTTAAACCACTGACCAGTGCCGCTTGAGACACTGCCAACGCCGTGATTGGTGATCGATCCCCGGCGGCCTGCATAGGCCCCGCTGGTGCCGTAAAGCCCGCCGATGCAGCTCGCCTCACCCTTTGCCACGTCGATGAACTCGCATCCCATCGCCGCGCTATAGCCGCCGTCCGACGCGGTGACGTCGCACAGCATATGCGCTTGGAACAGCGTGTCCGTCGGCGGCTGCGTCATCATCACGCAGCTAAAGCTGGTCTTGGTCGTCGCACCCGTCGAGGTTTTGCCCGTGCTGCTGCCCGTCCAGTGCTGGCCGCTATAAGGAACACCGTTCTTCCCATTGCCACCGAGCTGTGTCGGCGCATTGCTCGTCGAAGTGAAGGTGAAGGTCATCGCTCCGGCTTGTGCCCTGGCTATTGTCGGGGCGGTCGCACCGATCATAGCGAGAGCGGCGATCACACCAGTCAGAGTCGATTTGAGTGTAAGCATTTTCATGGCAGTCTCCTGTTATCCGCGCGTCCAGTCGCGCCTATGGCTCCCTCCCCCGGGGTGGCGGGGACTGGACTGCGGAGTTTATGAGTGTAAGTTTTGGGGGGTGCGGGTCGCGTGCACCCCCCAAGGGGGAAGGAGGTTGGTCAACGGCGGGCTGAAGCGATCTGGACTTCGCTCTCGCGGTTTTGGTGATAGGCGATGAAGTTGCCGACCTTAGTCGCTGCGACTGCGTCAGCCACCAGCGAAGTGCGGCAAAGCTTCTGTGCCTTGAAACTGTTCAGTGCTGAGATAGAAGAGTCGCAAGCACGCTTGGCGGTCTGGGCGAATGTTTTATAATTGGCCTCAACCGAAAGTGCCTTTTCATAACGGAAGGTGACGCTGACTGCGTCGTTTGCAGATGCGGTGCTGGCCGAGAGAATTGCAGCAGCGCCGATGATGAAGGCTTTTGATACAGTAAACATGATATGATCTCCTAGATTGGGTTACCAACCATCGCTGGCTGTGCATCCTTTTTGGAGGAACCCCACCCGAACGTCCTGTGGGCGGCATGATTTCGACATGATGTTTTCATCTTTAGTGGATTTTGGCGGTTTTCCGAGTGATTCGGGATGAAAAATTTGCGCGCAGCATCGCCTTGGCAGGTGCTGGAACGGTAAAATAACGCTTTCTTAACGAGGCAGCCAAATCAAGCCGATTTGCCGTTGGCTAAAAAGCCCTATCAATCATATGTTGTACTTGTATGAGTGTATGAGTTGTTGTGACCGAGGGACGGGACATCATGACATTTGCTGGAGAAGGTTTAGCCGCTGGTTTTGAATTGGGGACGTGCAATGTCTTTCCAAAGCGCAATGTCATCATCTTCGGCGATGAAACGGTCAGCCTTGAACCCAAGGTCATGGACGTTTGCTGCATGCTCGCGTCGCGCGGCGGCGAAGTCGTATCACGCGATGACCTGATCGATCAGGTCTGGGCGGTGAAGTTTGGATCGGATGAAAGCCTGACGCGCGCCATCTACATCTTGCGCCGCGCGCTCTCACATATGTCGGGCCATGATACGCCGATTGAGACAATCTCCAAAAAGGGCTACCGGCTTGCGGTCTCGGTCATGCCGCTCGCGTCCTCTGATCCTGTGGCAGCGGAACCCGCGCTCGTTCAAGCCGAAACGCTGCCTTCAATCGCCGTGCTCGCCTTTTCAGATATGAGCATGACGCAAGACCAAGGGTATTTTTCTGACGGCGTCGCCGAGGAAATTATTAACGCGCTTGTGCCCTTAAGCGGCATCCGCGTCGCAGGGCGGACATCGTCCTTCTCGTTCAAAAGCGAGCGCAAAGGCATCAGGGCAATCGGCGAAGCGCTCGGCGTCGATCATGTCCTCGAAGGCTCGGTGCGCAAACAGGGCGAACAGCTCCGGATTGTCGCGCAGCTGATCGATGCGCACAGCGATACCCATATCTGGTCGCATACCTATCACGGAACGGTTGATTCGGTGTTCGATCTTCAGGATCAGATTGCCCGCTCGGTCTGTGATGAACTGCGGGTGATTTTCCATCTTGATGAAGACCAGACCCGACTCGCGCCGACGCTGACCCAGAATAACGAAGCCTATGAGCTGTTCCTGCAGGGCCGGGCGCTGCGCGAACGCATCTTTGGCGAGGGCGTTCTCGAACAGGCCGAGGATTTCTTCAAACGCGCCATCGCGCTCGATCCGGATTTTGCCGAGGCGTGGGCAGAGCTAGGCTATGCTCAGGCCCAGATGGCCGGTTATGTCCAGCAAAAGGATCGCCGCGCGGTTCTGGCGCAATCGTTCGAGGCTGCGCAAAAGGCGATTGATCTCAAGCCCGATTACGGCCTGGCTTGGATGGTTCAGTCTTGGACGCCCGTCACGCAGGGCGACATTGCGGAATCAGCGCGTCTTGCCGGAAAGGGCGTTCATTTCGATCCGAACAATCCCGATGTGCTGATCCGCCGCGGTTACTATCTGCTGATCATCGGGCGGGTGCGCGATGCGCTGCCACTGCTCAGACACGCGGTTGCGCTTGATCCGATCCAGGGGCGCAATCACATGGTTCTCTCGCTTGCGCTGCTTGCCGACGGCAATGTGGCCGAGGCTGATCGTCACGCCGAGCTTGCCATCGGCCTCCAATATCATGTCGCAAGCATGCCCGGCATGCTGGCCGCGCAGGCCGCCGGCAATACCGAGCTAGCGGTTGAGCGGGCAATGCAGGCGGCGCGAACCTCTGCTTCGAGCGCCTTTGCGTCCGAACTCTCTACGCCCGAAGTCTGGAAGATGGTGGTGACGATCATCTGCTCAGGCACCGATGAGCAACGCGCGGGCCTCGTCGCGCAAATGTCAGCCATGGTCACTGACCCCGCCCGCCGGTCTGAAATGGCGTATATGCTCATTCTCGCGGGATGCGGCGTCGCGCCTGCCTTTTTCGAAGCCTTTGGCGACTGCGCGGAACCCGGCAATCACCTCATCCTCGCCGCGCTCTGGGGCCCGTTCGACCCGCATAACCGCCTGCGCGATCACCCGGGCTTCATGGCCTTTGCGAGCCGGATCGGCTTAAAGGCCGCGTGGGATGTATACGGCCTGCCCGATTGCTGGAGCGGAAATTAGACCGTGATGACATATGGTTGAATCGTCTTTGCGAGCGAAGCGCGGCAATCCACTCGCGGCACCGGAGTATGGATTGCCGCGCTTCGCTCGCAAAGACGAACTGGATCATGTTAAAGTCCTCACGCTCTAGCAAGCCACCGGCGAATTACCCATGTCCAGCGTCAGCGCTAACCTCGCGCCCTGCCTCAATCTCGGCGGCCTTGGCTTCAACCAGCCTCACGATATGATCGACCATATCGGCGTCATTGATGTGATGATCAGTCACCCCAGCGAGATAGACCATATGTTTGCCAGCGCCGCCGCCGGTAAGGCCTATGTCAGTCTCGCGCGCTTCGCCGGGGCCGTTAACGACGCAGCCGAGCACTGAGAGCGACATTGGTGTTTGGATATGTTCAAGCCGTTCTTCAAGCGCTTGCACGGTGCGGATTACATCAAATCCCTGCCGCGCACATGATGGGCAACTGACGACGCGAACGCCGCGCGTCCGCACGCCGAGCGACTTCAATATCTCAAAGCCAACGCGCACTTCTTCTTCAGGCTCAGCCGAAAGCGAGACACGGATTGTGTCGCCAATCCCCGCCCAGATAAGCGAACCAATCCCAATCGCGCTTTTGACCGTGCCGCCGCGCTGACCGCCTGCTTCAGTAATCCCTAGATGCAACGGGCAATCAACCGCCTCGGCAAGCTGATGATAGGCTGCGACGGCAAGGAAATGGTCGCTCGCCTTTACCGCTACCTTATATTCGCGGAAATCATGATCTTCGAGCAAACGGATATGATCAAGCGCGCTTTCAACGAGCGCCTCAGGGCAAGGCTCACCGTATTTTTCGAGCAAATCGCGCTCAAGTGAACCCGCATTCACGCCGATACGGATCGAACAGCCATTCGCCTTGGCCGCGTTCACCACTTCACGCACACGATCAGCCGAGCCGATATTGCCCGGGTTAATCCGCAAGCAAGCAGCACCCGCATCAGCGGCTTCGAGCGCGCGTTTATAATGGAAATGAATATCAGCAACAATGGGAACCCGGCTCGCGCGGACGATTTGCTTGAGCGCGGTCGTGCTTTCAACATCGGGGCATGAAACGCGGATGATATCAACGCCAGCTACCTCACATCGCCTGATCTGATCAATCGTGGCTTTAGCATCGCTAGTGAGCGTGTTGGTCATCGTTTGCACGGTGATCGGCGCGTTACCGCCAACGGGAACATTCCCCACCATGATCTGACGCGATTGACGACGGGCGATATCTCGCCAAGGACGTAGTGAAGACATGAAGTGCGTATAGGGCCGCGCCGCTAGGCTGGCAAACCATCTCGGCGATTAAGCGGCAATCACTTTAGCCTGTGGTGATTGATACTCCATCACTTGAGCCTTTCCGGCTTGCTTGGCTGCATAAAGCGCCGTGTCAGCCGCGGCGAGTAGGGCCGCACTTGTTAAGCCGTCGCGACCGCGCTCGGCAAAACCGATACTGGCCTTGATCCGCACGATATCGCCAGCGATGATCATTGGCTCACACAATGCACCCAAAGCGCCGGTCACTTTCGCTGAAATCTGCGAAGCGGCACCGTAAAGGAGCATCACAAATTCATCCCCACCAAAGCGCCCCGCAACATCCTTATCGCTAAGCCTTTCATTCAAACGATCACCAATGGCTGTGAGCACAGCGTCTCCAGTCAGATGGCCAAGCCGGTCGTTTACTTGCTTGAACTCGTCAAGATCGATCAAGGCGATACCAAAAGCCTGATCACTCGCGAGCGCCAGTTCAAACTGTTCCATGAACGCGCGACGATTGGCCAAGCCCGTTACTGTATCGGTATTGGCCAGATCACGAATCTGCTTTTCCATAAGCAATCCTTTGATCATCAACGCATATTGCTCATTGATCAATCGAACCTGAAGCACAGCTGAGGTCATGAACGTCAGCCCAAGCAGAACCGACAGCTGATCCCCTGTAAGAACCATATAAATGCTGCTCGGATATATACCAATCACAAGCGACAATATCGCGGGCACTCTGACCGTAGCTAAACAGTGCGCCACACAAATGACACCTAAGGCCAGCGAAATCGGTGAAAGTAACGGATAAGTGAGCGTTTTGCTCGACAGTGACCAGATGCACCACATTGCCGCCATCGTCACACCGATGGTGGCTGCCACGGTGACTTGCACAATGACCTTATCGGCAGCGGCGTCGCTGAGTAAGTTAATGTCTTGCCTCAGCCACATGACAATGCGCACCAAACAAAAAACAATAAGCAGCATGGGGATCAACATTGCTTGCCACGCAACGCCGTCTTGCCAGAGCGCTAGCAAGATAATCACAGTGTTGAATATTGCGACCGAATAGAGATTGGGCACCTGACGGCGCAATCGCTCGACCTGCATATGCGTGGCCGCGACACTGACAACATCAGGTGAGGCGGGGAAAAACGAGTCAAGCCAACGATTTGGTTTGGTCGTTGGCACTGATTTTGTCACCACTCACCCTTCCTCAACTACAGTTTTATCAGCAATGGTGGTTAATGCCGAAACTGTAAAGACTTGGTTAACCAAAACATCTGCGTCGCTTGATTCATCGTCTTTCAGTGCTAACGAGGCGCAATGAACATGGCTCTTCCCCAATGGAACTTGGTTATTCACGGCGGTGCAGGATCAATGCAACGCGGCAAATTGAGTGACACTCAGGATGCCACTATGCGCGTGTCACTTGGCGCGGCGTTGGCTGCGGGCGCGGCGGTTCTTAGCGCGAGTGGCTCCGCACTAGACGCAGTGGAAGCCGCCGTTCGCGTGCTTGAAGATGATCCCAATTTCAACGCGGGGCGCGGCGCAGTGCTCACTTATGAAGGAAACATCCGACACGATGCCGCGATCATGGATGGGGCTAGCCGCGATGCGGGTGCGGTTGCCAATCTGCGCGATATCGTTAACCCCATAAGCGCAGCGCGCGCGGTGATGGCGGCCAGTCCGCACGTTTTGCTCGCAGGCGAAGGCGCGTATGAATTCGCGGTCGAGCAAGCTTTGGCAACCGCGCCGCAAAGCTATTTCGAAACCCCCGAACGCCGCCGCCAGCTTGACGAATTGAAAACCAATAAAGTAAATTGGTATGATGTTGATCTCAAATATGGCACCGTTGGCGCGGTCGCGCTTGATGCTCAGGGTCATGTTGCCGCCGCCACGTCGACAGGCGGACTGACGGGAAAGCGCTGGAGCAGGATTGGCGACACCCCGCTGATTGGCGCAGGAACCTATGCCGATGATCGCGCTTGCGCAGTCTCCGCGACGGGAGCGGGTGAGTTCTTCATCCGTGAGGCCGTTGCGCATGAAATCTGCGCGCGGATGCGGCTGGCGGGGCAATCCGCTGGGGAAGCCGCACAGATCGTGATGGCTGACGTGACGTCGCTCGGCGGCAGCGGCGGGGTGATCTTTGTCGCACCCTCAGGCGAAGCAGGCTGGCATTTTACAACGCCCGGAATGTTCCGCGCCAAACAATCGCATGGCAACGCGGCTGAGGTGGCTATCTACGACGATGAGTGAATTAAGACCCGAAACCGGCCATATTCACGCATCTTAATCGTTCAAGGCAGGCCAAGCAGCGCCTCGCTAAAATGCCAAAATCACACCTTGCGCGGGCGGCGTTGCGCCGCTTACCATCGCTTCATATTGCACCTTGATCGCCTCTGCGCCGTTAAAATGCGTCACTTTCACAAGATCACTTAGCGACGCGGCGAACGCAATGTTGGCCGCCTGAGCCTTAGCCAGCAGCGCGCCCGGCCCCCAATCGGCATTGCGCTTCACGATTTGCGATGGCGCGAAGAACATAGTTGGCTTGGCACCGGGCAAAGTAGCGTTGCTGCGTGGCGCTTCCCAATGTGTCGCGCCAACGCCGATGCTCGCCTTCATCTGGTCGCCAAAATGATGATGGAGTGCGGCGCGGATATCGCCATTGCCTGACATATCAACATAGGCTGTGGGCACAGATTTATCGAGCGTTTCAAGTCTGTCATAAATGATCACCTGATCATAAAGGCCAAGCGACTTCGTAAACTCCACATTGCCAGCCGAAGTCAGTCCGATGATCTGCTCAGGCCGGTTAGCCAACGCGCCCGTATAATGCGCGGTTCCAAAGCCTGTCTTTGAGGAAGCGCTGCTGATGATCACCTGTTCAGCCCCGAACAGCGCGTTATCCTCCAGATAATCAGCAATCAGATAAGAGGTAATCAGCAGCGGAAAGAGCAAGCTGCGCTCGTCAGTTATGGCCGCGAGCGCGGGCGCATCATTATGAGTTCGCTGATAATCGTTATAGATGACTGGCAGGCCTTGACGATGCTCAGCGCCATCGACAAAGCCATGTTCACGCACTTTGACAGGCTTCATCACAACATGCGAAGCCATTGGCAAGAAGCCCCAGAAACGATCCCCTATAGGCAAGTCTGGACAGCGTGACGCGACGACTTCGCCAAATCCCCACACCGGCACCACGCCCCATTCGTCGCCCGCTTCGGGGAAGAATTTCCAATAGCCAATCATATCGCCCGCAAAAGCATAAGTGATATTGTTCGCGGTGAGCGCAAATTCACCCGTTTTGATCAGCACTTCACCCTCGGAAAGATTTGGCTCCGCGCGTTCAATAACCTTGGTTTTGTCAAACGAAGCGCGGTTAACCAGCAAACGTGTGATCGTCATAACAGTCTCCACATCGGCGATGAAGCCGCCGCAGGGGCTAGCATTGAAGAAACGCACGACGGAGCGCAAGCATTGTCGCAGGATGAGTTTCGGCTGAGGCTAAACAAAATTTGCGTGGCCAATGAACCTTTCATGCCTTCACCGCGACTGATCAATATCCGCATCCGAAATCGCGGACGTTTATGATTGGAGATAGCAATGAGCATTGAGATTTTTTCACGCCGGGGAATGACCGGCCTGTTACTTGCCGCAAGCGTATTTTCATCGGCAAGCCTTGCGCAGGACGCAGCACGGCCAGCCCCCGGTGGGCCGCGCGGTGACCGGATTCCCATCCTGCAATGCTGCCAATGCGCTGGCCCCGAAGCGCCGCAGGGTGCGGCACTGGCTTTGAACACGGGCTCATCGCAGTGGACGGTAACTGGGCCGGGCGGCACTTCGCCTCAGGCAACAATTCCGTCAAGCAACCCCGCGTGGTTACCCGTGCTCGGCACTTTGCTGCCACCTGCAGCTTGGATAAGCCCCGTCGGTAACCCCACGACCGTTGGCGCATTCTCTTACAAAACGCAGTTCGACGCCCGCCGCTGCGCGATCCCCTCGACAATCACGGTCAGCGGTCAATTTCTTGCCGACAATAAGGGCTCGATCTACGTCGATGGTGTCTTCGTCAAATCTTCAGTTGGCACCCCCAATTACGGGTTTCTGCCGGGCAGTTTGACATCGTTCAGCTACACAATCCCAGCAGCTTCAAGTGGAGGTGTTCACACCGTTGAGATGCGGGCCGATAATAGCGGTGGGCCGACCGGCGTTGTGGTTCAGCTGACAGTTAAGCGCAACTGCCCAAAGTCAGCCGAACTTCCTGGCAAGGGACAAGTGGACGACGCCATGATCGACGACCCGAGATAGGCTGAAATACCCTTTTGCCCGCCTTCCCCACGCGGCGGGTAACAACAGGCGACCCGAGGGCACTACAGGAGTGCTCCGCCTGGCGGCGCATGATCTTTGGGTCATGCGCCGCATCTTTTGGGGCTGTTGATCAGAACGTGAAGCTTGAACATGGTGCACCCGACGGGATTCGAACCCATGGCCCCCGGATTAGGAATCCGATGCTCTATCCTGCTGAGCTACGGGTGCGCATGGGCTGAATAGAGCGCCTATCACAGAGGGTCAATTGCGCTGGTTTGGGGGAATGACGGGAAATGGCAGCGGCAATATCGCGATGCCATCATCAGCCAATGCCTTTGCCTGTTCAACGGTTGCTTGGCCGTGAATTGACGTGACCGGAATATCGCCCGCGTCCATCGCTCTGGCTTGCTTATCGAAGCTCGTTCCCACCCATGTTGATGTTTCCAGCGCGGCTGCTTGGGCCTTTGCGAGCGCGGTCATAGCGGCTGTAATCTTGGTCTGTTGTGCAGGATCGTCAGTCGCTAGAACCGTCTGTGCGCGATCATTTTGTTGATTGGCCTTTGCACTTATGCGCGGCGCCATGATTGCTTTTTCAACCGCAGTGTCGCCGCAAAACGGGCAGGAGATCAGGCCACGCGCGCGCTGATCCTCATAGGCATTTGACGATCCGAACCATATTTCAAAGATATGTTTGGCCTGAGTGCATTGAAGATCAAAAACAATCATTGCGCAAACTCAATAGCGGGAATGTGCTGGCGGTGCGCAATTACGGGAATGCGCGCGCGGATATCATCAACCGCATTTTGATCGATGTCAGCAAAGCCCAAACCGTTCGCTTGCCCCATATCGAGGATGATATCGCCCCACGGGTTGATCACCAGAGAATGGCCATAAGTGTGACGACCATCTTCGTGAGAGCCGTTCTGCGCCGCTGCGACCACCCACGCCGCATTTTCAATCGCTCTTGCGCGCATCAGCACATGCCAATGCGCAGATCCCGTTGGCACGGTGAACGCAGCGGGAATTGCCAATATCGTGGCACCAGCAGCGCTTTGTACTTGATAGAGCGCTGGAAACCTCAGGTCATAACAAATCGAAAGACCAAGCCTGCCAAGCGGCGTTTGCGCGACGACAGCACGCTCTCCCGCCTCATAAGAAGCCGACTCGCGCCAACGCTCACCCGTCGGCAAATCAACGTCGAACAAATGCATCTTGTCATACCGCGCACGAATATGGCCTTGGTCGTCAATCACAAGCCCGCGGTTAACGCGCCGGCCATCAGACTTTCCGCTCAAAAACGCCATCGACCCGAGATGCACCCAAATCGACGCATTGGCAGCCGCTGCTTGAATAGTCTTTAGTGACTCATGATCCGCTTCCTGCGCAAGCAAGGGCAAAGCGCGCGCGCTGTTCGAATCAACGATGTTTGACATTTCGGGGGTGAACAGCATCGTCGCGCCGCTATTTGCGGATTCAGTGATCGCGGCAATGATCGCCTTTGTATTGCGAAGGGGGTCAATCCCGCTGCACATTTGTGCGATGGCAATCTTCACGGATCAGCCCGTCATCAGCAACGGATCAAGCCCACCGGCGCGGTCTAACGCGGCAAGGTCATCTGATCCACCCACATGCTTATCATTGATGAATATCTGCGGAAAAGTAGCGCTGCCGTTCGCGCGCGACACCATCTCTCGCTTCAAAGCGCTGTTCAAAGTGGCATCATATTCGGTGACCGAAGCGCCCTTTGACCGGAGCAGTTTTAACGCGCGCGCGCAGTAGGGGCACATGAATTTGGTATAGACTTCAATCTTGGGCATCGCATTTCCGATCACTGATGCCTGAGAGATGTGATTGTGGCGGTCACTTGTCAATCAAACGCAGCATCATTTTGTAACACGCGCGCCCAGCACAGGATGATAACGCGGGCAGCCCCTGCTTTCTTGAGTGCGCGTGCACAGGCATTGGCAGTGGCGCCGCTGGTATAGACATCGTCAACGAGCACAATCGTTGCGCCGCTTATGTGCTGAGCATGCACGGGGTTTACGCCAAATGCTGACTTCACCACTTTAGCGCGCTCAGCTCGGCCTAAACCACGCAGCAGAGGTGTTGATTTTATCCGCATAAGTCCATCAATCGCAAGCGCATGGTTAGATAGTTTGCTAAGTTCAGCGGCAATCAGCGCCGATTGATTAAACCCCCGCCGCCATATTCGCCAGCGATGAAGCGGGACAGGCACAATGAACACGCTCTCGTTCGGGAGGTGACGGATAAGCGTTCGGCCAATCAATTTTGCTAAACCAATCCGCCTGCCATGCTTAAGCTTGAGCACGATTGCGCGCGCAATATCGCCATAAGCAACGGCGGCGCGCACGCCATCATGTTCGGGTGCTTTCATAAGGCAGGGCGCGCAGACGTGGCCTTCAATCTCCATCGGCAATCCGCACAGCAAACAACCAGGCGCGAGCAAAAACGTCAGCGATTGCCAGCACGTCACGCAGAGTTGGAAATCGCCTGCAACAATCAAACCACAACCAGCGCAGCGCGGCGGCAGCGCAAAATCAATCATCGGTGAAAAAAAGCCCATCGCATCATTGTCGCGGCGCTCACAAAAATGCACAAGCCAATTGATGGCCCCTCCTGACATATTTGATCGCCGTTTGAGATGGCGCCGGTTTGAGCGGATCGCAGCCAGCGCGCTTGAAGGCCGCTGGCTTACCGCGCGGATGGCGGAGGAGATTGTTGCGCGGCTTGCCAGTGTCAAACGCTCGTTCAGCCGCGCTTTGATCATCGGGGTAAATGACGCGCGTGTTGACGAGGCGCTGCAATCAATAGGCGCTCATTATGTACACGCAAATCCGGGGCGAACAAGCGCGTCAGATGTTCACTGTGACGAAGATCGATTGCCTTTCGCTGACGATAGCTTTGATCTGGTCATTTCAATCGGTTCGCTCGATACAGTGAGTGATGTGCCCGGCGCGCTTCTGCTTATCCGCCGGATATTGAAGCCCGACGGCTTGTTCCTTGGCGCGATGATTGGCGTTGACAGCATCCCGCTGCTCAAATCGATTTCGCAAGCGATTGAGCCCAGCATTTCGCGGGTGCACCCACTTATCGATGTAAGGAGCGCTGGTGATTTGCTCGCTCGCGCTGGCTTTGCGATGCCCGTAGCCGATGTCGATAGCATCGCGGTGCATTATGCCAAGTTTCAAACACTGATTTCCGATCTGCGCAGTAACACTCTGTCAAACTGCCTAGTCACGAGACCGCCGATGAAACGCAGTTGGTTGGACGAAGCGCAAAGGCGTTTTGAAGAAAGTGATCTAACCGAGACGTTTTCGATCATTTTTATGAACGGGTGGAAGCCTTTGCCCTCTGAAATGCCTCACACGAGCGCATCAAGAAGGCCGATCAGCGGCCGATCAGCGGGCGGCATATCTATTGAGTAAAGCGCGTTCGGGCGCACCCATTTGAGCGCAGATGCTTCGATTGGCTTTGGCGTGCCTGACCATTTCCGGCAAATATAGAGCAATAAGAGGAGGTGCTCATTGCCAAGTGCCTCGCTGGCAAATGCTGCGGGCGCAAGGCAAGCGCTTTCGACATTGATGGCCAACTCCTCTGACAATTCACGAACGAGCGCCGCTTCAGGCGACTCGCCGCGTTCGACTTTGCCACCGGGAAATTCCCAAAGCCCCGCCATACTTTTGCCCGGCGGGCGTTGTTGGATTAAAACTCGGCCATCCCCGTCGATTAGCGCCACTGCCACAACGATCAGCATGTCATTTTCCTAAAATCTCCACACGCCCTAACGATTCCTTAACAACCGCTGGTTTAGCGTGGTCGTGACGATCATGGAACAATCGTTTCGGGGAATAGCTATGACCAAATTTGTAACTAGGCTTTTGAAGGATAAGCGCGGCGCAACCGCGATTGAATATGGCATGCTCATCGCGATGATCTTTCTTGCGATCGCCGCAGCGTTGTCGAGCTTTGCCGATACAAATCAGGCCACATGGAACCTTGTCGCCACAAAGATGGGACAGAATTAAAACATTCGCCTTTTAAACTTTTGTAAACTTTTGATCGTTATCCCCAAAGTTGTTGCAGAGGCTTAGGCCAAAACAACCGGGTAGTTGAACTTTAACATTGGAGACCAATCATGAAATTTTTCCGCAAGCTTTTCGCTGACAAAAAGGGCGCAACTGCAATCGAGTATGGCCTTATTGCTGCACTCATCGCTGTCGCTGCTATCACGGCAATGCAGAGCCTCGGCAACACGTTGACGACAACGTTCGCAACTGCTGATGGTAAAATGACCGCAGCTAACACCAAGGGCGCTAACTAAGTTTAGCGGTTTCGGCTGAAAAAATGCGGGCGGGGAAGCAATTCCCCGTCCGTTTTTTATGTCTCAACCGTAAACAATGATTTTGACCTTCTGGCCTGATGATAATTTCGAATCAGCCGACAACGCGTTGAGTGTTAAAAAGCGTTCGGTTTGATTGCTAGTATAGGCCATTCGCGCTGAGAGGCTCGCGATTGTATCGCTTGATCGCACAGTCACCACGCGCAAAATTCGCGGTTTGATCGCCGCAATCTCGCTATTCGATAGTCGGCGAACGCTTTGAAATAGGCTGTTGAACGAGCTGCCCCCGTTCGCAGGCGAGATCGCAACGATGTGAAACGCAGATGTTGGCGAAAATTCATAGGCATAAACCGTCACAATGACTGGCCCAGACTGCGCGTTTGCCGAGGCACTCGCATAGCTCACAGGCAGGCCGTTGATTTGCGTGCTTGAAACAGTGCCGAAATCAAGCGCGGTTTGCCCGCCGACGGCTTTGAAAACTGCGCTGACATAGGCTTTTAAATCACCGTTATAAGCAGCACCTGAAAAACTCGCGCGTCCGCCGGCGCCGGTTATCGTTACTGCTTCGCTCCCGTTAGACAGAGAATAACCAGTTGGCGCAGTGAACGTCAGCTTGAGATCGGCATGGCTGAAAATCTGACCGTCAATGATGCCTTGTTTTGGATCATCGTCATATATCATGCCGTCGATAGCAGCCAAAAAAGCATCGCGATTCTGTAGCTTGCCAGTCGCGGGCGTTATCGACGCTTTTTGAGCAGCTCTTGCGACTCGGCTTGCCGGATCGGGATGCGTACTTTGACGCGTTGGCAGGTTGCTGGCGTTCTTGCCTTGCACTTGGGCTTCAAGCGTTGTTTGCGCGGCAAGCGATTTAAGCATCGTTGACGCGGCAAACGGATCATAGCCCGCCTTGCCGAGATATGACACGCCGAGATCATCGGCCTCATATTCCTGCGCGCGTGAATAGCTGAGCACGAACGATTGCGCGATTGATCCGCCAAGCTGCTGGCCCAACTTTGCGCCCGCATCACCCGCAACCGCCGCCCCAAGCACCGTTGCCAAAACAGCGCCTAGGCCTCCAATTGTCGCCCTACGATTACGCTTTTGCCCATGACGCGCGGCAACATGCCCGACTTCATGACCCATGACTGAGGCTAATTCAGCTTCATTATTCATCAAACCGAGCAACTGACGTGTAACGTAAACATAACCCCCAGGTATCGCGAAGGCATTGTTGACTGATGAATTGAGCAAAGTGATCTTGAAATCACCCTGCGTATTGGAAAGCCCTGATTGAACCGCAATCCGCTGACCCACTTTGGTAACATAATCAGCCTGTGGCCCCGCATAAGCCCCACCAAATTCAGCAAGCAATTGCGGATGAACCTTAGCGCCCTCTGCGCGGTCATTGGCGGTGATTTGCTGCGCTGGCGGCAAAGCGGGTTGCGCGCTAGCCTCCACCGCGACAAATGCAGCACCGATTAGCAATAAATGTTTCATCTTAAATCCCTTCAAAACCCGACACGAAGAATGTTCACCCTATACCGACCCTATCGCAAGGAATTTTCGCCGCCGATCAAGCTTCAATTGTTCAGGCGACATCGGTATAAGCTCGTCAAGTGAACTGACGATTGCTTTGCCGAGCGTTTCAATCGCAACTTTCGGATCGCGGTGCGCGCCGCCGACAGGTTCGCGCACGATGAGGTCAATCACGCCGAGTCGTTCCAAGTCGGACGCGGTGATCCGCATCGCTTCGGCGGCTTCGGGGGCTTTGTCAGCAGTGCGCCACAAGATCGATGCACAGCCCTCTGGCGTGATCACTGAATAAATGGCGTGTTCAAACATGATAACGCGGTTTGCCGCCGCCAGCGCTACCGCGCCGCCTGATCCGCCTTCACCAACGACACAAGCAACAACGGGAACACCCAAATCGAGTGTGGCCTGCGTTGAACGCGCAATCGCTTCGGCTTGGCCACGTTCTTCAGCCGCCAGCCCTGGGAACGCACCTGGCGTATCAACGAGCGTAACCACAGGCACTCCAAATCGGCCAGCGAGCTCCATCAGACGAATGGCTTTGCGGTAACCCTCAGGCTTTCCCATGCCAAAATTATGGCGCAGGCGGCTTACGGTATCATCACCCTTTTCATGGCCAATTACCATGACACGGCGACCTTCTATCCGCCCAAAACCGCCCAATATGGCCTGATCATCACCAAATGCACGGTCACCACAGAGCGGCATGAAATCACCCACTAACGCAGCAATATAATCTTTGAAGTGCGGGCGTTCAGGGTGGCGCGCGACTTGCGTTTTTTGCCACGGCGTCAGTTTTGAATAAGTGTCTTGCAACAGCCGCTGTGCTTTAATTTCAAGCTTGTCGATATCGGCACCAATATCAGCGGTACCCGCGCTTGCGGTCTCACGCAGCTCAGCAATTCGCGATTGAAGCTCCGCAAACGGTTTTTCGAAATCAAGATAGGCAATCATATCAGTCGAGTTAGGACGCTCGCCGTCGCTCGTCAACGAGCGGGTGAGCACGGTTGACCAGATCAACGAGTCGTTTGCTATCGACGTGCGTGTAAATCTCAGTCGTTGCAATGTCTGAATGCCCAAGCATTGACTGTAATGCCCGCAGGTCTGCGCCGCCCTCAAGCAAATGCGTGGCAAAGGCATGGCGCAGCACATGGGGGCTGACGCGTTCAGCCGGAATATCAGCATCAACTGCCAATTGCTTGAGCAACTGGAACAAGCGGATACGGCTCAAATGTGATTTCCCAGACGGCAGCAGCCACATCGAATCGCTGTTTCGAATCAACAGCCAACGCGAAACAGCCTCACGAGCGCGGTCTGATACGGGAACCATCCGCTCCTTGCCGCCCTTCCCTTTCACTATGGCAAAAGGCCTGTTCGGAGAAATCGCTCGGACATCAAGCGAAACAAGCTCAGTCGCGCGCAAACCCGATCCGTAAAGCAGTTCAACGAGCACCAGTAATCGCTGAGAGGCAAGGTCAGCTGGTGCTGCTTCGATGCGCAGTGTGATGATCGCAAATAGCTTTTCAACATCGGTGCGGCTCAAAATCTTTGGTAATGGTCGCACGGGAGACGGCTTTGGCAATGCATGCGAAGGATCATCGGTGCGCAATCCCTCGTCAGCCAAAAAACCAAAGAAGCGGCGTAACGCCGCTGATTTCCGCGCTAAACTCGATTTAGCCAAACTCTGCCATTTTTGAGCAATTTTCCCCAGCATTTCAGGCTGCGCTGATGCCAAATTGCCATCAACTATCCGTGATGCCGCCAGCAAATCACTGCGATATGCGCTCAAGGTATTTCGTGCAGCCCCGCACTCAGCGGCAAGCATTTCAAGAAAACGGTCAATCAGCAGCGCATCGTCAAGCGTTGCCACGCATCAGGCCCGCGTCAATGCTTCAGCCGCAATCATCCGCGCTTCTGCTTCATAGCCAATTCGGGTAAGCGCTGAAACGACATGATATAGGTTTCCAGCAGGAACTTTCGACCAGTCCTTGCCTTGCAAACCCGCGGCACATAGCACAACGACCGCACCATTGGCTTTGGCGGCAATGGCGCGCTCCAATGCGCGTGTCCAGCTTGTCTGACGGCCCACGGGAACGTCATAACGCTCTGCCCGCGCTGAAATATCAGCGGAACTAATCCGGCCAAGCCCTGCGAGGCCAGCGAACAGAAAGCTCCCCTTCCTGCCGCCATCGCCGCCGACCATTGTTTGATAGGTGTCAATCTCCACCCTGCCAAAATTATTCATTCGCTCGGTGCCGCCGACCGCCAAAAGCCCGCGCGCGCGCATCCCCGGCTCGCCACTGGCATTGCCCACCGCCAATGCCCAGCGGTCAGCATAAACATCAAGCCCTGAAGATAACATTGAGGCGATCAATAGATCGATATCGCCTGCAAATGTGTTGCTCGGCGCTACCATGGCTGCCGCACGTGAGGTTAGCAATAATCGCGAATATCGCGCGGTTTCGGGAAGTGCGGGATCTGCCCATAGCTGCCGTGCCGCGCCAACACGCGCCGCTTCGTCAATGCCCGCAAAGGCGGTGCGCAATACCATCGGCACAGACCCTGACCGCGCACTTACATCTGTCGCTTCAAATACAGCGGCATAATGATCAACAAGTGCTGAACTTGAAAACACACCCAGTCCCGCCGCCATATCAGCCGCCTTATTACGCTGAGCGGCATCAAGCAGCGGTGATCGTGCCTGCCATGCCAAAACTTGAGGCCCGACTGTTGCCATCAGCGAGTCGGGAATTTCGATCCCTGTCGCGCTCGCCAAGCCGTAGCGCCACGCGGTTAAAACGCGCACACCGTCCCACTGAATATTGACAGCGCGCCGGGTGTTACCGCCAGCGCCGATTACTTTTTCGGGTAACAGAGCGTCTAACCCGCGTGCTTTGGTTTTCGATCTGGCGACATCGATAAGCGCCGCCGCTTGTGCTGATTCGCCTGCAAGCCCTGCGCACATCGCCCTTGCCAATAACCATGCCGGCTGCGGATTCTTGTGTGCAAGCGCGGGTTCAACCATCGGACACATGCCCGCCGGATCAGCGCTTGCGAGTGAGGCTTGCATCGCGACATCAAACATCTTGGGGGTATATTGATCAACATCTACCGCCTGAACCAACATCCGTGCTGAATCGGCCTCACCCATCCGCAGCAACAGCCACGCGCGCTCAGCGACCCAGTCAGCGCCGTTGACACGCGACGGAGTGTTCGATTTGGTCAGCAGCGCGCGGCGGAGCGCAATTGACGCCCAGCGTGAGGCAATCGGCGCCTTAATGCGCCGCATCACTTGTGAAACGAATTTTCCGTCGACCCCGCTAAACGCCGCCGCGCCCATGTCATGATCACCACTTGCCAAAATGCCGACTTGCGCGGTTGAACGGCGCAGTGATGGTGGTAAATCTTGGAGTACTGGTGCTACGAACTCAGCTTCACCCTCAGCAGTTCCCTCAACAGGCAGGCCAGCGTCCAGCGCAATCGCATTTTGATCAACCGAACCAGGGGCTGTACTCGTCTGATCTTGGGGAATGCGCAACGCGATATCAGGAACAAGGTCTCCTGCAGGCTTCTTAGGCTCCGGTTCAGGATTGGCAGGCTTTTCAGACGGCGCATCGGGTTCACCAAACCCCGGCGGCAGGATCGACTCAGGCTTATCCTGACTCAGTGCAGGGATCGCGCACAGCAGCAGAGCACCACTGAACAAAGCCGATAGATAGGGCTTATTTCTGGAGAACATCAGCCGAAACCGCTTTCACTTGGGGGCTGAGCGGGCGTTCGCTCACGCGGCTTTCGAGCAAGAACAAAATGCCAATAATTACGGCAATAACTGCCACCCATTTAATCCATTTTGACATTTTTACGCCTCAACCAAAACCATTTATATGCTCTTTTGCCCGAGACGGTAGGCCTGTGTATAGCCCTTTTGGATATGAATGCTGATCGTCACCCTTTTCCCGTGCAGATTTCGCGTCCGATTGTGTTGATTGGCCTCATGGGCGTTGGAAAAACAACGATTGGTAGACGCCTTGCCGCGCGGTTCGGTTTGGAATTTGTTGACGCAGACCATGAAATTGAAATCGCCGCCGATTTATCGATTCGTGAGATTTTCGAGCGATTTGGCGAAGATCATTTTCGCGATGGCGAACGGCGCGTCATCGCGCGGCTGCTCGACGGCACACCAAAAATCGTTGCTACGGGCGGCGGAGCGTTCATGAATGCGGATACCCGGGCGCTGATCCTATCGACCGCAACTGCCGTCTGGATTGATGCCGATATCAACGTTTTGGCCGAACGCGTCGGAAAGCGGAATACGCGCCCGCTTTTGGAAGGCAAGGACCCGAAATCGGTATTGGCTGAGCTTGCAGGCATTCGTAACCCAATATATGCGCTAGCTCCCATCCGCGTTCAAAGCCAGCCCGCGCCGCATGAAGCGACGGTCAACCTCATCGTAGAGGCTCTTAAATGTCACATATAAGCGTCAATCTTGCAGATCGAAGCTACGACATATTAGTCGAGGCAGGCGCTTTGGATCATGCGGGTCAGGTGCTGAGCCAATATTGTCGTGAAGGACGGTGCATTATCGTGACCGAAACCAACGTCGCGGTTCATGTTCTCCCCCGATTGAACGCAACTCTCGCGGCATCAGGTATGACGGCGAAGGTGATAACATTGCCAGCGGGTGAAGGCACAAAATCATGGGGCCAGCTCTCAACGCTTTGTGACGAATTGCTGGCACTCGGGGTTGAACGCAGCGATCATATCATTGCGCTGGGCGGGGGTGTGATCGGCGATCTTGTTGGGTTTGCCGCGTCGCTGATCAAACGCGGCTGCCATTTCATCCAGATACCCACCACATTGCTTGCCCAAGTTGATTCGTCGGTTGGCGGAAAAACCGCGATCAACACCGTTGCTGGCAAAAACCTGATCGGGGCGTTTTATCAACCTGCTTTTGTGCTGATCGATCCGACCGTTTTAGCAACGCTGCCCCCGCGTGATCTGCGCGCGGGATATGCAGAGGTGATCAAATACGGGCTGATTAGCGACGCTGGCTTTTTTGCTTGGTGTGAGCAAAATGGTTCAGCATTGCTTGCTCAGAACCTTGCGGCGCAGACATTTGCGATCAATCACAGCATAAAAGCAAAAGCCGCAATCGTTGAAGCTGATGAACGCGAAACCGCCGATAGGCGCGCGCTGCTCAACCTAGGCCATACCTTTGGTCACGCGCTTGAAGCCGAAACTGGTTTTTCGGACAAACTGCTTCACGGCGAAGGCGTCGCAGCGGGCATGGCGCTGGCATTCGCCTTTTCCGCGCGGCAGGGCCTTTGTTCGCATGACGACGCAGGCCGTGTTGCAGCTCATCTGCGTAGCGTCGGCCTTCCCGCTAGTCTGCGTGATGCGGAAATATCTGCCTCAGGCGCGGATTTAGTTGCCCACATGCAGCATGATAAGAAAATGAGCGGTGGCACCCTGCCCTTCCTTCTCGCGCGCGGAATTGGCCAGACCTATGTCGATAAGAGCGTAATGCTCAGCGATGTCGCTGCGTTTCTTGATGAGCAAGCCAAGCCACCCACAGCCATCCGCCAATCATCATCACCCCACCAATCGGCGTAATCGCCCCGAGCCAGCGCGGGAACCCAAGCGCGATCAAATAGAGCGTTACCGCAAAAAGCGTGCTTCCTGCCAGCAACAAGACAGCTGACCGACGCGCAATATTCATCAGCGCAATCGCTGCCACCGCGTGCGTTAATTGATAGAATCCGCCCGTCGTCAGCAGCTTCGCGGCACTTTCTGAAGCGCCGTGCGCTCCGAACGCCGATGCGGCAATCGCAATCGCCGCTGAGAGCGCAGCAAGACCGATTATCCGGCTCATCGCTAGCCCTCCCTTTTCTTGCGCGCTGGCTTATAAATCGGGCGCAAACCTGCCCTCAAATCGCCTGCCTCGCCCTGTGCTTCGAGACGCGCCGCATCGAGATCACGATAAGTTCGTTCGACGCGGACAATATCTTCATCATCTGCGCCAAGCGTATGGAGCGCATCATTCGCCATTTTAATTGCCGATTCGAACAATTCACGCACCGTTCCGGCAAGATCGAGTTCGCGAACCGCAAGCGTTTGACGTCGATCAAATGTCCGCAAGAAAACCGCAGCTTGAGGAAATGTTTCCAGGATTGGCTCAAGTTCTTTTGGCCCGATATCGCCATTATCAGTGCAAAATGCGATTACCTGCGCCTCCGCCGCACCCGCTGTGCGTAGCAAATCAATCCGCCGTCCATCGCCGTAATAGACTTTGGCACCAAATTGGCTGCTCCGCTCAATCTGCTCAGGCTTGATATCGATGAGCGTAACCGACGCGCCGTAAGCGTTAAGCATCTGTGCAACCGTTTGGCCAAAGCGACCAAAGCCAACGACAATTGTCTTTGCCTGCGCGGCTTGTTCGGGGCCTTCAGGCATCTCATTCGATGAAAGCCGAGCATATTCAAACCTTTGGGCAATCATCAGGAGAAACGGCGTAGTGGCCATAGATAGCGTCACGATTGCGCTAAACAGGCTTGCTGCTTGCCCCTCGATGAGCTGGGCAGCTTGCGCTTGCGCGAAGAGCACAAAGCCGAATTCACCGCCTTGGCTGAGCAGCAAACCAAGCCCAAACGCAGGCCGCCACGCCATCCCAAAAGCACGCGCGAGCAGGAAAATCACACCTGTCTTCAAACAGACGACAACAATCGCCATGCCGATAACAAACAGAGGGTTGGCAAGGATCGCACCGACATCAAGCACCATGCCCACAGCCATGAAAAACAGCCCAAGCAAGATCGAACGAAACGGCTCAACATCGGCTTCAATCTCATGCCGGTAAGGCGAATCAGCGAGCATCACACCCGCGATGAAGGCACCAAGTGCGGTCGACAGATGAAGCGCTTCCATCACTGCGGCACTAGCGAATACTGTGAACAACCCCACCACGACAAACAACTCGCGCTCGCCCAAGCGGCCGGTCACGCGCAGCAACGGGCTAACCACGAACCTGCCAGCGAGGATCAGCCCAATGATGGCCACTATCGTGAAAAGGCCAAGCATCCATCCCGGCGGCGTTGAGGGGTCAGCAGGAACGCGAGAGAGAGCGGCAATGACAGTAATCAGCGGAACGATCGACAAATCCTGAAACAGCAGCACTGAAAAAGCGCGTTCTCCAAAAGGCGTATTGATCCGGCCAGACGATTTCAAACTTGGCAAAACTTGCGCGGTTGAAGAGAGCGCGAGTGGCAATCCAAGCGCGATTGCCGCGCCCCATGTAAAGTTTGTCGCGAGCAGGATCGCCGCCGCCAGTGCCACTCCGCACAACAGCACTTGTGCCAAACCAAGCCCAAAAATATCACGCTTCAGGCGCCATAATCGCGCAGGGTTTAGTTCAAGCCCGACGAGGAACAGCAGAAGCGCAATGCCAAACTCTGCAATGACAAGTTTCGATTCGCCACCAGCAACGAGGCCAAGGCCAAACGGGCCGACCACAATGCCCGCGATTAAATAGCCAAGCACCGCGCCCAAGCCAAAGCGTCGGAAAAGCATGACGAACAACAGCCCAGCGCCGAGCAGAACAACGCCTTCGCGTAATATGCTGATTGAGTGAGCGCCCGCCATTATTGCTGCGCCGCTTTCACCGCTTCAGCCACCGCTTCAAACGCCAACCGAATTGAGGCATGGCGCGCGGCATGCGGACGGGCAGGCGTGAAGATATCCAATCCGGGCCACGTTCCCGCATCATCTGCCTCACTAGCCAGGAAATCGTTCAACTGCACGCGCGCGGCATCAAGTTCATCAAAATCAAGCCCAATGGCGTGTGCGGCCATCAGCGCCGATGAGGCCTGCCCCAGTGCACAAGCGCGCACTTCGATCCCAAGCGATTCCAAGCGCTGAGCGTCATTGAGGATGACATCGACAATGATCCGACTGCCGCAAAGGGGCGCACGCTTTTCTACTGTAGCGTCGGGTGTGGGAAGCCGAGCAAAGGCTGCTGTCGATGCCGCTAAGCGCAAAATTTCAGCATTATAAAGCGGCGCGCTCATGACTTGGGCTCGGCAGGTGCACCGCCATTTTTGCGACGCTCTTCAATGAAACTAACCAGCGCACCCGATGTTGCGTTGAGGAGCGGGTAAGTTTTCGACGCGCTCATCCACTGCGGACGCGGCGATTTGCCGCCGTAAAATGTATCGTGAAGTAAAGATGCAAACAGGAATATGACGCTCGCGCCGATTAAGCCCTTGATCGCCCCGAACCCACCGCCGAGGATGCGATCAAAACCCCCGAGCGCGGATGCTTTCGAAACCTTACCAAGTTTGCCGGCGACCGCGCGGATGATCAGGAATGTGACACCGAATACAAGCGCAAAAGCGAGCACCGATGCCCCTGCCTCAGTGCCAACGGGTATCGTCAAATATTCGGCGACTGACGTATGGAACAGCTTTACCGCCGCAATCGCCGCTATCCATGCAATCAGTGAGAGCGCTTCAGCAACGAACCCATTGGCAAGCCCACGAAAACTAAACCAGCCGACGAGCAAAAGGACGAGGATATCGAGTGCAGTCATCCGCACTCTTTACGCGGATGGCGGTGGATAAGTCGAGCGGTGAAAGCGCAAATCCTATTTCGGCAGACACACGTTTCCCACTATTTGTATAAAGGGGATGAGGGCTGAGGCGGCCTCAGCGGTGATTGTCACCCGTGCGCCTTTGGTTTTTATGAACCAGGCCGCACACAGGATTTGAATTGCCTGACGCTCTGTGTTTGCTCTCACGCTATTTTCCTGATCTGGCCCAAAATGAAAAACCAGATCCGCTGGGGGACCTCCCCTAAAACAACGCAAACAGTCGCAAAGTCGGTTTCTTTGGTCATGTATTGGATCATGAGTCCAACCACCAAAGTTCGCACTTGCCCTC
>JAYUAU010000022.1:0-29948 GCA_043741135.1 Sphingomonadales bacterium | reverse complement strand
TGCGAGCGCAAGCGAAGCAATCCAGAATGGCTCAAAAGCTGGATTGCTTCGCTTGCGCTCGCAAAGACGAAATGGGTTCACATCAATGCAAGTTGGTATTAGACGCAAATCTGCGGCTTACGGGGCCCGCTAAACTAACCTGCTTTGCTTCACCGCTGCCTCGATAAAGCTTGCGAATAAGGGATGCGGGTCGAACGGGCGGCTTTTGAGTTCGGGATGGAATTGCACACCGACAAACCACGGATGATCGGGGCGTTCGACAATTTCAGGGAGCGTGCCATCAGGTGACATGCCGCTGAAGACCAGCCCCTTGGCCTCAAGCGCTTCGCGGTAATTGGCGTTGACTTCGTAGCGGTGGCGATGGCGTTCGCTGATCTCTGTTGTGCCGTAAATCGCTGCCACATGGCTGTTGCCCGCAAGGCTGGCATCATAGGCCCCAAGCCGCATCGTGCCGCCCAGATCGCCGCCGCTCTCGCGTTGTTGGAGCAAGCCTTCGGCGCTCATCCATTCAGTGATTAAACCGATCACGGGTTCGTCGGTAGGGCCAAATTCGGTTGACGATGCCGCAGCGATTCCAGCTTGATTGCGCGCGGCCTCAACACACGCCATTTGCATGCCAAAGCAAATCCCGAAGAACGGCACGCTGCGTTCACGCGCGAAACGGATGCTCTCAATCTTGCCCTGCGCGCCGCGTTCGCCAAACGCCCCTGGCACAAGGATCGCGTGAAGCGGCTCAAGATGCGCGGCGATATCAGCATCACCCTGTTCAAAAATCTCTGCATCAATCCAGACGATGTTAACTTTCACGCGGTTTGCCATGCCGCCGTGGATTAGCGCTTCGTTGAGTGATTTATACGCATCAGGAAGTCCTACATATTTGCCAACAACACCGATTGTCACTTCGCCTTCGGGGTTTTGAACACGGTCAATTATGCCGCGCCAGCGCGATAAATCTGGCTCCGCGCCCGCGTCCATTCCAAAGGCATGAAGCACTTCATTATCAAGCCCCTCAGCATGATATTGCAGCGGAACGCCGTAGATGCTTGACGCGTCGAGCGCCTCAATCACCGCTTCCTTGCGGACATTGCAGAACAGCGCGATCTTAGCGCGCTCGCTCGCTGGCAAGGGATGTTCAGTGCGGCAGAGCAAGATATCAGGCTGAATCCCAAGGCTCGTTAACTCGCGCACACTATGCTGTGTTGGCTTGGTTTTTAGTTCCCCCGCAGCCGCGATATAAGGTACCAAAGTCACATGAATGAACAACGTGTTCGCGCGGCCAATATCGTTGCGCAATTGGCGGATGGCTTCGATGAACGGCAGCGATTCGATATCGCCGACAGTCCCGCCAATTTCACATAGCACAAAATCAAGATCATCAATTTGATCCTGCGCAAACGCTTTGATCGCATCGGTAACATGCGGGATGACTTGCACCGTAGCGCCTAGAAAATCACCGCGCCGTTCCTTAGCGATAATCTGGCTGTAAATCCGCCCCGTTGTAACATTATCCGATTGCCGCGCTGATACGCCGGTGAAGCGTTCATAATGGCCAAGATCAAGATCAGTCTCAGCGCCGTCATCAGTCACATAGACTTCGCCGTGCTGATAAGGAGACATCGTGCCCGGATCGACATTCAAATAGGGATCGAACTTGCGAATGCGAACGCTATATCCGCGCGCTTGCAATAGCGCCGCAAGCGACGCCGCCATAAGACCTTTGCCAAGCGAGGAAACCACGCCGCCGGTGATAAAAATGAACCGCGCCATGGGAGAAAAGGCTTAAACGCTTGGACGCCCCTAAGGCAAGCCAGCGAATCCTTTTTCCCTCAAATTATTGTGGAGCGTTTTCAGCAGGCGGCGTTGCAGCAGGCGCTTCGGCTAAGGGGGCAACTGCTTTCTCAGCTGGCTTGACGATCTTCTCAGCGGGCTTTTGCGTTCGCTGTTGTACTTTCGGCGCGGTGGGCTGCTTGCTGAGCGGTTCGGCATTTCTTTTTGATGAAGCAAGCGGAACCGGTGACGATTTTTGCGCGGGCGGAGCCGCTTCATTAGCCGATGGTATCGTCGGGGCCGTTGGCGCCGCGCTACCAGCCATCGGAACAATCGGCGCGGGAGCCTCAGCCTTTTTCGCGAGCGATGTGTCAATCGTTGAGGGTGTCCGGTTGATCGTTGCGATGGCGGCCATCGCGATTGAGAGCGTGACAAATAGAACAGCCAATATCGTTGTCGTCCGCGTCAACAAATCGGCAGCACCACGCGCTGTCATCAAACCAGCTGGATTTCCACCGCCTGCCAGCCCGCCGCCCTCTGAACGCTGCATCAGGATCACGCCAACAAGCGCTGCCGCAACCAAAGCATGAACGACGAGGAGGAATTGGTACATAATGTCTGGTCAATCTGTATGAAATCAATAATCGAGGCGCGGCATAGCCCAGCGACGTGTCTCAATCAACCTTCGCTTGGCCAGCCGCGACAATCGGCAGGAAATCAGCGGCTTTCAAGCTTGCCCCGCCAACCAGCGCGCCGTTGACATTTTCAACGACGAGCAGTTCAGCGGCATTGCTCGCTTTGACCGAGCCGCCGTAAAGAATGCGCACAGAAGGAGCCTGATCACCGAGCAATTCAATCAGCGTTTCGCGAATGGCGGCGTGCATTTCGCGAACGTCGTCAACCGAGGCCGTCCGTCCCGTCCCAATCGCCCACACTGGCTCATAAGCAATAACGGGCACTGCGCTCTCTGAACGCGGCGGCACCGATGCCTTCAATTGGGCTTTGACGATAGAAATCGCATTGCCTGCATCACGGTCACTTTCGCTTTCACCAACGCAGATGATCGCGGTCAGCCCGCCTGCCATTGCGGCCTTCGCTTTGGCGCAAACATCCTCGCTGGTTTCATGATTATCAGCGCGACGCTCGCTATGGCCAACGATCACCATCGTCGCACCCGCTTGCGCGACCATCGCCACTGATAGGCACCCCGTATGCGCGCCATTATTAGCGGCATGGCAATCTTGAGCACCGATTGGCAAAGCAGGCACGAGGTCAACCGCCAACGCTATCAGCGTCGCTGGCACGCAAAGCCCGACATCGACATTAGGAAAAAGCGCTGCCCCCTCCGCAATTGCGCCGATCTCAGCAAGGTTTGCGCGCAATCCGTTCATCTTCCAATTACCAACAATCAAAGCCCGCATCCTGATCTCCCACCTCATTTTCGCCGCGCGCTTGAAGCGAGCTTCACTCCGTCCTATGGCAACGCCTTCACCATCCATCAAGTTGGATCCGTAGTTTATGATCTCGTTTTTTCGTGGCGTATTAAGGTCTCCCTTCGTTCTTGGCCTCTTTGGCCTGATCCTGATTGCTTTTGTCATCACCGGGGTAAACAGCCCGTCGGATTTGGGTGCATTAGCCACGGGCGACAAGATCGCCAACATTGGCAGTCAGTCGGTCACGGTCTCTGACGCTGAACAGCGCGTCAAAAACAGCCTTGATGCCGCGCGGCAGGAACAGCCTGGGATGGACATGACAGCCTTTGCCGCAGGCGGCGGAATTGAGGGAACGATTGATGGCTTGATTGACCGGATCGCGCTTGAAGAATTTGGGCTGCGCCACGGCATGTCAGTCGGCAAACGCCAAATTGATGGCGAAATTGCGAGCATTCAAGCGTTCAACGGTCCAACCGGTAAGTTTGACCCCAACATTTTCCGCCAAGTGCTGAGTCAACGCCGCTTGCTTGAGAAAGACGTGCGTCAAGATTTCTCACGCCAGATCATTTCAGCGGGCCTGACAGCACCTGCCGTAATTGGTGCGCGGGGCTCTGCTAATCTTGTGACGCCTTATGCCGCCCTCGTGCTTGAAGAGCGCAGCGGCCAAGTCGCTTTTTTAGACAATCGCCGTATCCCTATTGGTGCGCCGCCAACGCCTGCGGAGCTAAACACCTTCTATCTGCGCAACGCCGTTCGCTATACTGTTCCAGAGACGCGCTCGGTTCGTTATGCGGTGTTCGACCGTGACCGGTTCAAAACCTCTGCTACAGCATCTGAAGCCGAGATCGCCGCAGCTTACAAAAAGAATGGCGCGGCCTATGTTGCAACTGAAACGCGCGGGTTTGAACAAGTGATTGTGCAGAGTGAGGCGGTTGCCAAAACGATTGCCGCCAAAGCGAGTTCTGGTACAGCGCTTGGTGCTGCTGCTAAGGCAACCGGATTTGAAGCAACGCGGCTTGACCCGCAGAATAGGGAAGCCTTCACGGGATTAACCTCGGGCGCGATTGCGACAGCTGCGTTTGCCGCCAAGAGCGGCGCAGTGCTCGCTCCGATGAAATCAGCACTTGGCTGGCACGTTGTTAAAGTCAGCTCGATCAACATCACGCCGGTAAAGCAATTGAGTGCGGTTCGCGCTGATATTGCAAGCGAACTTGGCAAAGCGAAACTTGACGGTGCCATTGCTGATTTCGTCTCCAAAATTGAAGATGCTATCGCTGACGGATCGACCTTTGATGATGTCGTCAAAGCCGAGAAATTGACGATCATCTCGACCCCCGCCGTCACCGCCGCTGGCATCGCGCCTGATACGCAGGCGTATAAAGCCCCGCCAGAAATGCCCGGTATCTTACGCGATGCATTTCAGGATGAGGCTGATGCAGACGCCGCCGTGGTCACTTTATCGCCCGGTGCGGTTTATGCGCTTTACGATCTTGACCGGATTAACGCGGCGGCCCCGCGACCACTCGCTGCGATTAAGGACGTCGTAACGGGCGATTTTCTGGTTGAGCGCGTCGCGCGCGCATCGCGTAAGATCGCTGATAGCATCGCGGCAAAAGTCACTAAGGGCATGTCGCTCAGTGCGGCCATTGCCGAAGCGGGGGCACGCATAGACAAGCCCGTATCGATTTCGGGCAAGCGCCGTGATCTCGCCAAGGATAAGGATGGCAATGTTCCGCCAGCACTCGCTTTGATGTTCAGCATCGCCCCAAAGCGCGCTAAAACGGTTGAAGCACCGGGCAAACAAGGCTGGTATATTGTCTATCTGAACGAGATTAAGGTGGGTGATCCCAAAAGTGATCCAACGCTAATCCCCCAAATGGCTTCGGAATTTTCACAGCTACTCAGTGCTGAATATACCAAGCAATTGACGACCGCGATCCGTGCAGATTTGAAAGTATCGAAGAATGACGCTGCGATAAAGGCGCTCCGCAAAGGCTTGACCGGAGGCCAATGAGTTCGCTTGGGCTAAACGAGCGCGACGCAACTGCGCTCGCCCAGATCAAGGCGGGTAAAGCCGCGATTGTCTGGAGGAGCGAAATTGCGGATACCGAAACGCCGGTATCCGCCGCGCTCAAGCTATTTGAAAGTGGGCGCGGCGATTATATCCTTGAATCGGTTGAAGGCGGCGCTGTGCGGGGTCGCTATAGCTTGATTGGCCTCGCGCCCGACCTCGTGTTCCGCGCGCACGGCGAAACCGCTGAGATCAACGCGAATTGGCAAACTGATCGCACTGGCTTTGAACCGCTTGAAAAAGCCACGTTAGCGGCGTTGCGCGAATTAGTGAACCACTGCCGGATCGACATGCCCGAAGGGTTGCCGAGCGTACTCGCCTGCCTTGTCGGTCATTTCGGTTATGAGACGATTGGCCTCGTTGAAACATTACCGCGCCCGCCTGCCAATTCAATTGGCTTGCCCGATATGCTATTCGTCCGGCCAACGGTGATGCTGGTGTTTGACCGGCTTTCAGATGAGCTTTTCATTGCCTCACCGATTTGGCCCTGTAGCGGCAATGCAGAGGCGAAACTTGCGCTCGCGATTGACCGCATTGAGGCAGCGAGTGCGCGCCTTTCTGCGCCGCGACCTACCGAGATTTGGACAACTGGTGTTATCGATCTTCCCGAGCCAACTCCCGTACTGCCGCCCGGGCGCTATGCCGAAATGGTGGCGGCGGCGAAGCGCTACATTGTGGCTGGCGATATCTTTCAAGTCGTTTTGGCGCAGCGTTTCACTTTGCCCTTCACATTGCCGCCGTTCGATCTTTACCGCGCGCTGCGGAGAATCAACCCGTCGCCCTTTCTCTATCATCTTGATATGCCGGGATTTTCAATCACGGGGTCAAGCCCCGAAATTCTTGTCCGTGCGCGTGGCGGTGAAGTCACCATACGGCCGATTGCAGGCACAAGACCGCGCGGCAAAAATGCTATAGAAGATGCGGAAAATCGCGCTTCGTTACTCGCTGACCCAAAAGAGCGGGCTGAACATTTGATGTTGCTTGATCTGGGCCGCAACGATGTTGGTCGCGTTGCAATTGCGGGTAGTGTCACCGTGACGGACAGCTACTCCGTCGAATTTTACAGCCATGTGATGCACATTGTATCGAACGTCGTGGGGCAACTCTCACCTGAAAAGGACGCCCTTGACGCTTTGTTTGCCGGTTTTCCCGCTGGCACAGTGAGCGGCGCGCCCAAGGTGCGTGCCTGCGAAATTATCGCTGAGCTAGAACCCGAAACACGCGGCGCTTACGCAGGCGGCGTTGGCTATTTCAGCCCCGATGGCAGCATGGATAGCTGCATCGTTTTGCGCACCGCTGTCATCAAGGACGGCATTATGAACATTCAAGCGGGGGCGGGTATCGTCGCGGACTCTGACCCCGCCTATGAACAGCGCGAATGCGAAGCCAAAGCAGGCGCACTATTCGCCGCCGCCCGCGAAGCCGTTGCAAGAGCGCAAGCGGCTGGTTTCGGGCAGTGATCTTCGGTGGGAGTTTTTTTGGCAGATGTAGCGTGATGCATTTGAGCTAGACTCAAAATCGATCAGATTTGCACCATTCGTCTTTGCGAGCGAAGCGCGGCAATCCATACTATGGTGCCGCGAGTGGATTGCCGCGCTTCGCTCGCAAAGACGAAGTGGATCAACTTAATGTCATCATGCTCTAGCGCGCGATGCGTTAAAACTGCATCAGTTCCCTTGGCGAAGGCAGGGGCCCAGTCCTCTCTCAAACGATGCGGCGAAGCCTCAAAAACGCGGCCCGTCTAGGCCCCTGCCTTCGCCAAGGGAACATGAAAATTCGCAACGGAGAAGCGACCCTACTTCTTCCCTGCCCTCAGCCGAAACAGCCCGGCCCCAAACACTGGATAACGCCCCTTCGCGCCAAAAATGACCGCAGTCGCTACCCCGTCGGTAATTTCGCCAGCATTGCCACCAATTGCGCTTGGCTCGAAACGCCGGTCTTTCTGAAAACACCCTTCAGCAAAAACCGCGCTGCGTTGATGCTGGTCGCGCGTTCTGCTGCATAATCTTGCAGGCCTTGCCCCGCTGTTAAGGCAACCGCCAAACGCGCTTCGGCGGGGGTTAAGCCAAACCACTGTGCCATTCTATCGATCTCAACAACGGGCATTTCCCCCGGTGAGCTGCCCAGTGTAATGATCAGCGCAGCCCCAGCTTTCACCCCGCCAATGGCTTTAGCACTATTTGGCTCAATGCGCGCGCCGAGCACGGGGCAATCGCGCCCCTTCGCGTCAACCGCCTGAAAGGCTATCCCATGAGGAGGCAGTGAATGCTGCAAGGCGATCAGTTTTTCGTGGGCAGACGGGTGAACAAAGCCCAACCTATTGCCCGCCACACTAATCAGGCCCGATGCCTCATAATCCTTCACGCGGGCATTGGCCGCAAGAATCGATAGCGAGGCATCAAGGCTAAGAATCGCAAATGGTGACCGATCAACCGCCGCGATCGCAGCATTGGTCGCTAATTCAGAGCTTGCCAGCCTGTGACTAATCCTGAGCGCGCGTTGCAGATGCGGTGCTAATACGCGCAGCCCCCGCTTAAGCCCGCTGACGTCCCGCTCAGCTGGCCCAGGCAATATCAAACCCAGCCGTTCCCCGCCTTGCCGATCAAGCAACACCGCGACGAGTCTGCTGATGCCCCAAGGGTTCAGAAAGTCTCTCGAAAGCGCGCTATCAGCAAATTCTTCGCGCGACATGATTTCATCAGTGTCAATTACACTGCCATTGCGAAACTGCATGATCCGTTTCGACCACGGATTATCACCCGCATAAACCGCCGAATACATTTCCTGCACGCCAGCCGCCAAACCGCTGGCGGCGACGAAACGCGCGTGCGGTGGATTGCTCCCTTCCCACACCAGAAACGATGATTCCCAACTCAACGGACATAGTGCCGCTGTTATTTGCGCGAGCGTATCATTCCACTGCTCAGGGTGAAGCACGCATTCATAAATGCTGCCGATTAACTCATTGAGGACTTCCCAATCGGCCTCATGTGAGTAATTTGTAAGGGCAATTGGCGCTGATGGCGATTTCAACTCTGACCCTCTCGTTCACTATCCAAGCGCCACAGCCCCTTGCAAAAGGTGCATGTTTACTATGTGACTTAGGTCATAAGAGCCTAAAATAATTGGTTAGTCTACTCATATGGGTAGCGAAAATTAGCAACGACTCGAATATACAGCAGGAGCGACCCGAGGGTTTGGAATGTTTAATGCATTTCTACTCTACTCCTGGCCCGCCGGTTTTAACGCCGGCGGGCGCATTTGCATATCATTCAGCCGCGATTGCTAGACCAGCCTCGGCCCATGTCAGGATAGGCTGACGTGCGGCGAGCGTTTCATCCAGCCGTCTGCGCGGGGCAAAGTGAGGCGCAGATTTCAGGCTTTCGTCACCCGCTTTGGCTCGTTCAGACACGCTGCGCAGCGCGCCAATAAACTGATCAAGCCCCGCCTTGCTCTCGGTCTCAGTGGGTTCGATAAGCATTGCGCCGTGGACGACAAGCGGGAAATAGACCGTCATCGGATGGAAGCCCTCGTCAATCAGCCCCTTGGCAATATCAAGCGTTGAAAAACCCTCGGCGAGGCCATCATCGCTGAACAAGGCTTCGTGCATGCAAGGCCCGCTGCTAGCGAACGGCGCGTCAAGCGTGCCTTCCAAACTGCGTAAGATGTAATTGGCGTTGAGCACAGCATCGCCTGATACTTGCGCTAGGCCATCTGCGCCGTGGCTCATGATGTAGCTGAGCGCACGGGTGAACATTCCCATCTGGCCGTGGAATGCCGACATCCGGCCAAAGGAGTGGGGATGATCGACGCCCGCCGTTTCCTCTTCAACCAACGTGAAACTGCCATCAGCATGGCCCGCAACGAAGGGCAATGGCCCAAAAGGAGCAAGCGCCTCAGACAGAACGACAGGGCCAGAGCCCGGCCCGCCGCCGCCATGCGGGGTGCTAAACGTCTTGTGCAGATTGATGTGCATCGCATCAATGCCGAGGTCACCGGGGCGAACGCGGCCAACAATGGCGTTAAAGTTCGCGCCGTCACAGTAAACGAAACCGCCTGCGCCGTGCACCGCGTCCGAAATGTCCTTAAGGTCGCTTTCAAACAGGCCGCAAGTGTTGGGATTGGTGATCATCACCGCCGCAACATCAGGGCCAAGGCGAGCCTTGAGTGCTACGAAATCCACACGACCTTGCGGCGTGGCGGGGATATCCTCAACCTTATATCCCGCAAAAGCAGCGGTCGCTGGATTAGTGCCATGCGCGCTTTCGGGCACGAGCACGACCGAGCGCGCATCACCGCGCGCTTCGAGCGCCGCACGGATCGCGAGGATACCACACAGCTCGCCGTGCGCGCCTGCCTTGGGCGTCATTGCAACGCCGTTCATTCCGGTGAGCGTGATCAGCCACTGCGCGAGCTGGTTTATGACCCCTAGCGCGCCTTGGACGGTATCAACGGGTTGCAGCGGGTGAATATCAGCAAAGCCCGCCATCCGCGCGACTTTTTCATTGAGCCGAGGATTATGCTTCATCGTGCATGAACCGAGCGGAAAGACGCCAAGATCAATGCCGTAATTCTGGCGGCTTAGGCGTGTGTAGTGTCGCACGGTTTCTGGTTCGGAGAGTCCGGGGAGGCCAATTGTCTGTGTGCGTTCTAGCGCGCCAAACTGAGTTTTCGTTTTTGGCAATGAAGCCAAATCAACCCCTGTCGTATGCGCGTTACCAATTTCGAAGATCAACGCTTCTTCAAGCATTAAAGCGCGGTTGCCGGTAAATGTTGGCGCGGAAGTGTTTGACGGCGAGCCCACTTCGGGGCGCCAGCCGCTTGCGTTTATGGTCATGAGAGCGCTTCCTCTAATGCAAGTGCCAATGTTTCAATATCAGCCTCGCTCACCACTTCGGTGACTGCGATGACCAGCCCGTTTTCAAGTGCTGCCACGCCCGGATAAAGACGTACAAGTGATACGCCGCCAAGCACCTTGCGGTCTGCAAGCGCGCGAACAATCGGGCGAGCCGCCTTTGGTAATTTCAGCGTAAATTCGTTGAAAAAGCTATCGTTGACAATGCTGACGCCTTGTATCTTAGCGAGACGCTCAGCAGCTTGTACCGCAAGTGCGTGATTAAGGCCTGCGAGTTGCCGCAAACCCTTTTCACCCAGCAATGTCATGTGAATACTAAACGCGAGCGCACACAGACCAGCGTTCGTGCAGATATTAGACGTCGCCTTTTCACGCCGAATATGTTGTTCACGCGTCGACAGTGTCAGCACAAATCCGCGTTTACCCTCTGCGTCGACAGTCTGCCCGCACAACCGGCCTGGCATCTGCCGAACATATTTTTGCTTGCATGCAAAAAGCCCGACATAAGGCCCGCCAAATTGCAAACCGACGCCGATTGATTGGCCTTCGCCGACAACAATATCGGCACCCATTTCGCCGGGCGATTTGATCGCCCCAAGCGCCACTGGTTCGGTGACGACGGCAATCAACAGCGCGCCGTTCGCTTGCGCTTTTGCAGCAATGGCCGAAAGGTCAGCAATCCGACCAAGGATATCGGGATATTGAACGACAACGCAGGACGTATCCTTATCGATAGCACCGAGCAACCGCGCTTCATCAGTCCCCGCCGTCAGTTCAGGCTGCGCACAGTCAAGCACATCGCCAGTAAACTTCGCCATCGTCTGCGCGACCCCGACATAGTGTGGATGCAAGCCCGACGAGAGAATTGCCTTGCCACGCTTCGTAATCCGCCGCGCCATTACAATCGCTTCCCAGCACGCGGTCGAGCCATCATACATGCTAGCATTGGCAATATCACAGCCAAACAGCCGCGCGACTTGGGTTTGGAATTCAAACAGAACCTGAAGCGTGCCCTGTGCTATTTCAGGCTGATACGGCGTGTAGGCGGTCAGGAATTCACCGCGCTGAATGAGGTGATCAACACTAGCAGGAATATGATGCTTATACGCGCCGCAGCCAAGGAAGAAGGGATGATCCGATGCGGCCATATTCTGGCGAGAAAGCGCAGAAAAATGACGCTCAACTGACATTTCGCTCGCATGAAACGGAAGCCCCTCAATCGGGCCTGACAGCCGTGCTTCGAGCGGCACATCGATAAACAAATCATCAACCGCGCCAACCCCAATCGTGGCGAGCATCGCGCTGCGGTCTGTGTCGGTAAGCGGGAGAAAACGCATCAGAGCTTCGCCACGAACGCAGCATAAGCCGCTTCGTCCATTAGCTCTTCAAGCTCTGACGGGTTGCTGAGCGTGAGTTTGAAGAACCAGCCGTCTTCCTCAGGTGAGGAATTCACGAGCGCTGGCTCACCGTCAAGGTCGCTATTGCCTTCGATCACGGTGCCACTGACTGGCGCATAAATGTCTGACGCGGCTTTGACCGATTCAACGACGGCGGCATCATCGCCCTTGGCCAGTTCTTTGCCTTCATCGGGGACTTCGGCAAAAACGATATCACCCAATTGCGCCTGCGCATAATCGGTAATGCCGACGGTTGCGATTTCGCCATCAACATCAACCCATTCATGATCCTCAGTGAAGTAACGGCTCATTTAGAAGCTCCTTTGCGGTGGTAGGTGTGAGGGACGAAGGGCATCGCAACGACAGCGGCAGCAAGGCGTTTGCCGCGCACTTCGATTTCGAATGCCTGGCCAATATCGGTGTAAGCACTATCGACATAGCCCATGCCAATCGGAGCCTCGACACAGGGCGAAAAGCCGCCTGATGTCACGCGACCAATCTGCGTTGCACCGTCAAAGATGAGCGCACCTTCACGCGCAGGTTGGCGGCCCTCTGCGATGAAACCGATCCGCTTCGTTGGCGCGCCGTCCGCTAATTGAGCAAGAATGATGTCCGCCCCGGGAAAGCTCCCTTCGCTGCGGCGGCGTTTGGAAATCGCGAATGAGAGATTGCCTGCAATGGGATTCGTCGTTTCATCTAGGTCATGCCCGTAGAGCGGCAAGCCCGCCTCAAGCCGAAGCGAATCGCGTGCGCCGAGACCAATCGGTTTTACCTCCGCTTGCGCGCACAGCGCATCGGCAAAGGCGGCGGCACATTCGGCTGGCAGTGAAATTTCAAACCCATCTTCGCCGGTATAGCCCGAGCGGCTGATCCACAGCGGCTCATGCCCCCAAAGGAACGACCCTGCCTCCATGAAGAACATATGCTCAACGCCGGGAACAATGCGGCTGAGTGCTATGACCGCCTTAGGCCCCTGAAGCGCGAGCAGAGCGCGATCTTCCATATGGTTGAGCGCGATTTCATCGGGCAGATGCTCACGCAAATGACCAATGTCTTCCCACTTCACCGCGCCATTGACGACGATATAAATCCCCATCGGCGTATTTGAAATCATCAGATCATCAAGGATCCCGCCGCTTTGATCGAGCAACAGCGAATAGCGCATCCGACCTTCATGAAGCGCAGATATGTCGCCGGGGACGAGGGCTTCGAGCGCTTCGGCTACGCGCTCTCCACTGAGCATAAGCTGGCCCATATGGCTGACATCAAACAGGCCTGCGCTGCTGCGTGTCCACAAATGTTCAGCAATGATGCCCTCATATTGGATCGGCATATGATAGCCCGCAAATTCAACCATCCGCGCACCGTGCGCGCGGTGCCAACCGTCAAGCGGCAGCGATCCAATTTCGATTTGCTCTTCAGTTTGTTCAGTCACTCAATCAAATTCCCACGCAGGCGTCAAACGCGCAGCCAAAGCGGCTAAACGTCAAACCCCCTCTGTCATGGGAACCTGAGAGCATTCACGGGCGTCTCTGATCGTATCAGAGAGCCGCTTACCCCTTCGGTGGCTCGCGTGTAACACGAGCGCTTTCCAGAGTGTCGCAAAAGAAAAAGCGGTCCTTTTGCCTGAGAGATTCCGGGGCGGTTGCTCCTTCGGCGATTACGGCGAACCGCAATGCTCTCCCGCCTTTCCAGCGACAAGCTGCTAAATGACGACTGACACGGCTCGTGTCAATCGCACTGATTGACGTGTGCGCATTATACCCATAATCTATGCGCATAAAAAAGGACATTCGCATGCTTGCTCGGAAACGTGCCACCAATGTATCGCTCAATGCCGAACTGCTTGAAGCGGCCAAAGAACATGACATCAATGTGAGCAAAGCCTGCGAACGCGGCCTTGCCAATGAAGTCGCCGCCGCCCGCAGCGCACGGTGGTTGGCTGAGAATAAAGAGGCACTCGAAGGATGGAATGACTATTTTGAAAAACACGGCCTGCCACTTGCCAAATATCGCCAATTCTGATGGCTCGTTTTGATATTCATGCGTGGCCCGACGGCGATGGTTACTTGCTCGATTGTCAGGCTGATCTTTTGCGTCATTTCAAAACGAGATTGGTCGTGCCACTGGTTAAGGATGAGAAGACGCCACCCTCGTTGGCGCGGCTTCATCCGCTGTTTGAGATTGATAGTGAGCAGTTTTTAATGGCGACGCATCTCATGTCATCGATCCCGCGCGCGGCGCTCGGCCCCGTCGCCGGCTCACTCATCGATCACGATGTCGCGATCCTTGCCGCAATTGATGTGTTGATCTCAGGCTATTGAGCCAGTTTGACTGCGCGTTTGCGCCAGCTTTCATCGAGCAATGTCATAGAAGCCAGTGCGGAAAGCGACGCCGGATCACGTTTATGATCACCCGCAATCAGTAACCCGAAAACGCGCCGCACGCTCCATTCGGGCAAAGGGCGATTAACGAGCGACAGTATATCGCCCGCCTGCGCTACGCCTTCTTCGATCACGCGGTAATACCAGCCACTGCGCCGTTCACGCACCATCATAGCGGGTAACGCGTCCCACTCCAGCCGCTGGCCTTGTTTCCAGCAGGGCTGACGACCCTGACTAATTTCGATGAGTGCATTTCCCAGCTTGAATCGGTCACCAATGCAGACCTCATCCTCAACAAGTCCGAGTGTCGAGATGTTTTCACCAAAGGCCCCTGCTGCGCCAAGCAATGAGTGATCAGGCTTGAGTGCCGCCCAGTGTGCATAATGATCGCGCGGATAATGATGCAACGCCTTGCCCGGCCCACCGTGAACGCGCAGGTCAGCTTGTTCGTCACCGATGATACCGAGTAGCCCGATGGTCACGGGGCCGTCCACCACCTGCTTATCGATTGCGCTAAATTCACCGCGTGCGAAGGGTTCTGCTCGTCCTGTCAGCAGCGCATCAACCGCGATGCGCATTACCGCGTCGCGTTATACTGAAGCTCGGCTTGAGTGAGTTGAAACCCGATAAGCAGTTCAAAGGTAGTCCGCGCCACCGCTTCACGCACAACGGGATCAGCCAACGGATCAATCGCCGCATCTTCATCACCCGCTTTGCGTTTGCGCGTGATCCGTTCGCGAATATCTTCGGGGAGTGTGGCCGCCGCGCGGTCGATTGTAGCACTCGCCGATCCGCTTGTTGACGCGCGCAATTGGCCATCTTCAAAACGGAGCGCGACGCGTGAGATGCTTTTCGAGACAACAATTCTGCCGCCCTGCACCACTGTTGCGAAATAGGGGATGATCACCTCGCGCGCGCCTTGCGCCGATTGCCGCCGCGCTTGCACTTCGAATGTTGCGTTTGCCACCACGTCATTCGCCGCGTCAGTGCACGTTGAGCGCACGTTGGTGAGCGTCGCGACCACATCAATTGCGCGCGCTTCGCGGCTGGCAGGCGGATTGAATATCGTGATGTCCCCCGTATAAGCCGGAACGCCGATTGCGGGGCAAGCAGAACGCGTAACGCTGATCCCGCCAGTCGAGTCAATTTCGCCGTCACGAGCACAGCTGGCAAGCGAAGCGCCAAGCGCAATAAGCGAAATCATAAACAATCGATTCGTCACGGGCAGTTCCTCGGCAAAAACACATTCGTAGCCAGCGGTATAGGAAGCGTCTTCCAAGGCTGCAAGCAATCGCGTAGGGGATCATCCAATATGAGCATCAAACCACCGCTTCACCTCCTCATCGCGGCCCCGCGCGGCTTTTGTGCTGGCGTTGACCGCGCGATCCATATTGTTGAACTGGCGATCGAGAAATACGGCGCGCCCGTCTATGTCCGTCATGAAATTGTGCATAACAAATTTGTTGTGGACGAATTAAAGGCCAAGGGTGCCGTGTTCGTTGAGACGATCGACGATGTGCCTGACGGCGTGCCCGTTGTCTTTTCAGCGCACGGCGTACCAAAGGCAGTGCCAGCAAAAGCAGATGCGCGCGGGCTTTCATGGCTCGATGCCACATGCCCTCTCGTGTCAAAAGTCCACCGTCAGGCAGAGCGCTTGGTTGAGCAGAATAAGCATATCATATTCATTGGCCACCGTGGCCATCCTGAGGTGATTGGCACTTTTGGCCAAGTCCCTGAAGGATCAATGACACTTGTCGAGACGCTGAGCGATGTTGATGCGCTTACGCCTACACATCCAGCTAGCCTTGCCTTTTTAACACAAACAACGCTCTCAGTTGATGATACCGCAGCGATGGTTGCGGCACTTCAAAAACGGTTTCCCACAATTCAGGGCCCGCGCGGCGAAGACATTTGTTATGCGACATCAAATCGCCAAGCCGCTGTTAAAGCCATTGCCAAACGCTGTGATGCGATGCTCGTGATTGGCGCTCCCAATTCTTCAAATTCGCAGCGTCTGGCCGAGCTAGCTGACCGCCAAGGCGTGCCATCGCGGTTGATCCAGCGTGCCACCGAAATTGATTTCACATGGCTTGGAAACCCCACGACAGTCGGCCTCACCGCAGGCGCCTCTGCCCCTGAAATCCTTGTGCGCGAAGTGGTCGATATGCTCGCGACACGTTTCACGATCAGTGAAGAAGAAATTACCACAGCAACCGAAGATATGGTGTTTAAGCTCCCGCGCGATCTCGTCGCTTAAATATGGCGGTATATACCCACATTTCGGGTGAAGACATGGGCGCGCTGATTGATCGCTATGATGTTGGCAAGCTTGTTTCGGCAAAGGGGATTGCTGAGGGCGTTCAAAACAGCAATTATCTGATCGACACCACCACCGGCCGCTTCGTGCTGACGGTTTATGAACAAATGGTCGATGCCCAAGACCTGCCCTTCTTCCTCGCGCTGCTCAATCATTTGGCCGAAAAGAAGTGCCCCGTTCCGGGGTCAATGCGTGACCGCGCAGGCGAAACGCTTACACGGTGGAATGGGAAGCATCTCGCGCTGATTGAATTTCTCCCCGGCCTTTCGGTGACCACGCCAACCGCGGCACAAGCGCGCGCGGTTGGAATTGCACTTGGCCAGATGCATATTGCGCTTGTGGACTTTCCGATGAACCGCCCCAATGCGCTCGGGCTTGAAGGATGGTTTGAACTCGCTAATCGCTGCGGTGATAGCCTTGAAAAGATTGCGCCGGGGCTAACCGCGCGGGTTAGCCAAGAATGTGATTATATGCATAAGCATTGGCCCGCGCACCTACCACAATCAGTGATTCATGCCGATCTCTTCCCCGATAATGTTTTGATGCTTGGGGATAAGGTTGGCGGGATGATCGATTTCTATTTTGCGTGCACTGATGTGCGCGCTTGGGATGTCGCGGTCACCCATATGGCATGGTCATTCTCGCCCGATGGCAAAATGTATCGCGCAGAGATTGGTGATGGCGTGATTGCCGGATATGAAAGCCGCCTGCCACTATCAAATGAAGAGCGAGCGGCGTTCCCGATCCTCGCGCGTGCGGCGTGCTTGCGGTTCTTGCTCACGCGGGGCTGGGATTGGCTCAATACGCCCGCCGATGCCATCGTGAACAAGCATGATCCGCTCGCGATGCTCCGCCGCCTTGATCATTACTCGTCATTATGACTGACCTGCCGCACGTCAAAATCGCAACCGACGGGGCGTGCAAGGGAAACCCTGGCCCGGGCGGTTGGGGTGCGCTGTTGCGTATGGGTGACCGCGAAAAGGAATTGTCAGGCGGCGAAAACCCGTCAACCAATAACCGGATGGAGCTGATGGCGGCGATACGCGGGCTTGAGTCACTCACCAAGCCGTGCCGCGTGACACTCGTTACCGATAGCGTCTATGTCAAAGACGGCATCACCAAATGGATATTCGGCTGGCAGCGCAACGGCTGGCGCACGGCGGCCAAACAAGCCGTCAAGAACGCCGATCTATGGCAAGAGCTTCTCGAAGCGATCAAGCCGCACCGAATTGAGTGGACATGGGTGAAGGGGCATGCGGGTGATCCCGACAACGAACGCGCGGATCAATTAGCAAGCGAAGCCGCGTTGAGGGTGGGCCGATCGGGCGCATAGTCGCTCGCATTGATGTGAGCCACCATCGCATCGGGCGCGGTTCCTAACAGCAGTGACGCCGCAAGCTTGGCCGCTGCGGGCGCTGTCTGGATGCCAAATCCCCCCTGCCCCGCGCACCAGAAGAAAGTGGGTTGAACGGCATCGAAGCCGTAAACTGGCAAACGGTCAGCTGCGAAACTACGCAGCCCTGCCCAGCTATGTTCAACCGCCTCAATCCGCCAATCAACGACTGATTGAAGCTGATCAATCGCAATCGCAATATCAAGTTCCTCGGGCGCAACATCGGCGGCGACGCACGGCGTTTCATCATGCGGGCTAAGCCATACCCGCCCATCACCGCCGGCTTTGAAATAGAACTTTCCATTCACATCAAGCACAAGAGGCAATGCTGCAGATGCGGGAGGATTGACGCGAATTTGGGCAATTGTGCGGCGAAACGGTGGAATTGCTATCGGTAATGCACCAGCCATCATCGCAATCTCGCTAGCCCAAGCGCCGCCTGCATTGACAACTTTCGCTGCTTGAAACCGCCCCGCGCGCGTCTCTATTGTCCAAGCGCAGTCACAATAATTCAGCGCAGTCACAGCAGCATTGCATCGAACCACCGCGCCAAGTGATCGCGCTTGCTTCAAATAGTGACCGTGAAGCGCCGCGACATCGATATCCGCACAGTCAGGCTCACCCAGCCCACGGTTCCATTCAGGCCGCAGCCCTGCAATTTTGCTCGCTAGGTCTGCGCCGTTCAAATGTTCGAACGAAAACCCCTTTTCAATAAAGCCTGTTTCAAACTTTGCCATTATCAGTTCATCTTGCGCGCGGCCCATCGTGATCGCACCGCGCGGCGACAAGAAGTCGCGTTCTTTAAGCCAAGGCCCCGACGCGGTCGTTAGCGGCAATACGCCCGGGCCGCCGTAACTCTCATGCCAGAACGAAGCTGATCGCCCCGTTGAATGGTAACCCGGCACAGCTTCGGTCTCAACGATGAGAACTGTTCCTGCGTGCGCGATTTCAGCGGCAAGGCTCGCGCCCGCCATTCCCGCCCCGATGATGGCAAAATCATAAATCATATCAGCCAAGCGATGCGACACGATCGAGCAAAGAGTCAATAAGCCCAATCGCTTCACCCCGCACTTCATCGCGCTCACGCAATACTTCGTGCGCTACGTCTTTATCAAACATCCTGATGGCAGCTTCGGGCAAACGCGCCGCTATTAGCCTCATTGCCTTTGCACTCACCAGTTTATCGCCGTCAGTGCCGATGATCATCACCGGAATTTTGATAGCTTCTAGCAGGCCTGGCGCAGCAATCGCTTTGATTGATGCCATTGCTTCGATCAGCCATTGCCAGCTTGGCGGGCCGATGGCGAGTTCGGGTTTATGCTGTTTCCACCACACTTCATCAGCATAGCGCGCGCTATCGTGGGTGAGGTAAGTATGCCGCTCGTTCCAAACCGCTGATGCCTTTTGAGCATTGTCTGCCCATGCTTCTCGGTCGAGCGCACCGCGCGAAGCAAGCATCCGGACAATCCATCCCGCCAAGCTCGCAGGAAGCGGGCCGGTGTTGAAGCCGAGCATCGGTGAGATGAGAACCATAGCGGTGGGATCAATTCGTTGCTCGATGACCGCCCGCAGTCCCAAATGCCCGCCCATCGAATGCGCAATCACAACATGCGGCCTTGCGCTTCTCGCGCTCCACGCCGCATAAATTTCCGCCAGATCGCCAATCCAATCGGAGAAATGTTCGATATGGCCAACGTTGGGATTGCTCCCCACGCGCCCTGATCCGCCTTGGCCGCGCCAATCAAACGAGGTGATCGACCAACCAAGGCTTTGCCAATGTGCCATGCTTTCAAGATATTTCTCAAAAAAGTCACCACGTCCGCCAAGAAACAGGATGCTGCCGCGCGGCTTCGCTGGCGCTGGCCATTCAAACGTTCGCACCGGCCAACCATCAGCCATCAGCACAGACTGCACAACCGCTTGGGCTGGGATCATCCGTCGATCAAATTTGGGCTTGGTCATCGCGGCGGTTACTTTTTGGAAAGGAAGTCTCCCTATTGGCATATCATCATGGTTAACGAAACTGTCGAATATCTACTAATTGGGATCCTAGCGGTGCTGCTGATCACCGCGATGGTCAGCGACTTGCGCCACCGGATTATCGAAAATTGGCTGACACTGACAGTGGCTTGCTTAGCACCGCTTTATTGGTGGTTTAGCGGGATGCCGGTCTGGCCCGATATGGCGATCCAGTTCGGTCTCGGATTTGGTACGTTTCTTTTCTTCATGATCTTCTTTGCGCTCGGCCAATTTGGCGGTGGCGATCTCAAATTACTCGGCGCGCTCGCGCTATGGCTGCCACTCTTTCCGCTGATCAACGCGCTGTTCGTGATGGCGATTGGTGGTGGTGTGCTGACGGTTATCACCTTTGCGCATCACAAGGTCATGAAGGCGCAAGGAGCCGTCCAAACGCCCTACGGCATTGCGATAGCGGTCGCGGGTCTTTTTGCCATTTACGAACGATATATTAACCATTTTGCTTGATTTAGGATTTCAGTTCATTTTCCGTCGTTTGAGGGGTTTCGCATCATGGATGCAAAGAAGATAGCTTTACTCGTTGCTGCACTGCTGATTGCCGGCGTTACCGCTTTCATGGCACGCAGCATGTTTGCGAGCGGAGGCAGCGGTTCGGCCCAAGTGCAAGCGGCGCTTGCGCCAGCACCCACCGGCCCCGAAATCCTCGTCGCGACGCGCACATTACCTGTCGGCACGATCATCGCGCCCGATAGTTTCCGCTATCAACCTTGGCCCAAAGATTTGGTGCAGAACGCTTATTACTTGAAAGGCCAAGCTGATCCAGCCGGGCTTGCGGGCACAGTTGTTCGCTCAGCCGTCACCGCAGGCCAGCCGCTCACCAAGGGGCAGTTGGTTAGCCCTGGTGACCGTGGTTTCCTTGCCGCAGCCCTCGGCCCTGGTATGCGCGCTGTGACGGTGCCTGTATCTGTTCCCAGCGGCGTCGCTGGCTTCGTTTTCCCCGGTGACCGTGTTGACCTTGTTCTTACACAATCAGTTGAAGGTGGCGAAGGGCCAGCGCTACGCACATCTGAAACAATCATCCGCAACGTTCGCGTGCTTGCCACCGATCAACGCACAAATTCCGAAGACGCCGAAGGCAAACGCGAAGTGAAGCAATTTGCGACGATCACTCTCGAAGCAACACCGCGCATCGCTGAAAAAATCGCTGTGGCGCAAACCATCGGCCAGCTTTCACTGTCATTGCGGTCTATCGCTGACAATACAGCTGAACTGGAACGTGCCATTGCCTCAGGCGAAATCAAGGTGCCCGAAGGCGGCGATGTGAAGGCCGAAAAGCAAATGCTGCTCGCCGTCGCAACGCGCCCCATCGATACCGATACAACCTTCGTAACTGGCGCTGACGTGTCACGCTTTCAACGCCGCTCAGTGCCAAAATCACGCGAAGGCGTGGCGGCTCCCGTGCAAGGCGTCGCGGCTACACCAGCGCCAAGCGGCGGGGCACCAGCGGCGCCAACAGAGCCGGTTGTTAGGGTCGCTCGGGGCAACACTGTGACCGAAGTCTCGGTTGGGGGTAAATAAGATGATCAATACTTCGTCAATCAAATACCGTTCGCTGCTCATAGCTGTGATTGCGGCTATGACATTGGGTTCTGCCCCTTCGGCTGCGGCTCCTGCTAAGCGAAAGACTGCTGCTGCACATACCTCCGTGAAGTCGGCTCAGATTGCCCAGCTTCCCGCCGGGACACAGCGCCCAACGAAAGAGTTGCTTCTTTCAATTGGAGAGGGGCAACTTGTCAATCTTCCAACAAATGTTTCAGACGTTTGGACATCAAATCCAGGGGCAGCTGACGTATATGTCAAGTCAGCCCGCCAGATCTATGTCTTTGGCAAGGATTTTGGTGAAGCAACAATCTTCGCGACATCGGCAAGCGGACAGGTTGTGTATTCAACTAACGTCAGGGTGAGCCAGAACATCACTTCTATTGATCGAGTTCTGAAACTGGCAATGCCAGACGCAGACATTGTCGTGACAACGGTTGGCCAAATGGCTATTTTAACAGGAACTGTGAAGACCCCCGACGATGCAGAACAAGCTGAACGGATTGTAAAGGTCTATCTCAATCCGGGGATCAAGACAGAGTCAGAACCATTAAAAATCCTTGTGATCAGTCGCCTGCGAACAGCGACACCGCTTCAAGTCAATCTACAAGTGCGGATCGCCGAAGTCAGCCGCACGCTGGTCAAGGAAATTGGTTCGAACCTTTTGTCACGCGATCAAACCGGCGGCTTCCTAGGCGGCATCGCGCAAGGCCGTAACTTTGGGTCGATTGGGACGCAGGATATCTCTGGATTGCCACTGCTTGATGCGTCAACAGTTTTTGGGCTTCCCGCCAATTCAATTCGCCTTCCCTTTGATCCAACAACGGGGCAGTTCATTACGCGCGGCGGAACCGCGTATAACTTCGCCAATCTTGGTCAAGGTGCTGGCAAAACCGCGCTTGGCCTCGCGGGTCGGTTGTTCGGCGTCGATGTCGCAGCCGCACTTGACTTGGCCGAACGAGAAGGTCTTGTGACCACGCTTGCGCAACCCAATTTAACCGCGCTTTCGGGTGAAACCGCAAACTTCCTTGCCGGCGGTGAAATTCCGGTTCCCCTCGTTCAAGGCGATTCACGCACGGTGACGGTTGAATATAAGCCTTACGGGGTCAGCCTTGCCTTCACGCCAACGGTGCTTGCCGATGGTCGCATTTCGATGCGCGTTCGGCCTGAAGTGTCTGATTTGACGCAAAACGGTGCGATCCAATTGAACGGCTTTACGATCCCCGCACTATCAACACGGCGTACTGAAACGACAGTTGAAATGGGGTCAGGCCAAAGCTTCATGATCGGCGGCTTGCTGCAAAATACACACAATAACTCGTTTGACCGTGCGCCTGGGCTTGGCAACGTGCCCGTGCTTGGCGCCTTGTTTCGCTCAAACGCTTTCCGCCGCGCAGAAACTGAGCTTGTGATTATCGTAACGCCGTATCTGGTGAAACCAGTTAATGCGAATGAGATTGTGCTGCCAACTGACGGCTATAAGGCCGCCAATGACGCAGAGCGCATTTTGCTTGGCAGAGCGATTGGCGGCGCATCAGGCGGTGATCGGCCCAAGCCCAGTATGGCACCGCCATCGGGAACAGCAGCACCTTTGCTCGGCGCATACAGCCCGCCTGCGGCACCTGCTCAACAGCAGCAAGCGCAGACCAAGCGCAAAAAATCACGCCTCGATACTGCGGCGGCAACGCCGGGTTTCAGCGGTAAATAAGCCAACAGACAAGGAGATCAAGATCATGAAAACCACCAACATCACGGTTATGATCGCGCTGAGCCTTTCGGTGGCGGCGTGTGGAACCAGATCAAATACGGGCGTTGAATCAGTTCATCAGCCCGTTGTTAGCCGCGCTGACTATGTGCTTGATGTCGCGGTTGATGGTAACAGCGGATTGAGCGCGGTTGACCGCGAACGGTTGAACGGCTGGTTCGAATCGCTTCAATTGCGCTACGGAGACCGTGTTGCGGTTGAACTACCGGGCAATCTTGGTGATGGTGCTGCGCGCGCTTCGGTTGCCGCAATCGCAGGGCAATACGGCCTTTTGCTTGATGAAACAGCCCCGCTCACCACGGGCGAGGTTCAGTCTGGCGCGGTTCGCGTTGTCGTCAGCCGGATGAAAGCAAGCGTGCCCAGTTGCCCCGATGTGAGGCCTGGCCCGATCTATGATTTCCATCAAAAAACCGGCTCAAACTTTGGCTGTGCGGTCAATTCAAACCTCGCCGCGATGGTCGCTAATCCGACTGATCTGATCTCGGGCCAGTCAAGCACTGGGGGATCAAACGCATCGACCGCAGGCAAGGCAATCAAAACGCTGCGCGAAGCACCGACTACGGGCGCTGGCGGACTAAAATCTCCTAAGGGAGGGCAATAAAATGAACGCACCTTGGTCCCCCGGTCGCGCGGGTAGCGCTCAGCGTGAACCCTTTGCCGCTTATGTTTGCGACGAGGCAGCTGTTGAAACGATCCGCGCAATTTGCATTGAACTCGGCTGGCCCGTTGAAAGGATTAACAAAGGTGGGCTGCGCAACGCGGTGCAATCTTTGTCGGTTTCCGCTAGCCCGAATATTCTGTTCGTCGATCTATCTGAATCGGGTGATCCACTGAATGATATCAACGCGCTTGCCGAAGTGTGCGAACCCGGCACGGTCGTCATCGCCTCGGGCGAAGTCAACGATGTTCGGCTTTACCGCGATCTTGTCGCTAGTGGCATTCAGGATTATCTCCTCAAGCCGTTCAGTGCTGATCAGCTACGCGACACGCTTTCACATGCCCAGGCAATGATGAACGCGCCAAAGGCCGATGCCTCGGTTGAAAGGCCGCATATGATGGCGGCAGTTATCGGTGTGCGCGGCGGTGTTGGAGCCTCAACGATCACATCATCACTTGCGTGGATGCTGAGCGAAAATATTCGTCGGTCAACTGCATTGCTTGATCTCGATATTCACTTCGGCACTGGCGCGCTCTCGCTTGATCTTGAGCCGGGACGCGGCCTGACCGACGCGATTGAAAATCCAAGCCGGATTGACGGACTGTTCATTGAACGCGCGATGGTTCGTGCCAACGATAAATTGTCGGTGCTCTCGGCTGAATGCCCGATCAACCAGCCGATGCTGACCGACGGCGGCGCATTCTATCAGCTTCAGGAGGAAATGCGCGCGGCGTTTGAATGCACCGTGATCGATCTGCCGCGCAACATGCTGGTGCAGCATCCGCATCTGATTAACGATGTGAATGTGGCGGTGCTTGTCGTTGAACTGACGCTTGCCGGTGCGCGCGATATGATCAGATTATTGTCATGGCTCAAATCAAACGCGCCGCAAACGACAGTCCTGACGTTGGCAAACAAAGTGGGGCCATCGGGGGCTACCGAAATTTCGCGCAAAGAATTTGAAACGTCGATTGAACGCAAAATTGACTTCATCATTCCGCTTGATGTGAAGGCTGTTTGCCAAGCATCAAAGCTCGGTAAGTCAGTCGCTGAAGTCAGCAAGGGCTCAAAAACGGGCCTGGCGTATCAAGCCCTTGGCACTCAATTGGTCGCGACCGGCGGAGAAGACACCGATACGCCGACTAGTGCCGCAGGATCATCATTGATGAGCAAATTCTCCGGCTGGAAGGCGATGCTGCCGACTAAGAAGAAGCCTGTCGACGCTTAATCGTGTGACGAAGTTTTAACGCTAACCAAAGTGAAGAGCCAATATGGCGATACTGCCGACACTAATGCTAGGAATGGGAGCGTTTGGCGCGCTCATCATGCTTATGCTCGCCTTTTCTGGGCCATCTGTTGCAAAAGCGCATAACCGCCGCTTGGGCAATCTGAAATCGCGTCACAACGATTCGACCGTCAATTTGATGGAAGCGCAGATCAAGAAGATCGGCACGAAGCGCGCCAATCGGATGGATGGCATTGCGTTAGCTTTGATCCCCAATCCCGCACAGTTGCGGCTTCGACTGTCAAAAACGGGTAAAAGTTGGACGCTCGCGGGCTATATGATGATATCGGTGAGCCTTGCCATCATTGTGATGGTCGGTCTGTATGTGAAAGGCGCGCCAGTCCTGCTGTGCCTGTTTCTAGGACTCGCAATTGGGTTGGCCATTCCGCATATGGTGGTTGGCTTTTTTATCAAACGCCGCTTGAAAAACTTCACAACGAAGCTGCCCGACGCCATCGAACTCATGGTGCGAGGGCTTCGTTCAGGCTTACCGATTGGCGAAACTCTCCACATCGTGGCGTCTGAAATTCCTGGCGCCATCGGCATTGAGTTCCGCGGCGTGATTGACCGGATCCGCATTGGCCGCACAATGGAAGCTGCGCTCCAAGAAACCGCAGACCGGATTGGGACGCCTGAATTTCAATTCTTTTGCATCACTTTGGCCATCCAACGCGAAACCGGCGGTAACTTGGCCGAAACGCTATCAAACCTAGCCAATGTGCTCCGTCTGCGTGCGCAGATGAAATTGAAGATTGCCGCAATGTCCTCTGAATCGAAGGCCTCGGCCTATATCATTGGCTCGCTTCCTTTCATCGTGTTCATCCTGATCTGGTTCATCAACAACAAATATATGGCTAAATTTTTCATCGATGAACGTTTGATGATCGCAGGCGGCGGTGGCTTGGTCTGGATGAGCATGGGCGCGTTCATCATGGCCCAGATGATTAACTTCGAAATCTGATGCGGAAAAGACTGTCATGATCATACTCACCGCAGGCCCGACAATCATGGGCATTGATGTTCTTTGGGTGGCGACGCTCATGTCTGCTGTTGCGACACTCGCGGTCATTGTCGCGATTTACGCAGCGACGACAGTACGCGATCCGATGGCCAAGCGCGTCAAGGCGCTCAATGAACGGCGTGAACAATTGAAAGCGGGGATTGTTGCTTCAACGGGCAAACGTCGGCCTCGGCTTAACCAGCGCAACGAAAATGCCGATCGGGTGCGTTCGCTGCTTTCATCGCTGAAGGTGCTTCAAGACTCGCAGGTAAAAACAGCACAGATCAAGTTGATGCAAGCCGGCATCCGGACAAAGGACGCCGCGCTCGCTGTCATTTTCGGGCGGCTGGTTCTCACGCTCTTCATCGGTTGCGGATTTGCCGTTGCGGTGTACGGCTTTGGCTATCTTGGCGACTGGGGCCCTATGAAGAAACTTGGTCTTGTCGCGATGGTTTTGATCCTGTGCTACAAGGGGCCTGACCTTTACATCGGCAATCTTGAGAAAAAGCGCACATCTGCGGTGCGTAAAGGCCTTCCCGATGCGCTAGATCTCCTCGTTATTTGTGCTGAAGCAGGCCTGACCGTTGACGCCGCTTTCCACCGCGTGGCGAAGGAATTGGGCAAAGCTTATCCTGAACTCGGCGATGAATTTGCGCTAACCGCTATTGAATTGGGCTTCCTGACTGAACGACGCACGGCGTTTGAAAATCTTTCAACGCGCGTCAATCTTGATGCCGTGCGCGGTGTGGTAACGACAATGATCCAGACCGAGAAATACGGCACCCCGCTCGCCTCAGCCTTGCGCGTGCTATCAGCCGAGTTTCGTCACGAACGGATGATGCGCGCCGAAGAAAAAGCCGCGCGGCTGCCCGCGATTATGACTGTGCCGCTGATCCTGTTCATCCTGCCCGTTTTGTTCATCGTGATCCTTGGCCCCGCGGCCTGTTCGATCAGCGACGCGCTCATCAAGTAGGTCAACAGCGCAATTACCGCGCGGTTGCATGCTTGGCCGCGCGCTGCGGCACCAAAATGATGAGCGCAACTATCGCGACGAACAGCACAGCCGATGCCAATGGACGGCTGAAATCCAATCCGCCTTTTTCAATTGGTTTATCAAGAAAATCGCCAACAGCGGCACCCAATGGGCGTGTGAGAATGAACGCGGCCCAAAACAGACCAACACGACTGACGGTGGTGCGGTAATAAAGCAAAGCCACAACACTCAGCAGGATAGCAAAAATTATTGCTGCCCCGCTGTAGCCAAGCCCGCCATTATCAGCAGCCCAATCTCCAAGCGCCGTGCCAAGCGTTTGCGAAAAAGTGATCGTTATCCAATAGTAAAGTTCAGCTTTTGGCTCATGCACCGTTTCGGCTGAGATTGTCCCCATTGCGCGATACCAAATGAAGAGCGAAGCCCCTACACAAAGCGCAAGCAATGTCGATCCCCCCGCATAACCGATCCCCATTGACCGCGTCGCAAAATCGGCAAGCGTTGTTCCTGCCGTGGTCGAAGCAATGATCGTCGCCCAATACAGCCACGGATTGAACGCTTTCGCTTTCACTTGATACCAAATCAGCACAATCAAGACTGTCATAAAAATAACCGTGCTGATCAAGTAACCAAGGTTCATTGACATGCTCAGCGTATCGCCACCCGTTTCCCCAAGCGTCGTTGCCAATATTTTGATGATCCAAAAACCAAGCGTTATCGCAGGGACTTTGATGAGAGCAGATGAAATTTGATCAGTCATAAATACTCGTCCTGTCGTTTCATTTTGCGGTAAGTGCCGCCTGGGCTGCTGCCAACCTTGCAATTGGCACGCGGTAGGGTGAGGCGCTGACATAATCGAGGCCGATACTTTCGCAAAACGCAATGCTCGCCGGATCGCCGCCATGTTCGCCGCAAATGCCCAGCTTGATGTCGGGGCGTGTTGCTCTGCCTCGTTCGGCGGCGATGCGGACAAGTTCGCCGACGCCCTCGATATCAAGGCTGACAAACGGATCGCGCTCGTAAATGCCTTTATCGACATAGTGGGTCAGGAAGCGGCTGGCATCATCGCGTGAGACGCCGAGCGTCGTTTGCGTGAGATCGTTAGTGCCAAAGCTGAAAAATTCGCCCACTTCAGCAATCTGCCCCGCCATAATTGCCGCGCGTGGCAGTTCGATCATCGTGCCAACGAGATAGTCAATCCGCTTGCCGCGTTCGGCAAACACTGCCTCGGCCGTTGCATCGATCACATCCTTCATCAGCTCAAGTTCACGCTTGGTGGCAACGAGCGGCACCATCACTTCGGGGATGGGCGAGACGTCTAAATCGCATGCTGCCTCAAAAATCGCGCGCGCCTGGACCTCGTATATTTCGGGATATGTTACGCCGAGCCGACATCCTCGGTGGCCGAGCATGGGATTGAATTCGTGAAGCTCATTCGCGCGGCGCTTAAGCGTTTCAATCCCCACACCTGCCGCTTCAGCGACTGCGGCAAAGTCTGATTCCTCAGTCGGTAAGAACTCATGCAAGGGCGGATCAAGCAAGCGGATCGTAACGGGCAATCCCGCCATTTCTTCAAAAATGCCCTTGAAATCAGCGCGTTGTTCGGGGAGCAATTTCGCGAGTGCGGCGCGCCGTCCGGCTTCATCTTCAGCGAGGATCATCTGGCGCACAGCCGTAATTCGCGACGCCTCAAAAAACATATGTTCAGTGCGGCATAGCCCAACGCCCTCTGCCCCAAAATCACGCGCGATCCGGCAATCAGCGGGGGTTTCGGCGTTAGCGCGCACTTTCATCCGGCGCATCCCATCCGCCCACACCATCAGTGCGGCAAAGTCGCCTGATAGTTCGGGCTGGACGGTGGGCACTTCGCCTATCATCACTTCGCCCGATGAACCATCAATCGTGATCACATCGCCTTCACGCACATCACGCCCGCTTACGCGGAAGAGTTTCGCCTTTGCATCAATCGCGAGACAGCCCGCACCCGAAACGCACGGACGCCCCATCCCACGCGCGACAACCGCCGCGTGGCTTGTCATCCCGCCGCGCGCGGTGAGAATGCCCTTTGCCGCGTGCATACCGTGGATATCCTCTGGCGAAGTTTCCATCCGCACGAGGATGACATTATCGCCCATCTCAGCGCGCTTTTCGGCAACGTCGCTATCGAACACCACAATGCCGCAAGCCGCGCCTGGTGAGGCTGGCAGCCCCTTGGTGAGCACATCGCGCGGGGCGTTTGGATCAAGCGTCGGGTGCAGCAATTGATCGAGCGCTGAAGGGTCAACGCGCGCGACCGCCTCTTGCCGCGTGATCAGCCCTTCATTCGCCATATCAACCGATATCTTAAGCGCAGCCTTTGCGGTGCGCTTGCCCGAGCGCGTTTGGAGCATCCACAGTTTTCCGCGCTCAACGGTGAATTCGATATCCTGCATATCGCGGTAATGCGTCTCAAGAACCTTGAACACATCGGTAAGCTGGCGGTAAACCTCGGTCATTGCCTCTTCCATGCTCAGCGGCTTGGCGTTTGCTCGTTCGCGCGCGGCAAGTGTCAGATATTGCGGCGTGCGGATGCCCGCGACGACATCTTCACCCTGCGCATTGATCAGAAATTCGCCGTAATAGGCATTTTCGCCCGTCGCGGGATCACGCGTGAACGCCACCCCCGTCGCCGAAGTCTCACCCATATTGCCAAAGACCATCGCCTGCACATTGACCGCAGTGCCCCAATCGGCGGGGATATTGTTGATCCGCCGATAGACCTTCGCGCGTTCGGACTGCCACGATCCAAACACCGCACCAACCGCACCCCAAAGCTGCGCCTGCACATCCTGCGGGAAGGGCTTGCCCCAAAGCTCAGCCACGAGCGCCTTATAATCCTGCACCAGCGCGCGCAGATCGGCCGCACTCAGTTCGGTATCAAGGTAGAAACCCTTATCTTCCTTGGCAATTTCAAGCGCTTCTTCAAACGCCCCGTGATCAAGTTCAAGCACGACATCGGCATACATTTGGATGAAACGGCGGTAGCTATCCCACGCAAAGCGCGCGTCGCCTGATGT
>JAYUAU010000021.1:0-5194 GCA_043741135.1 Sphingomonadales bacterium | reverse complement strand
TCGCGCGCGCAACGCTCGCTTGGGGGTGCGGCCTTTTACCAAGTCTACCGCACCAGCGACGCAAAGCATATTGTGCTCGGCGGACGCGAAATCAAATTGGGCACCTCCATTAACCGTCATTGCGAGGAGCCAAGGGCGACGCAGCAATCCAGAAAGTCTCACATTTCCGCCACCTTCTGGATTGCTTCGGAAACATGGACACCCTCGAACGCGCCCACGCTCGATAGTGTCCGGAATCAAACCGTTACACGTCCAAGCGAACAAAATTCGCGGCAAGCTCGACATGCGTTGACCAGCGAAACTGACCAACAGGGGTGATATCGATCAGTCTATACCCGCCTTCAATCAGCCCTTTTGCATCGCGCGCAAATGTGCCCGGATTGCACGAGACATAAGCGATACGCGGCACCGAAGACGCAGCGAGTGCCGCGACTTGTTCCTGCGCACCCGCGCGTGGCGGATCAAGGACGACGGCATCAAAACGGTTAAGTTCAGCAGGCGTCAGCGGGCGCCGGTAAAGATCGCGGTGTTCACTAGTGATCAATCGCTTAGCAAAATTCGCGGCGGATTGCATCGAAAGCACCACATCGCGCGCAGCCTCAACAGCGTGCACATTGCCACCCGCCGCAAAAGCAAATGTGCCAAGCCCCGCAAAAAGATCAGCAACCTCCCCAGCCCCAGCAATAATCCGCCGGACCGCTGCCACGAGTGCAGCTTCTCCCTCACACGTCGCTTGCAAGAAGCTACCTTCGGGCAAAGGCACTGCAACACCGCCGAGCGTTACCGTTACTGGATCAGGCTCCCACCGCGTTGCAGCGCCGTCACCTTCGTCAAGCGATAATCGCGCGAGCTTATGTTTGGAGGCAAAATCAGTGATCGCCTCGGCCGCCGCCAGCCCTTCGGCTTCAACGCCTGCGAGCATCAGATCGACCCCCTGATCAGAAAGCGTCATGCGGATATCGGCACTGCGTTTGTCGCGGATTAGCGTTGGCAATAATGCACGCAACGGGCCGATGAGCGCGAACAGCTCAGGCCGCATTACGGGGCATTCGCGGATCTCGATGATCTTATGGCTACCGCCTTCGTTAAAGCCAAGCATCACTTGATTGCCGCGTCGCTCAGCCCGCAGCGCGACACGCCTGCGGCTGTGCGGCGGCGAAAGGTGGGGCGTTAGCATGATGGGCGCACTCAACCCCTGCCCTTCAAGTCCACCAACGATCCGATCAGTCAAATAGCGCGCAAATGCATCATCGCTCAAGTGCTGAAGCTGGCACCCGCCACATTTGGAAAAATGACGGCATGCAGGTTCACGACGATTAGGGCCGGGGTCAACACGCCCACCCTCGCGCAGAAAATCACCCGGCGCGGCAAGGGCAGCATAGCGCCCATCGGCAGTTACCCCGTCCCCGCGCGCGGCAATCCTCACGATAGTATCTGGATCAATCATAAACAGCCTTTAATCGCATGCGGCAAATGTGTCAGCAAATCATCAGCGATCAAAGCAGGCCCCGCCAATCGCGCCGCCTCTCCGTGCAGCCAAACCGCCGCCGAAGCAGCGTCAAACGCGGTCATACCCGTCGAAAGCAAGCCTGCCACAAGGCCCGCAAGGACATCGCCAGTGCCAGCGCTTGCCAGCCACGGCGAGGCGGTTGCCGATTGCGCGACTTGACCATTAGGTGCTGCAATCACGGTTTGCGATCCCTTCAATATGATCGTCGCGCCGGACAGAGCGGCGGCTGCCGAAGCGCGCTCTGCCTTGCTGCCAGACAGCGTCGGGAACAAAGTTCGAAATTCACCCTCATGCGGCGTGAGAATCACCGCGCGGGTTTGATCCCGAAAATCGACCGTTCCGCTATCACCAATCAACGTCAGCGCGTCGCCGTCAAGCACCAAAGGATGCGCACCCGTTAAGGCGGCTGCAAGTGCGCTTTTACTGCGTTCGGATCTCCCAAGCCCTGCGCCAATCAACAACGCGCCTATGCGATCATCGCCCGCAATTTCATCCCACGTCTTATTCACCAACGCGAGCGGCCCGCCCTCGCCCCCTCCAACAAGTGCGACATAGCCCGCGATACGCATTGCTGCCCCGGCGGCAAGCAACGATGCGCCACGCATATCGCCAGCAATAACTGCCACCATCCCTCGGCTATATTTATGCGCATCTGCTGCGGGGGCATGAAGCTGAGGGCGCGCAATCAAGCGCATCACTGCGCCACTTTAGCCGCGCCTTTCACGGTGGCTGGCAAACGGTATTTATCACCGCCAAGGTTGACCTCAATCATCCCCTCGCTGATCGGAACGACCGCAGCAATCTCAGCGCCGTCTGCCGCAACAACGCCGCGACCATCTTTAGTAACGAGTAGTCGCCGGAACCCGCCGTCGGGATGACGAAGCGTCAGGATAAGCCCCGCCTTGCCCGCCTCACGTTCAACGCTGCACACGGGTGAGAGCGCGCTTGCGCCGGAGACAGCGCACGATATTCGGCCATCCTCAGCACTGCTCGCGGCGGCTTGTTGTTCGGCTTCGGCAAGGCTATTCGCCCCGCCATTGCTCCCGCACGCCGCAAGGAGCAGCAACGGGCTAAGACTAAATATCCGCATAGACATGGGTTTCTGCACTCGCTCCCGGGTGGGTCACCGCCCCCTGATAGGCTGGCCCAACGTTTTGCGCATAGCGCCAGAGCGCGCCAGACTGATAATCATTTACGCGCGGTAACCATCTTTCCTTGCGCGCGGCAAGCACATCGGCGGGAACGTTTAGATCAATCGTGCCTTTGGTCGCGTCAATGCTGATTTCATCGCCGTCTTCGATCAGCGCAATCGGGCCGCAGTCCGCCGCTTCGGGGCCGACATGGCCAATGCAAAAGCCGCGCGTTGCGCCTGAAAATCTGCCGTCAGTGATCAGCGCGACTTTCTCGCCCATCCCTTGGCCGTAAAGTGCCGCGGTCGTTGAGAGCATTTCGCGCATGCCAGGCCCGCCCTTTGGCCCTTCGTAGCGGATGACGACAACCGCGCCTTCGCGGATGTGGCGCGCTTCGACCGCCGCAAAGCAGTCCTCTTCGCTTTCAAACACTTGGGCCGGGCCAGTGAATTCAAGCCGTGCCATGCCCGCCACTTTGACGATAGCACCTTCAGGCGCAAGGCTCCCGCGTAAGCCGACAACGCCGCCAGTGGGGGAAAGCGGCGCGGTGGCGGGATAGATGACTTTCTGATCAGGGTTCCAAGTAATCTGATCGATATTCTCGGCCAATGTCTTGCCCGTTACGGTCAAGCAATCGCCGTGAAGCAAGCCTTCGCCGAGCAATGATTTCATCAGCATGTAAATGCCGCCCGCCTCATACATATCCTTCGCGACATAGTTCCCGCCGGGCTTGAGATCAGCCATATAGGGTGTCGTCTTGAAGATTTCGGCCACATCGAACAGATCAAACGATATCCCCGCCTCATGCGCCATTGCGGGCAGATGGAGCGCGCCGTTGGTGGAACCGCCTGTCGCCGCAACGATCCGTGCGGCATTTTCGAAAGCCGCGCGTGTGCAAATGTCACGCGGGCGGATGTTCTGCGCGATGAGCTCCATCACTTGAAAACCCGCAGCATGCGCGACTTGATCGCGTGTTGTATAGGGCGCTGGCGCCATGTTCGAATTGGGGAGCGAAAGCCCGATCGCCTCAGCAACGCACGCCATTGTGTTCGCGGTATATTGCCCGCCGCACGCACCGTGGCCGGGGCACGCAGCCTTTTCAAGCGCGGTGACTTCCTCAATTGGGCAGGCACCAGCGGAATATTTTCCGACGATTTCAAACACATCAACCACGGTAACATCACGGTTCTGATAGCGGCCCGGCAAGATCGATCCGCCGTAAACAAAGATCGATGGCACGTTCAAACGCAGCATCGCCATCATCATTCCGGGCAAGGATTTATCGCATCCCGCAAATGCAACGAGCGCATCATAGCAATGTCCGCGCACCGATAGCTCAACTGAATCCGCAATCACCTCGCGCGAAACGAGCGAGCTCTTCATCCCCTGATGACCCATCGCGATACCATCAGTTACTGTAATCGTGTTGAAGCGGCGCGGCATCCCGCCGCCTGCCTCAACCCCGCCGCGTGCGATATCGGCTTGGGCATCAAGCAAAGTGTTGCATGGTGCGCTATCATTGCCCGCTGAGGCAATCCCGACGAAAGGCCGCGCAATTTCCCCCTCGGTTAACCCCATCGCATAATAATAGCTGCGATGCGGCGCGCGCTCTGGCCCTACAGACACATGGCGACTGGGAAGATTTGATTTGTCAAAACGGTTGGTCATATGCCGATCACTTTCGGAGGATGGCTATGAGCGAAGTTAGGGCTCAAGCGCAAGCTAGTTTGGCAATGTGTAAGCAGGCGGACAGACAATTTGTTTGCCAGCGGCATTGTTTAACGCATCAGGCAATCGGCAGCGCGCCAACCTGCCGGCAGTTAGTTCCAGCTTTGGCGCCAACGCCCGGCAGATTTTGAACCGTCCGGGTGGCGTTGCCACGAACATTTCACATTTTGGAACTAACGCTGCAACAAGCTTCACCGCTGGAGTTAAATCGGTGTCCGCACTGACCACTACAATCCGGTCCGCTTTATTCTGCAACGCATCTGCCACGATTGAAATCGCCACTTGAACATCGGTTTCTTTTTCCTCATGCGCAGTCCATCTTACTTCACACGCATGACAACGCTGCGGCTTGTTTTTGAACTTACTCATGCAAATGGTAACGCCAACAGCCTCAAGCGCATCTACATAGACACGGTGGCGCGCATAGGCATCGGGAAGCCATGTTGCGTAAGCACTGAAATATTTAACCGCGGTCAGCTCTTCACCTTCACGTAATAAGCTTTCACCCAATTGCCAAAGATCCAGCCATTTTAGATGTGATTTTTTGAGCGTATCAATTGCATGATACAAATTAAAACCGTCAATGTAGACAATTACACGTTTCATTAACACAGCTATATACGACAAAGGCCGGAGCGCAAACCCCGGCCTGTCTAACAAGCACGCTCGTTAGGAAGAACGTATTCGATACAAAATGTAGCGCAAATTGTCAATGGGAATTGTCGGCTTGTCGTCATCACGACATATGTCCGATGAGTTGACGCGTCATATGTCCGATTTTGGGTTCTGGGTAATCTGCCTCCGAGGGGAGGCCCCAGATGCGGTT
>JAYUAU010000020.1:0-30882 GCA_043741135.1 Sphingomonadales bacterium | reverse complement strand
TCTAAGAGATGATCCCGTTCAATCACCACAAGCCCGAGACCTGATTGCAAATAACAAGATATTCATTCCTGTCACAGTGATGCTTGAGACGGAGTGGGCGTTGCGGCGCGTTTATAAGCTAACAAAATCAGACGTTAACAACGCATTGACAGCGATCTTAGAAACCGAGACGATCCAAGTCGATCAAGCTGATTTTGTTTCAGCAGCCCTTGAGTTCGCCGGACAAGGAGCTGATTTTGCCGACGCGCTTCATTTGGCGGCATCAGCGTCGTGCGATTGGTTGGCAAGCTTTGACAAGGATTTTGTCAAGTTTGGCAAAGCCACAACACCCCCCGTTCGCCGCCCCTAACAACGCCGCCATTTCGCCCACAGATGGCGCGCGAGCATCAGGGGGGGCATTCGTAGCCAGTGTGAGCGGATGTAGAACGCCTGCCGCAAAATCCAGCGGGTTTCCTGTCCCCATCCGTTGCGCGCGAGCAGGCGGCTTGTGTAAGCGATGTCGCTCAGTCTCGGTTTTCCCGCAAGCGTTGCGTCAACGGGGGTTGCAAAGAGATGCCGCGTTAACCGCAAAGCGCGCGCGAGATGGCGGCTGAGCCCATGGAGCCTCGCGCGATAGGCCAGCGTTTCCCAATAGTCCTCGCCATCGCAATGTTCGCGAGTGAGCCGGTCAATATCCCACAAATTACGCAAGCCACCGGCCAGATCACCATCAGCAAATAAATGCGCGATGCCGTGGAGCAGCATGTCGTGCGGGGACAAAATGTAAAGGCCATTTCCGAGCGGCTCAGCATCATCGATCAACGCATTGGCATCGGGTGTCACGCGCGCGGTCAGCGGCAGGATGGTATGATGAACATCGATCATCGCATCACGCTCTTTATGGATCAGCGGCGGCAATTCATGCATATGGTCGCGGTAATAGGCGTCATCATAAGCGTCGGGCTTGACCCATTCCCAGCCTGCCGTGAGCAAAGCTGCTTCAACTTCGTCAAGCCGCGCGCGCGGCACGAGGATATCGAGATCACCGATTAAGCGCCCGCGCCCGGCGTCGAAACCAGCTGCGATAAAGGCTGTTCCTTTGAGGAGAACCACCTGAGCATCCAGCGACTCGCATGCCAAACGCGCCATTTCAGCCTCCCACAAAGCGCGCGTACGGCCAGTTTCAGCGGTAACCTTGGCGGCGTTCAAAAATTCAGCGGCTTTTGCAGGGATCGCCAGTCCGTCAAGCCGGTAAGCAAGGCTCGCTGATAGCCGCTCGGCATGCGCAATGCTGAGCAACGCAGTCCACCGCTGCGCGTCTAGGTTCATCACATAGCCCGGATCGCTCAGCGCTTTCGTTAGGAAACGCGCATCGATCACGCCAATTCGCTCCACAGTTGCTCAACGGTGGCGATGGCCGTGTCAGTATCGGGATAATCAATCGCTCGGCACGGTGTGCTTGTGACGAGCCTAGTGAGCGCCGTGTAACCCGCCTCAGCAAGCACGACATAATTGGTTGATGCCTGAGTTAATCGCACAAATATTTCGCTTATCCCCATATCGCGAACTGCTCTTTCATGGCCGTAGCGGGGAAAGAGGATGAGCGCTGGCGGGGCAGGGGTGTGCATCGCGGCGATGGCATCACGACTGGGAACAAGGTGGCAGATGTCACCCTTGGGCGTGCTGTTCATTGCCGCGCCAAATGTTGCACCTGGCAGCAATTCTTGCATCAGCGCGATTGACTGGTTCTTCAAACTGATAGGGCGGGGAAAAGGGTGTGCCCATCCCGTTACAGGATCAATGAGCGCAAACTCATCTCCCATGAAACGCCACCCATTGCTGCCAAGCAAGGCCGATAAAGTTGATTTTCCTGAGCCGGATTCGCCCGTGATTATCAGCGTTTTGCCATCCTTCTCAACGCTTGACGCGTGAAGCAAAAGGAAGCGCCGCTCACCAAGCGCCATTTGCAAGTTCATCGCCATTTCTGCCGCGAGCAAACCGTGCGCGAGTGCGACGGGCACCGCATCGGGCAAAGTATAATCGCCCGCTATCGCCACTGAAGCGCGGATGAAGCGACGCCAAGGTTTGGTCGCTTCAAGGCGAACGGTAAAATCGGGTATGGCACCATGCGGCTGGGGATAGCTGGCATAAAGCGAGGCTAGATCGTTGATTGGTGCGCGCCAATCACTGCCGATGCGGAAGGTGCGCGGCCCGACATCAATTGTAATGCTATGCCTCACGCGCGCGAAACCAAGCCAAGCGCGCAGAGTTCATCAAGCCGCGTTATAAGCGCTTGGGACGCTACGCCATCGGCGTCTATGTCATGACTGCGCGCAAGCTCATTCAGCAACGCATCTGCTGTGCACGGCGCGGCGCGCAAAACGTCGAAGATTTCAGGGACTGCCTGATCCACGACATGCGTCATGCCAGATGTTCGGTGGTAGATAACGCTCAGATCATCAAGCTGGGTAATCCGCACACTTTGCGCTGAAACAGCGGTGTAGACGGGATCACTCACAAAGCGGCCAAGACCTGCGTCAGCGGCCAGGCATCTGGAGCGACGCAAAACAAGTGAACCCACTTTGCCCATATTGAAGGCGCCGGATATAATTCAGATAAGCTTGGCTTTGCGTAGAACTCGTCCCGGGCAGCGTGGTGCCGCGCAGCGCGTTTTTCACTTCTTGTCCGGTAAAGCTGCGCCCCGCCGGCGCAAAAGCCCCTGGTGTGCCCGGCGTAACAAGCGTGCCATCAGCCGCGATATACTGACCGCTGCGCGCTGGATCAGGTACAGGAATGGTGCATTTAAGTACTGACGTTGTCGTTTGAGCCAAAGCGGGTCGTATCGTGAGCACGGTCGAAACGCCGACGGCCCCGAGCATGAGCGCGCGCCTATTCGGCGCTTTGATATCGCTCTGCTGTGACTTATCGATCATCGCTTTACCCTGTTTACCCGATAGAAGCTGCAATTACGCACCGAAATGGCATTTTGTCGAGAGCATTAACACTCTTTTGATCGTCACACTGGCCTATTATGAGAAGGGGATGATTTTTGATCGTTTCGCCCGAATCGCCGCTGCTGTCGCCATTCTCATTGGTGTTGTCGTTGTGGTAATCGCGTTACGCTATAGCCCCTATGTTGCTGTTATTGCCACAATCGCGGGTGCGGTAGCTGCGTGGCTTTGTTTATACCGCGATGTGACGGCGGTGATTAGCGAAATCCGCATAGTTGAACCTACGGATAATATGCAGACATTGCTGGGTGCGCTTGGCGACCCCGCCTTGCAGTTAAGAGATGGTCGTGTGGTGCGCGCAAACCCGCCAGCGCTGACGCTGCTTGGCAGGCATATCATCGGCGTAGATGCAAAGATTGCCATCCGACATCCAGCGGCGGCGGATATATTGTCGGCTCCTGATCTGGGCGGGATTGTAGAGATTACCGGACTTGGGCAGCGCGAGCAGGTTTGGGAACTCCGCGTTGCGCCGCTGAGTGATAACGAACATCTGGTGCAGCTCATCGACCGCACAGCGCGCTATGCCGCAGAGCGTGCGCGGGTAGATTTCGTTGCCAATGCCAGCCATGAATTACGAACGCCGCTCTCGACGATTTTAGGGTTCATCGAAACGTTGGGTGATGAAAAAGCGGGGGGTGTTGCAATAACTCGCAATCGCTTTTTGGGTGTGATGCAGGGTGAAGCGAAACGCATGCAAGCGTTGATCGACGATCTCATTTCGCTCTCACGAATCGAAGCCGAGAAATATGAGGTGCCAACGAACGCAGTCGATATGGCGGCGCTGATTAAGAGCGTAGCCGCCGAGTTTTTGAATGATGATGGGCGCAAGCGTGATGAGATTACTCTCAATCTAGCAACGGGTTTAGCTCCGATATCAGGTGATCTCGAACAATTGCGGCAACTTATCCACAATTTGATTGAAAACGCGATTAAATATGGCGGCGGCAAAGCGGTTGACGTTTCATTGACGGCGGCCGCAGGGGGGCAACTTGTTTTCAGTGTTTCCGATGGCGGCGAAGGTATTGCGCCCGAACATATTCCTCGTCTGACTGAGCGGTTTTACCGCGTTGATCCCGGTAGGAGCCGCGCTGCTGGAGGGACAGGGCTTGGCCTGTCAATCGCAAAGCACATCATTGAGCGTCACAAAGGACGATTGGCAATTACAAGTGTAGTTGGCACCGGCACAACGATTTCGGTAACAATGGCACCGATTGCACAAGCCGCCACGAGCGCTGTCACATAAGTGCAACAATCTTGTCACACAAAATCACTGAAGTATTCGTATTAATCGTTATCAACCATTTTTCAAGGTGATACCATGTTTAGAATTATCGCTTCCGTCTCATTTGCCGCGCTCGCGCTTGCTGGATGTCAATCAAATAGTTCAGGTTCTGGTGCCAGCCGCGATCAAATTCGCGCTGTGGGTTCATCGACGGTATTCCCGTTCGCAACCGCAGTTGCTGAAGAATTCGTTGCCAATAATACGGGCTTCAAATCACCGATTATCGAATCGACGGGCACGGGTGCTGGCATGAAATTATTCTGTGCAGGCGTTGGTGTTGCTCATCCTGATATCGTCAATGCGTCACGCCGCATCAAGCGGTCGGAATTTGATAGTTGCGCCGCGAACGGTGTGAAAGACATTGTTGAAGTGCAAATTGGCATTGACGGCATCGCATTTGCTGAAGGCAAAGCTGGGCCTAACCTGTCATTGTCAGTGGCTGATATTTACAAAGCTCTGGCAGCAACTCCCTTTGGTAAACCTAATACCGCGAAGACGTGGAAAGATGTGAACGCTGCGCTCCCGGCAATTCCCATCCTCGTTTATGGCCCACCCTCAACATCAGGAACACGTGATGCGCTTGCCGAATTGATCTTGACCAAGGGCTGTGACACTGATCCCGCGATGAAAGCGCTCAAGAAGAGCGATGAAGATAAGCACAAAGCGATCTGTACACGCGTTCGTGAGGACGGCGCATATGTTGATTCAGGTGAGAATGATAATCTTATCGTCTCAAAGATTGCGAGCAATCCTAAAGCTGTCGGCATTTTTGGTTATAGCTCGCTTGAGGCCAATTTGGATAAGCTGAAGGATGTGCCGCTTGGTGGCATACCCGCGACCTATAAATCTATCTCGGATTTCAGCTATCCCGGTGCTCGCCCGCTTTATATCTACATTAAATCGGCTCATCTGAAAGCTATCCCGGGGATCAGCGAATTCGTAGCCGAATTCGCCAAATCATGGAATCCTGAGGGTCTTCTTCAAAAGCGCGGAATGGTTGTTGCGCCCGCAGATGTTCGTGCACTCGCCGATGTAGCTGTCAAAGAAATGAAGTCACTTACGCCTGAAACTTTGAAATAGAGTGGCTTTGGGGGTCGTTTAGGCAGATGTCGCCGATTGCACTTGTCCTGATCGTTTTGGGTTTGGGATTGGTCAGCTGGGCAGTCGCACGTGCGAAGGCGGCTCAGTTCGCCAGCGTGAGCGTGGCCACGCGACCCCATAGCTTACCGGGATATCACGGGGCGTTTGTATTTTTGTGGGCGGTGCTTCCCGCGATCCTGTTTGCGGCCGTCTGGTCATCAATATCGCCGAGCCTGATCCTAAGCGATGTCCTCGCTCACCCGGCGGCGCAATCCCTCCCCGCATTTGGGATCGAACGCGGGGCGATATTGTCAGAAGCGCGGGCGCTAGCTGCGGGCACGCTCAGCGTGGCGTTCAACCCCGGAGCTGAAGCGCTTGCCAAGCCTTACGGCGCTGCGACGATGAAATATGGCATAATTGGCGTTGTGCTCACGCTAATCTTAATCTTTGCGGGCGGAGCATTTGCTTTCACCAAAGTGAAGCCAGATTTTCGCGCGCGCACGCATGTTGAACGGCTTGTAATGGGAACGATGCTGCTTGCCTCGCTCATTGCTGTGTTGACGACAATTGGGATCGTCGCCTCATTGCTGTTCGAATCGTTCCGCTTTTTCAGCATGATTTCACCAATTGATTTCTTGTTCGGCACGCATTGGAGCCCCGCCAACGCTAGTGGCGCGAATGCGGGCGATAGCTTTGGCGCAATACCATTGTTCTGGGGCACGGTTTTTATTGGCGCGATTATTGCCATGGTCGTCGCGATTCCGCTCGGATTGCTCAGCGCGATTTACCTCACCCAATACGCAGCCCCCATGGTGCGCAAATGGATGAAGCCGTTGCTTGAGATATTAGCAGGCGTGCCAACGGTGGTTTACGGCTATTTCGCTGCGCTGACGGTTGCGCCTGCGATCCGTGATGCTGCTACCGCCATTGGATTTTCGAACGCATCGTCGGAAAGCGCGCTGGCAGCCGGCGTTGTAATGGGCGTGATGATCATTCCGTTCGTATCATCAATGGCGGACGATTCAATCGCAGCGGTGCCGCAATCGATGCGCGATGGCAGCCTTGCCATGGGCGCGACAACATCCGAAACGATCCGCAATGTATTAATTCCCGCAGCGCTCCCGGGCGTCGTTGGAGGTGTATTACTGGCGGTTAGCCGCGCGATTGGTGAAACTATGATTGTTGTGATGGCCGCAGGGCTTGCTGCCAATTTGACCGCGAATCCCTTTGCGAGTGTTACGACGGTGACAACGCAGATTGTTCAATTGCTGACGGGTGATCAAGAGTTTGACAGCCCCAAAACGCTTGCAGCCTTCGCGCTCGGGCTGGTCTTGTTCATTGTGACTTTATTGCTCAACATCGTGGCGCTCAACGTCGTGAAACGGTACCGAGAAGCTTATGAATAATATCACGCCTCGGCAGCCAACCGACTGGGCATCGGGTGCGATGCGTAAACGGATTGCGGGCAGGTACCGCGCAGAGGCGCGCTTTCGTTTTGCGGGGCTGTTTGCAGTTTTGCTGTCAGCAAGCTTTTTGGCATTCCTGCTTGGCTCGATGTTATGGACGGGTTCCGGCGGGTTTACGCGCACTGAGATTCACCTGCCGATTGATTTTCCTTCGCTTGATCTTCAGGTCGATTCTTCATCGCTCAGCGCGCCGACGGCAAAATCAACGTTGATCAATGCTGACATCGAAGGCGGGGTTCAGCGTGCCGCCATTGCTGCTTTTGGTGCTGAAGGCTCTGCGATGATTAGCGATAATGCGTGGCGTGTCGTGAGCAAGGCTGTGCTTGATGATCCCCAACTGCTGAAACAAAAAACGACGATTAGCATCCCAGTCTCACCAGAACTTGAAAAAGCCTCCAAAGGCGTCGGCGACACAGCAAATATCGCGAGGTATCAGCGCCTTATCGAAAATGGCGTCGTTACGAATTCAGTAAGTTTGCATTTCTTGACTGCAAGTGACGCGACTGAGCCTAGCGAAGTTGGGATTTGGGGGGCATTCAAAGGATCGCTGCTGACGATGCTGGTCACTTTATTGCTCTCATTTCCAGTCGGCGTCTTGTCAGCGGTCTATCTCGAAGAATATGCCCCCAAGAATCGCTGGACTGATCTGATTGAGGTTTCGATCAACAACCTCGCGGCAGTGCCATCAATCATTTTTGGATTACTAGGGCTGGCGGTGTTCCTCGGCTTCTTTGGGATGCCGCGATCAGCGCCGCTCGTTGGCGGGCTTACGCTTGCGCTGATGACAATGCCCGTCATTGTGATTGCGGGGCGTAACGCGATCAAAGCAGTGCCACCGTCGATCCGTGATGCCGCACTTGGGATTGGCGCAAGCCGGGTGCAAGTTGTGTTTCACCATGTTTTGCCGCTGGCGCTTCCCGGCATTTTGACGGGCACAATTATTGGCATGGCGCGCGCGCTTGGTGAAACAGCGCCGCTGCTGATGATCGGTATGCGTGCCTTCATCTCAACGCCGCCTGACGGGATCACATCGCCGTCAAGCGTATTGCCTGTGCAAATCTACCTCTGGTCGGATGAAGTTAGCCGCGGTTTTGTTGAAAAAACTTCAGCAGCCATCATCGTGCTATTGGTGTTTTTGCTCGCGATGAACGGCATCGCTATCTATCTTCGCAACCGCTTTGAACAACGCTGGTAAGGCCACATATGTCCGCTCCGAACAATATAAAGATGACTGCGCGCGATGTGTCGGTTTTCTACGGCACCAAGCAAGCGATCAACAATGTGTCGATTGATATCCCAACTAATGATGTGACCGCCTTCATCGGGCCATCGGGCTGCGGAAAATCGACATTTCTGCGCACGCTTAACCGCATGAATGATACCATCCCCATCTGCCGCTTTACCGGCGAAGTCGCGCTTGATGGGCATGATATTTACGCGGCAGATATGGATGTGGTGCAATTGCGCGCACGCGTTGGCATGGTTTTTCAAAAGCCCAATCCGTTTCCCAAATCGATTTATGATAATGTCGCTTACGGCCCAAAGATTCACGGACTTGCGGCGTCGAAAAGCGTGCTTGACGGGATTGTTGAAGAATCACTTCGTCGGGCCGGGCTTTGGGATGAGGTTAAAGACCGTCTGTCTGAAAGTGGAACCGCCATGTCTGGCGGGCAGCAGCAGCGGCTGTGCATTGCGCGTGCGATTGCGGTTGATCCCGAGGTTATCCTGATGGATGAACCCTGTTCGGCGCTTGATCCGATTGCGACGGCGAAAATTGAGGAATTGATCCACGAACTGCGCGGTCGATACGCTATTGTGATCGTGACGCATAATATGCAGCAAGCTGCGCGCGTTTCGCAGCGAACGGCCTTTTTTCACTTAGGAACGATGGTTGAATACGGCGTAACGTCAGACATTTTCACCAATCCTCGGCAGGAAAAGACCAAGGATTATATCACAGGGCGGTACGGATAATGTCAGTCAGCGGCGAACATACAGTCAAGGCTTTTGACGAGGAAATTGCGACACTGCGCGGTTTAATCTCAGAAATGGGCGGGCTGGCAGAAGCGGCCATTGCGGGCGCGATGAATGTGCTTGTCAAACATGATGTTGAAGGTGCCAAGGTGATCATCGAAGGCGATCGGCGGATCGATGTGCTCGAAGTTGAAGTTGAGCGCCTCGCGGTGAGGATCATCGCCTTACGCGCGCCTATGGCAAATGATTTACGCGAAGTTGTCGCCGCGCTCAAAATTTCGGGCGTTGTCGAACGGATCGGCGATTATGCCAAGAATATTGCGAAGCGCGTTGCGCTGCTCGATGGCAAACGCAAGATTGAGGCGATAACAGTGCTTGTCGCCATGTCACAGATTGCGAGTGAGATGGTTCATGATGTGCTCAATGCCTTTGCCGCGCGTGATGCCGATAAGGCGGTTGCGGTGATTGCACGCGATCAAGCCGTTGATGATTTTTATAACTCAGTGTTTCGTATGCTTGTAACTTTCATGGTCGAGAATCCCCAAAGCATCGGCAATGCGGCGCACCTTTTGTTCATTGCCAAAAACCTAGAACGCATCGGCGATCATGCCACCAATGTGGCCGAAATGGTCTATTTTGCGGCGACGGGTGATTACTTCACTGATCGGAATATTGATTCACTCACCGTTGATGAGGGCTGACGCTATGGCGCGGGTGCGCATGTTGCTCGTCGAAGATGACGCGGCTTTGGCTGAACTTTTAAGCTGGCATTTCGCCCGAGAAGATTTTGAAGTGGTGCATACCGCCGACGGCGAAGAGGCGCTGTTGCTCGCGCAGGAAAGCCCGCCAGATATTGTGTTGCTTGATTGGATGATCGAGGGCCTTTCAGGACTTGAAGTCTGTCGGCGGCTGCGGCGCGCGCCTGAAACGGCCAATGTCCCGATCATCATGCTGACTGCTCGCGGTGAAGAGGAAGACCGGGTTCGCGGGCTTGAAACGGGCGCTGATGATTATGTCACAAAGCCGTTTAGCCCGCGTGAGCTTGTGGCTCGAGTCGGTGCAGTATTGCGACGTGTGCGGCCCGCGCTCGCCGGTGCCACGCTTGCTTATGCCGATATCGAACTTGATACTGTGCGTCATAAAGTAAGGCGGAACGGTCAAGTTGTCGCACTAGGCCCCACTGAGTTTCGGTTGCTCAAACATTTTCTCGAACACCCTGGGCGCGTTTTTTCGCGTGAACGGCTGCTCGATTCGGTGTGGGGCATGGACAGCGAGATTGAACCGCGCACGGTCGATGTTCATATTCGCCGGTTGCGAAAGGCGATCAATCTTGAAGGGCTTCCCGATATCGTCCGCACCGTCCGCTCGGCGGGTTATGCGCTTGACGTTGAGGGGCGTTTATAGCTCGACCGCAAAGAGTGTCGCACCAGCATATTTGGCCTCTTGCGGATTAAAGATCGGCTCGGGTGAAAACGCCATTGATTCAAGCGATACATCAGTCAGCCCAGCAAGTTTGAATGACCCTATCTTTACCTCGCGTGGGTTCTGCCCATCGCGCTTGATCGTCACCGCATCGATGAACATTTCGTCGTGGCGGGTGTATAAAATATGCGGCGCGAGCATGAAAGACTGGCGGTTATACGTCGCTGCAATGCATTTGCGTCGCGCAATCGCTTCGAAAAAGAGAACATTGTTTTCCATGTCAACATTATGGGAATTCATATCGCGAAATGCAATAAAAATTGTGCGGCGCAACAAATTTAGACGGTTAACAAATGCTTGTCGCGCTCACACATCCAAATTGGCGACATTGAGCGCATTTTCCTGAATGAAATCGCGGCGCGGTTCGACGACATCGCCCATCAGCGCCGTGAATATCTCATCAGCCAGATCAGCTTGCGTCACTTCAACGCGGAGCAGTGACCGCGCATCGGGATCAAGCGTCGTTTCCCAAAGCTGATCGGCATTCATTTCACCCAGCCCCTTATACCGCTGGATTGACAGGCCCTTGCGTCCGCTCGCAAGGATCGCATCAAGCAATTCGGATGGGCGAGAGATTGATATGCCTTTGACCGGGATAGCCGCCAAAACGGCTTCATCATCCTCTACCGCCACGTCTTCCGCCGCTGCTTTTTTAATCGCCACAAGGCGACTGCCCATCGCATAAGCTTCAACGCTCTCTGCAATTAACGCGTGCATCCGCAGCGCCTCTTGGCTGGTCAGGAAGCTTTCATCAATGATATGATGGTCTGTAACTCCGCGCCAAAGCCGCTGGAGGTGATAGCCCCCTTCCGCCCCGGGCAGTCCCTGCCAACGCCCTTCAGGGTCTGCGCGAGATAGCCACGCAGCGGCTTCGGCAATCGCGGCTGTCCGACCCGCTGTATCAAGCGCCGGATTAAGCGCACCAACGAGTGCTAGCCCTTCGATGATTGCTGAATCATATCGGCGCGGCACATAACGCATCAGGCTGCGCATCCGCATCGCATGCTCAACGAGTGTGCGTAAATCTTCACCCGCACGCGCGCCGCCTGGGGCTTCGAGTAAGCTTGATTTGGTGCCCGCATCGACGAGGTATGCATCGAGTGCCGCATCATCCTTTACATAAACTTCGCTGCGACCGCGCGCGACTTTATACAGCGGCGGCTGCGCAATGTAGAGGTGCCCCGCGTTGATCAATTCTGGCATTTGGCGATAGAAAAAGGTCAGCAGCAACGTGCGGATATGAGAGCCATCAACATCAGCATCGGTCATGATCACGATCTTGTGATATCGTAGCTTTTCAAGGTTGAAATCATCGCGACCAATCCCCGTGCCCAGCGCCTGGATCATCGTGCCAATTTCTTTGGATGAAAGCATCCGGTCAAACCGCGCGCGTTCAACGTTAAGGATTTTACCTTTGAGCGGCAGGATTGCTTGAACATTGCGGTCACGGCCTTGCTTGGCTGAACCACCCGCAGAATCGCCTTCGACAAGGAAGAGTTCGCACTTAGTGGGATCGCGTTCTTGGCAATCAGCAAGTTTGCCGGGAAGCGAGGCGATGTCCATCCCGCCTTTACGCCGCGTCAGTTCGCGTGCTTTTTTGGCAGCCTCGCGCGCAGCAGCGGCATCAATCGTCTTTTGAATGATCGAGCGCGCATGTGCTGGATTTTCTTCGAGCCATTCAGCGAGCTTATCCGCCATCAAACTTTCGAGCGGCTGACGTACTTCGGAGCTGACCAGCTTATCCTTAGTCTGGCTGCTAAATTTGGGATCGGGCAATTTAACCGAGACGATGGCGGTTAACCCTTCGCGCATGTCATCGCCTGTCAGCGTGACTTTTTCTTTCTTGAGAAGCCCCGATTTTTCGGCATAATTATTGAGCGTGCGCGTCAGTGCAGCGCGGAACGCCGCCATATGCGTGCCACCATCACGTTGCGGAATATTGTTCGTGAAGGGCAGAACATTTTCATAATAGGAATCGTTCCACTCAAGCGCGACATCAATGCCAACGCCGTCGCGCTGACCGGTTACCGCGATAGGATCGGGGAACAAGGGCACCTTCGCGCGATCAAGATATTTGACGAACGCAGCAATCCCGCCCTCATAATAAAGTTCAACCTCTTTGCGTTCAGCGTGGCGGGCATCAACCAAGAAAATGCGCACGCCTGAATTGAGGAACGCAAGCTCTCGATAACGGTGCTCAAGCTTTTCAAAGTCAAATTCGGTGATCTTGAACGTGGCAGGTGAGGGGAGGAAGGTTACGCGCGTTCCCTTTTTTCCGTTACCCGGGCCAACGACCTTCAGCGGGGCGACCGCATCGCCGTGGCTAAACTGCATATAATGTTCTTCATCATCGCGCCAGATTGTAAGGTCTAGCGTGATCGAGAGCGCGTTGACCACAGATACGCCAACGCCGTGAAGCCCGCCCGATACTTTATACGCATTATCGTCAGACGTATTTTCGAATTTTCCGCCCGCGTGAAGCTGCGTCATGATCACTTCAGCCGCACTAACGCCTTCTTCGCTGTGAATGCCCGTTGGAATGCCGCGGCCATTATCTTCGACCGAGACTGAGCCTTCGGGATTGAGTGTGATGACAATCTTGTCACAATGCCCCGCAAGCGCTTCATCAATCGCATTGTCAGACACTTCGAACACCATGTGATGAAGCCCGCTGCCATCATCGGTATCGCCGATATACATCCCAGGGCGTTTGCGCACCGCATCGAGGCCCTTGAGCACCTTGATTGAATCCGCGCCATATTCATTGGCATTGGGGACATTCTCGGGGGGTGTATCGTCAGCGATGTCTATCATAAAAAGCCTATACAGAGACTCCACATAAAACCCAATCAAAATTCTGGAATGGCTGCCATCTTGCGCTTGACCATGAAGCGTGAGGCGTGCATTTTATGGGTGTCACAGTTGTGACGGGGGGCGCATCCTTGTTATCATCACGCTCATACCAGCCATCTGAGGGCCTGCTTCCTTATATCAGGCGTCACTATATCTACGAAGCCGATATGCCCGACGATTTTGAAATGATCGACGGCGTTTTCGTTGAAACCAGCTATGTGCTGATATTGTTACGCGGTGATTGGGCCGTTGAGGTAAAGCCCGGGATATGGGAATGCCCCGGCAATGTCGTATTATGTGGCCCCGGTACAAGGCCGCTAAGGATTCGCGTGCGCGGTGCATTCCGTGTGGCAGGGTTCGCGATTCGGCCAAGCGGTTGGAAATCGATGTTCTGGGAGTCTACGCGCAATTTTCTCGATCAATTTGTTGCACTCGCCGATAGTTGGGGCGGTGCATCACAACAGGTGTTTGATGCGGTCAACGCAGCGACTGATGATGAAGCGGTGGTGGCCGCGATGGAAACAGCAATCAACGAGCAGATGGATCGGATCGGCCCGCGCGAACCAGATGTGCAGATTGCTGAGTTTGAACGGATTGCGCTCCAAAACAGCCTGATGAGTGTCGAAGACATTGCGCATCAGCTCGGATTATCAGTGCGGCAGTTTGAGCGGCGCAGTCTTGATACGCTTGGGCTCACGCCAAAAATGGTGCTGAGACGAAGCCGGTTCTTCGAAATGGCAGCAGCGATGCGCGGCTTTGGCTCACCTAGTGAAGAGCGATTGACGGCGCTCCGTTATCATGACCATTCACACCTCAACCGCGAATTTAAACGATTTACAGGGATAACACCGCGCGCCTTTACCAAAATCGATACGCCACTTTTTTCGGCAAACCTGAAAATGCGCGCTGGACTGGCTTCGTCTATTTAGAGCTTTTCGCGGTAAAACTGCATCACTCGTCTTTGCGAGCGAAGCGCGGCAATCCATACCGTGGTGCCGCGAGTGGATTGCCGCGTCGATGCGCTCCTCGTGGGAGACGATACATGGTTTTAGCTGCACCCACTAGCCGTGGATCGCACCCCCCGCGACATGTAACCAGCTCGCCGAAGTGCCAAGGCCGTTGAATAGAGAGGCTTCGGTTCCCGTCATCCAGACTTGACCCCCGCCGTTCGCTAATCGCTCAAACAGCGCGCCACGACGTCGCGGGTCAAGATGGGCGGCTATTTCGTCGAGTAACAGCAGCGGACGCCGCCCAACTTGCGCCGCGACAAGATCAGCGTGACCAAGTACTATTCCGAGGAGGAGTGCCTTTTGTTCACCCGTTGAACAGCGCGATGCGGGTTGGGCTTTAGCGATATGTGTCACACTCAAATCGCAGCGATGCGGCCCGATCAGTGTCCGCCCCGCAGCGGCATCACGCGGTCGGTTTGCCGCTAAAGTGCGCTTGAAATCGGGTGCCTCATCCCATCCTTCAATTGCGATTGAGGCTCGTGCAAAAGGGCCGTCGGGTTGGATTGACAGGGTCTCGTTCAATTGCGCCACCACTTCACGGCGCGCGGTGGTAAGTGCTGCTCCCTGTTCTGCCATTTGAAGCTCTAGTGCGCTTAACCAATCGGGATCGGCGGGCGTTTCAGCGCTGAGCAAGCGGTTGCGTTGCCGCATCGCTGCCTCATAACGCGTTGAAGCACGCGCATGGCTTGGCTCAAGCGCGAGCACAAGCCTATCAAGGAACCGACGTCGCTCACCAGCATTATCAGTGAAGAGCCGATCCATTGCAGGCGTCAACCAAATGATCGAGAGCCATTCGGCAAGCGCATTAGCGGGTGCCGCTGCGCCGTTGATCCGAACCAGACGGCGCTCAGGCGCAGACGCTATCGTTCCCGTGCCAAGTTCGCTGTCGTTAACGCTCGCGGCGACACCAAAGCCCCCTGGGCCATCTGTCCGCGCCATTTCAGAGAGCGCAACACCGCGCAGTCCGCGCCCAGGCACAAGGAGCGAGACTGCTTCCAACACATTGGTTTTGCCCGCGCCATTTTCACCCGTGAGCACGATAAATCCGCCGCCTGGCTTAATCAGCGCGTCTTCATACGAACGGAAATTGGATAACGAAATGCGGCTGAGGGTCATGCGATGCTCACGCAAACTCATATAGGTGACGCGAGCCAAGGCGCAAACAGAAATGGCGGCCAGTATTGCTACTGACCGCCACTGTGTCGATCGCTGCTTTACTCACCTTGCGGCTTTCAAACTTCGATCAGACATGTTTGCCTCGTTTTCGCCCAAAGGCTCTGACGCTGCGTGGGTCTGTTCGGATAACCAGCTTCCCGCTTCGGCTTGCACCTCAGCCTTGCCCGATTACCTTGCTCGCCCTGCCAATGTCCGGTCAATCTCTTGATCTTTCGATCAATCCAAATCGCATTCACTGACGGTGTTGCTAGCTGATTTCCTTTCGTTTCCGTCAGGGCCTCTGCTCAACCACAAGTGAAAGCTGCGCTCATTTCGTGAGTCGCACCAGCGAAAATTGAGGGGTTTGGCCTGTGGATAACGAGGATATCGGGGACTAAAGCGCTGATGTGCCCGCCGCCATCTTTGCGGCATATCCCGCTTGAACCGATGCCGCCATTTGATCGAACAATGAATTTGGATCAGAGCGCCGCAAATGCGAGATTCGTTCCTCACCACCGCGTGCAAGGATGAGTTCGCGCGTGCCTTGCGCAACGGCGTCGATGATAGAGGCGGCTGCATCTGCGGGAAGCATGCCAGCTTCAATCGCGGCATCGCTTTCGCCACGCGACGTGCCATCAGCGCTAAGCGCGTTGCGCGATACGTTTGTTTTGATCGACCCAGGCGCGACAACGAGAACGGACATCCCCAAATGTGCAGTTTCGCAGCGCACAGCATCAAAATAGCCAAAGATGCCGTGCTTTGCTGCACAATAAGCGGTGCGCATTGGCACCCCGGCGATCCCTGCCACGCTCGAAATCGCAACCAATTGACCGCCACCACTCGCCACCATGACGGGCAGCAAAGCTTGGGTGAGCGCAATCGGGGCAAGGAGATCAACCGCGATAACCCGCTCATAAACGCTGAAATCGGTGTCAATCGCGAGTGACCGCTGAGAGATGCCTGCATTATTCACAAGGCAATTGATGCGCCCCGCCCACTGCGTGGCGGCATTCACAATCCTTGGGATGTCATCAAAGTCAGTCACTTCGAACGGCAGGATCAGACAGTTATCTTTGCCACAGCTTTCCGCAACGCGCGCGAGTTCATCAAGGTTGCGGCCAGACAGGATCAACCGCGCACCTTGTGCTGCGACCCCAATCGCAATCGCTTCACCAATGCCTGATGATGCGCCGGTGATCCACCACGTTTCACCGTGAAGCGCGCCGCTCATGCGCGTTTCCCCTTCTTCCATTTTTGAACAGCGGCGAGCGCATTTGATACATGAAGCCGGTAATCTAGTGCTTCATAGCTATGGATCACTTGGCCGTCGGGCGTAATGACATAGGAAATGCGGTTTGATCGCGTTCCGAGCGGTAGTTTGGCGTCAAAGGCCTCAAGGATGGCAGCATTGGCGGCGATCACGGGAAATTTTCCGCGACATTCCTCAACCGAAAAGCGTTTGAGTGTTTCAATCGTATCGGTTGACACACCGATCACTGTTGCGCCTGCCTTGCGAAACGCAGCGTAATTTTCGACAAACTCGCGCGTTTCAAGCGTGCAGCCTTGCGTAAAGGCTGCTGGGAAAAAATAGAGCACAACTGGGCCACGCTTGAACGCGGCTGAAAGGCTATATTCAAAGCTTTTGCCAGCCAAGGCAGCAGGAGCCATCAAGCGCGGCGCAAGGGCTCCCGGTTTCAGCGCTGCGAGCGTTGGAGTTGATATGAGCAGGGCGGTGACATAAATTAGATTTTTCATCTGTGCCTGATAGGCTCCGTAAAGTCTGAACACAATGAAACGTTTCAGCACCCTGTCGAGTCTAGCTTTTGACCCTCGTATCATCAGTGAAACACTTTTGTTAAAAGTCCATCTGCGCGCGAACCGCCACCACGTTGACACCGAATATGCGCTGGTCGATTGGCACGGTCGAGGTCGGATCGACAATCGCTGCAAACGGCCCGCCTTCAATGGCGGCATGCGTATAATTGAGCATGAAGCGAAAGTGATCCGCCGGTAGCCAGTTCAATCCGAACAGATAGCCAATCTGTGTTCCCCCGCGCGCAAGCCGAACGTTCGGCGCTACAAGCGTTGTCGCGCCGGTCGTGAAATTATTGCTAACCCCGTTCTGGAGCGCTTGATCGTTGAGATCGAGCCAATCAACGCGGGCCAAGGCTTGCAGCGCGCCCAAGCCGCCTTTGCCGAGCGGTGCCTTCACTTTGGTGCGGCTCCAGACGCCGTCCTTATAACCGCGCGATTCGCCTGTGAAGAAATAACCAATTTCGCCGTAAGCACTCAGAAAGCTCGGATTGCCGGTTGGCACCACAGCGACATTGCCATTTGAGAATATGTCGAGGCCCGATGCGATGTCACCAGCGCGGTAAGCATTTACTTTGACTAACTGAGCTTCACTCGCAAAGTGCAACGGGCCAAAGACACCTGCAATTTCGCCCCCAATGAGCGTATCACCCTTAGCCGCGAACGATCCGGTATCAACAAAACGAACATCGGTAAGCTGAGTGAAAGGCCGCGCGCGGTAACGGGCGAGCTGATTAGTCGACGGCGCTCCGTTCGATAATGAAGCGGCACCTGCATTGTTGGACTGAAATTCGCGGTGTTGAAAGGTGGCACCCAAATGGATCAGGCCGCCCTTAATCTTGGGCGCATAAACGACACGCGTTGCCGCGACCCAGCCATCGTTATCGATCGTATTGTCAATAGTATGCGCCGAAAACAATCCAACGTCAGCGCGCAGCACATCATCTTTCGTCTTGAAGTTGATACCAACACCCAACCGACGCGTGTTGAGGAAGGCATCGTTCATCTGGCTGCGCTCAGCGAACGAAGTGAAATTGGAACTGGTAATCTGTTCAAGAGTCGTCATGTCAAAATTGCCAATGGTCACGCCAAATGGTGCGGAAGGCGATTTGCGGTAAGTTAGTATGACATCGCCAAAAGCGACACCTGCATTGACCGTATCGACTTCGGCCTTGTAACCAAATCCGCCGGGCACCGTTCCTTCAACACCAATGCGGAGGCGGCGGAGACGAGTCGCCGCGCCCAAGTTTCGGTTTACATTATACTCGCCTGGTGTGCTCACAAACCCAGTGTCGATCTGCAAACGTCCCCGCGGTTTGAAGCTCCAGCCTGATGCTTTGTCCTCAAACTGAGGCGCACCTTTCCAAATCGGGGCGGGAATTTTAGCTTGTGCGGCCTTGAGCAGCGTGATTTCATTTGTCTGCCCCGATTTCAAGGCAGCCACTTCGTCACGCAGCGCCTTTAACTCTGCGCGTAACGCTGCAAAGTCTGCCACCGAAATAGCTGTGGTAGCATCCTGAGCCATTGCGGGGCTTGCACTAAGGAGGAGGGCGGCCGCGAAGTATCGTTTTGACATAGATTTTCCAATTGTGACGATTCTGTGATCGCCCTATGACATTTGGTTGACACTTTTATGACACAGTGCGCGGATGGCAGGGCGCTTCGAGATGGTCGAATATTGACCTGTTCGTAAGCTACGTCTCGCTTGACACTAAGTGCCCTGCACCATAGGGCAATCCAATTCCGAATCACCGGCTCGCGGCGGCGCTCTTTTGCGCTCGTCGTGTTTGGCGTTTTTACGGATTGACCATCGACGCGAAGAGATGGGGTGATATGCCAATCGCCCTGTGGAGCAGGAGAACTTTATATGGCACGTATTGCGGGGGTGAATATCCCTACTAACAAGCGCGTTGAAATTGCGCTGACTTACATCCACGGTATTGGTAACACCAAGGCTAAGGAAATTACGACCAAGCTTGGCATCACCGCTGAGCGTCGCGTTCAAGACCTTACCGATAATGAAGTGCTTCAGATCCGCGAAACGATTGATGCCGATCACATGGTTGAAGGCGATCTTCGTCGGATGGTATCGATGAACATCAAGCGCTTGATGGATCTCGCCTGCTATCGCGGTCTTCGCCACCGCAAAGGCCTTCCCGTTCGCGGTCAGCGCACGCACACAAATGCGCGCACTCGCAAGGGCAAAGCTAAGCCGATTGCCGGCAAGAAGAAGTAAGTCGGTCGGCCTTTTGACCGGTTTCACTCAATTCACGAATATACAGTCAGGATAGCAATATGGCACGCGAACCACAGCGCATTAAGCGCCGCGAGCGGAAAAACATCACCTCAGGTGTTGCGCACGTCAATTCAAGTTTCAATAATACGATGGTCACCATCACCGATGCACAAGGAAATACGATCAGCTGGTCATCAGCTGGTTTGTGCGGCTTTAAGGGTTCACGCAAATCAACGCCGTTCGCGGCCCAAATGGCGGCTGAAGATGCTGGCAAGAAAGCATCAGAGCACGGTGTGCGCACGCTTGAAGTTGAAGTGAAAGGCCCCGGTTCAGGCCGCGAGTCAGCGCTTCGTGCGCTTCAATCGGTCGGGTTCAACATCACGTCAATCCGCGATGTGACATCGATCCCGCACAACGGCGTTCGCCCGTCAAAGCGTCGTCGGGTCTGACCCGCCTGCCTGAGCGGCCGATCGGCTGCTCGCTTACCCATTCACCGGCGTCCGTGACTGACGAGTCACCCGCCCAACCCCAAGGGGATTAACGTGGCAGTCAATACAAAGAACTGGCAAGAACTTAAAAAGCCTGACGTTCTGGAAAAGAAAGTCAGCGGCAATGCCCAGCTTAAGGCAAGCTTCATTGCTGAGCCGCTTGAGCGTGGCTTTGGCCTGACGCTTGGCAATGCGCTGCGCCGTGTTTTGCTCTCGTCGCTTCAAGGCGCTGCGATTACATCGATCAAGATCGAGAATGCCTTGCACGAATTTTCGTCGCTTCCTGGCGTTCGCGAAGATGTGACTGACATCGTTCTCAATGTGAAGCAACTTGCGCTACGGATGCAAGGCGAAGGGCCAAAGCGGCTTCAGCTGTCGGCAACTGGCCCGTGCGAAGTCACTGCGGGAATGATCGCCGTTTCGGGCGATATTGAAGTGATGAACCCAAAGCTTGTGATCTGTAACCTTGATCAGGGCGCGACGTTCAACATGGAACTAACAGCCGACGTTGGTAAAGGCTATGTGCCATCAGCGAACAATCGTCCGGCTGATGCGCCGATTGGTTTGATCCCCGTTGATGCGATTTATTCCCCGGTACGTCAGGTGGCGTATAAGGTGGAAAACACCCGCGTTGGCCAAGAGCTTGATTATGACAAATTGACGCTGACGATTGAAACCGACGGCACGATTTCGCCTGATGATGCGCTCGCTTATTCAGCACGGATTTTGCAGGATCAGTTGCAGTTGTTCGTTCACTTTGACGAAGCCATGGCGCAGTCAGCTCAGCTTATCGGTATGGCAGCAGCCGCGCCAACGCCAGTATCGAGCGACGCGAACAGCATCAATCGTTACCTTCTCAAGAAGGTTGAAGAATTGGAGCTTTCGGTGCGGTCGGCCAATTGCCTTAAGAATGATAATATCATCTATATTGGCGATCTTGTTCAAAAAACCGAAGCTGAAATGCTGCGCACGCCGAACTTTGGCCGCAAATCCTTGAACGAGATCAAGGAAGTGCTCTCAAGCATGGGCTTGCGTTTGGGCATGGACATCCCCGGATGGCCACCTGAGAATATCGAAGAAATGGCTAAGAAGCTTGAGCAGGAATTGCTGGGTTAATTGGTTGACATAGGGTTTTGGGCGGTGGCCTTTCTGCACCGCCTGGCTGGGAGTACCTTGAACGGCTCCTAAACGAACAAAGGAAATATTTATGCGTCACCGCGTTGGTGGGCGGAAGCTCCAAAGAACATCCTCGCACCGGGCAGCTTTGTTCCGCAACATGGCAGCAGCTTTGATCAAGCATGAGCAGATCACAACGACGCTTGCCAAGGCGAAGGAACTGCGCCCCTATACTGAAAAGCTGATCACGCTCGCGAAAAAGGGTGGCCTTTCAAACCGCCGCCTAGCCGCAGCGCGAATTTATAGCTCGAACCGTAACCTGACGACGGCTGACACAAACCATGTTGTTGAAAGCCAAAGCGAACTCAAGAAACTGTTCGATGTTCTAGCCGAGCGTTATGCAACGCGCGCTGGCGGCTATCTCCGCGTGGTTAAGGCCGGTATCCGTGCCTCGGATGCCGCACCAATGGCGATCATCGAATTCGTTGACCGCGATGTGAGCGCCAAGGGTCAAGACAGCGGCCCGACGGCGGAGGAACTTGCTGACTCTGAATAAGCAGCCGCGTCTGCGAATTTGGTTTGAGAAATAGGCCGGGGGCGTTAGTCTCCGGCCTTTCTTATGGGAGGATATCATGCGCTGCGGTTTTGCCATTATTGCGTTGTTGCTAATGCCGATTTCCTTATCCGCAGAACCCCTTCCGGAGCGTCCATTGCCTGCTTATCCCCATACCCGCGCTACTGATCTGGTTGAGCCTCTATTTGGTGAAAAGGTTGCTGATCCTTACCGCTGGCTTGAAAATGATGTTCGCGTTGACCCCGAAGTGCGCGAATGGGTTAGTGGCCAGAATAAGGTGACGCAGGCCTATCTTGAGACTTTGCCCGCGCGCGATATCTTTGCCGCGCGGATGAAAACTTTGTTTGATTTTGAGCGCTACGGCGTGCCGCGTAAGGCGGGGAAGCGCTATTTCTACACGCGTAACAATGGCCTGCAAAACCAGTCATTGCTCTATGTGCGCGATAGCTTTGACGGCGCTGGGCGTGTGCTGATCGATCCAAACGCTTGGGCGAAGGACGGGGCGACAGCGCTTGCTGAATGGATGCCAAGCGATAATGGCGGCATGTTGCTCTACGGCGTTCAAGATGGCGGAACCGATTGGCGCACTTTGCGGATCATTGATGTCGCGCGCGGCGTAACGCTTGACGACCAAATCAAATGGGTCAAATTTTCATCGCTTGCTTGGAAAAAGGATGGCAGCGGCTTTTTCTATTCACGCTTTGCTGAGCCAAAAGAAGGTGCCGCGTTCCAATCGCTTAACGTCAATCAAACGCTCTATTTCCACAAGATTGGCACGCCGCAAAGCGAAGACATCAAAATCTACGCGACGCCTACGCAGCCGCAATTGGGCCATTCAGCGCAAGTGACTGACGATGGCAAATATCTGCTGATCACATCCGCGCAAGGCACCGATGATCGCTTTGCGCTCACTGTGGCAAAGCTTGATGCCGCGCCGCTCAAGGTGCGGCCGCTGGTCACGGCGCTTGAGCATAATTGGGAGCTTGCGGGTTCGGTTGGTTCAACCTTCTATTTCCTTACAAACAAGGATGCTCCGCGCGGTCGGCTCGTCACGATCAACGTTGATCAGCCGCGCGCAAAGCCAGTTCAGATCGTCGGCTCTACGCCTGATACACTCGTTGGCGCGTCACTTGTTGGCGGACGGATGATCCTCGCCTATCTCGGTGATGCGAAATCACAGGCCGAACTTTGGACGCTTGATGGGAAACTGATTGGGCCCATCACGCTGCCCGGCATTGGCACTGCGGCGGGTTTTGGCGGGAAGGGCGGAGAAGATGAGACTTTCTATAGCTTCTCAAGCTTTGCGACCCCGCCAGCGATTTACCGGCTGAACACAGCGAGCGGGAAAACCGAAGTGTTCGCGGCACCCAAAGTGGCGTTTAACCCCGATGATTATGTGACCGATCAGATATTCTACACGTCGAAGGACGGCACGCGGGTGCCGATGTTCATCGTCCGCCGCAAGGATGTGAAGGCAGCAGCTCCCACATTGCTCTACGGTTACGGCGGCTTCAACATATCACAAACCCCCGGGTTCAGTGCGTCTAGGCTCGCATGGATCGAACAAGGCGGCGTGCTTGCCATCGCAAACCTTCGCGGTGGTGGCGAATACGGTAAAGCATGGCATGACGCGGGCAAACTGGGCCAAAAACAGAATGTCTTTGATGATTTTATCGCGGGCGGCGAATATCTGATCGCGCAAGGGATTAGCGCACAGGGCAAGCTGGCAATTCAAGGCGGATCAAACGGCGGGCTTTTGGTCGGCGCTGTTGTGAACCAAAGGCCAGACTTGTTTGCAGCAGCTCTTCCTGCTGTTGGCGTCATGGATATGCTGCGGTTCAACCGCTTTACCGCTGGTCGCTACTGGGTTGATGATTACGGTGATCCAGGCAAGGCCGCCGATTTCAAAGTCCTCCGCGCTTATTCGCCCTATCACAACATCGTGAGCGGAAAGGAGTATCCAGCGATTCTGGTGACAACCGCAGACACTGACGACCGCGTGGTTCCCGGGCACAGCTTCAAATATACAGCAGCGCTCCAGGCTTCTGATATTGGCGCGAAGCCGCATCTCATCCGCATCGAAACGCGCGCGGGCCACGGTTCAGGCAAGCCAACCGATAAGATTATTGCTGAGGCCGCTGATCAATGGGCATTCATCGCCAAATGGACGGGGATGACGGTGAAAGCGCCTTAGGGCTGCAGCGTTGAGATTGGCTCATTGAGCTGGGCACCTCCATTAACCGTCATTGCGAGGAGCCAGAGGCGACGCGGCAATCCAGAAAGTCTCACATTTCCGCCATCTTCTGGATTGCTTCGCTACGCTCGCAATGACGAAGTGGAGGTTGATGGAGGTTCCCAGGTGCAGGTTTATCGCGAGAGGCTCTGGCCTCAAACCTTTGCCTTCAAACTCGCCGCCACCGGAAGCCCGTGCTTTTCAAGTCCGGCAACAATCACTTTCGCGCCTTCAAGATCGCCCCAGAACATCGGGCCGCCGCGATAGACGGGCCAGCCGTAGCCGTAAATCCAGACGACATCGATATCTGATGCGCGCTGCGCCTTGCCCTCTTCAAGGATCAAATAGCCTTCGTTGACCATCGGATAAAGCGTGCGTTCGATAATCTCTTGGTCAGTGATGTCGCGCTTGGGTTGGTTTGATTTCGCCGCCCATTCATCGATCATCGCCTGTGTTTGCGCGCTTGGCACCGGATTGCGCTTTTCGTCATAATCGTAAAAGCCCTTGCCCGTCTTCTGGCCCCAGCGGCCTGCAGCGCAGAGCGAGTCACGTAGACTTTCGATCCGTGACGTATCGCGGTGCCATCCGATATCAAGCCCGGCGAGATCGCTCATCTGGAACGGCCCCATGGGCATGCCAAAATCTACATGCACCTTGTCAATTTGCTGCGGCGTTGCGCCTTCCATGATCAATTGGTTCGCGCCGATCTGGCGAAGTGCGAGCATCCGATTGCCAATGAAACCGTGGCAAACGCCTGCTACCACCGCAACTTTGCCAATGGTCTTGGAGAGTGCCATGACGGTTGCGAGAACATCATGCGCGGTCTTTTCCCCGCGAACCACTTCGAGCAATTTCATGACATTGGCAGGTGAGAAAAAGTGCATGCCCACTACATCTTGCGGACGCGCGGTAGCGGCGGCTATTTCATCGACATTGAGGTAGCTCGTGTTCGATGCAAGGATCGCGCCTTGTTTGACGATGGCGTCGAGCTTGCCAAAGACGTCCTTCTTGACGTCCATGCTTTCAAACACTGCTTCGATCACAAGGTCGCAGTCGGACAGATCGTTCATATTGAGCGTCGGCGTTAGCGCGCCCATCATCGCTTCAACCTTTTCAGTCGTAAAGCGACCCTTGGCGGCACTTGCTTCATAATTTTTGCGGATTAAGCCAACGCCTTTATCAAGCGCTTCCTGCTTCATTTCGAGGATCGTGACGGGGATACCTGCGGCAAGGAAATTCATCGAAATGCCGCCGCCCATCGTGCCAGCACCAATCACGCCAACCTTTGCGATGGTGCGAAGGGCAATGTCCTTCGGCACATCGTCAATCTTGGCAGCTTGGCGTTCGGCGAAGAACATGTGGCGCTGTGCCGCGGACTGGCTGCCGAACATCAGCTTCATAAACTCATCGCGTTCGAACTTCATGCCTTCATCAAAGGGCAAGCGCGTTGCCGCCTCAACGCACGCAATATTCGCAGCGGGCGCATCGAAGCCGCGGAATTTTTTCGCATTGGCCTTTTTGAACGCCTCAATCCCCGAAGCATCGCCGCGCACGGGCATCTCGCTTGATTTGCGCGGGCCTTTGGCAATGCATGTGCGCGCAAAGGCGATGGCATCAGCTTCAAGGCTGGTCTCACCCGCGATCAGATCGACAAGGCCGAAGCCTTGGGCGGTGGCGGCGCTGATCGGGTTGCCTGTCGCGCACATTTCAAGCGCGGCATCGACGCCTGCAACACGCGGCAACCGCTGCGTTCCCCCAGCCCCAGGAAGCAAGCCAAGTTTAACCTCTGGCACGCCAAGCTTGGCCGAGGGCACCGCGACGCGGTAATGGCAGCATAGTGCGGTCTCAAGCCCGCCACCAAGTGCGGTGCCGTGGATCGCCGCGATCACTGGCTTGGGGCTGTCCTCAATCATGGCGAGCACTTCATGCAGGCCGGGCTCAACCGGCGGCTTGCCAAATTCAGTGATATCAGCGCCCGCAAAGAAGGTGCGGCCATCACAGCGCAGCACAATCGCCTTGACCGCATCATTGGCAAGTGCCTCGGTCATCCCTGCTTGCATCGCTTGGCGCACAGCGGCACCGAGCGCATTGACAGGGGGACTGTTGATCGCGATGACGAACACATCATCGTGGATGGTGGTGGTTAGAACTGACATTATAGGTCTCCTAAAAGTTATGCGGCCATTGCCGCGTAGAGCATCGTCTTAATCTCGCGGCGGATTGGGTAAGTGCTTGAGGGCATCAGCTGAGTCATGAAAATCATGATGATATCCTCTAATGGATCAACAAAGAAAGCGGTGGAAAACATCCCGCCCCAGTAAAATTCGCCTTCGGAACCCGGCACTAATGTCGTGTGCGGGGTCATGGTGACCGCAAAGCCAAGCCCGAAGCCAATACCCGCATTATCGGCTTCGCTAAACAAGCTTTGCGAAACCTCAGTCAAGTCTTTGCCGCCGGGCAAATGGTTTGAAGTCATGAGTTCAAGTGTCTTGGGGCTGATGATTTGCACGCCGTCTAACGCGCCACCGTTAAGCAACATTCGGCAGAAGCGGTGATAGTCTGACAAGGTTGAACATAGCCCGCCGCCGCCTGAAAGGAACGGCCCGGGTTTTGCCCAGCGGCTGCCATCGCCATTATCGAACGGCACCTTGGTTTCGCTTGGATGGTAATGGAAGCAGTCAGGGATGCGATCCGCTTTTTCGGGAGGCACAAAAAAGCTTGTATCAACCATGCCGAGCGGGCCGAACAGCCGTTCTTCAAATATTTGATCGAGCGGTTTGCCTTCAATCCGCTGGATCACCGCGCCGAGGACATCAGTTGACACTGAATAATTCCATAGCGTGGCCGGATCGAACTGCAGTGGAATCTTGGCGAGCTCACCCACAAATTCATCAAGGCTGCGTTTACCCTGAAAATCATCAAGCCGCAGCTTGCGGTAAGCCGCGTCCATCGGATTGCGCTCTTGAAACCCGTAAGTCAGCCCGCTGGTATGGCGCAGCAAATCAACCATCGTCATTTTCGTGAGCGGTGGCCGCGTAACAAACGGCGCATTGCCGCCGCCCGAAACGAAGACGCCAAGGCCTTTGAATTCAGGCAGAAAACTCTCAACACTATGCGCGAGCGCGACCTTGCCTTCCTCAACCAATTGCATGAAGATGATCGAGGTGATCGGCTTGGTCATGCTCGCAATGCGAAAAATGGCGTCTTGCTTGAGCGGTTCGCCCGGGCGCGCATCGCCCTGCACCGAAAGATGCACAATCTCGTCACCGCGTCCGATCAATAGCGCCGCGTGGGGGAGCTTTCCGCTGTCGAGATATTTGGCTTTGATAAATGCGGGAATGCGCGCGAGGCGGTCGGGAAGAAAGCCGAGCTCTTCGGGGTCTGAGACTGTGAGAGTCATAATCCCATTTCCTTTACCGTTCCCCTGCGAAGGCAGGGGCCTAGTCCTCGCACATACAACGTGGCGAAGCCCCACAAATCGGGCCCGTCTGGGCCCCCGCCTGCACGGGGGAACGAAGACCATAATGCAAAGCTCATACCGCTGTCTGCCCCGTTAACTGCCGCGTGACGGGATGTGATGACGATAACCCGCCGTCAACCGCGATGGCCTGCCCGTTGACATAGCTCGCCATGTCCGAAGCGAGGAACAAAGCTACATTGGCAAGTTCTTCAGGCTGGGCCGCGCGGCGCAAGGGGTTCAACCGCCCTACCTTGTGCATCACGTCCTTTGACTTTGCATAGTCGAAAGTCGGCTTGGTCATCCCCGTCTCAGTCAGCCCGGGGCAAATCGCGTTGCAACGCACACCAGTTTCGCTGAGCTGTTGAGCCGTTACCGCCGCCAGATTGATCACACCCGCTTTTGACGCCGAATAAGCGGGGCCACCAGCACCTGACCTGATGCCCGCAACGCTTGCTGTCATGATGATCGAACCGCCGTTGCCCGCGTCGGCCATCGCCTTGCCCGCATGTTTCGCCATCAACCACGGGCCAATCAGATTGACGCGCAATATCTCGGTCCATTCCTGCGGGGTAAGATCAAAAATACCCGCCATCCCGCCTGAAATGCCTGCGTTGGCAAAAGCGATATTAAGCGCCCCGTGCGTCGAAATCGCGGTGGCAACAAGTGCCGCGACATCGCTTTCAAGCCCCGCATCCATTTGAACCGCAATCGCCGCATCGCCGACCATCTTTGCGGTTTCGTGGACGGCTTCGCTCTTATCACCAAGCACGACCTTCGCCCCCTCGCGCGCGAAGAGGATCGCCGCCGCGCGGCCAATGCCAGAGCCTGCGCCGGTGATGATCGCGACTTTGCCTGCCAACTGTCCACTCATACGACAACGCCTCCATCAACGACAATTGTTTGCCCCGTCATAAAACTTGACGCGTCTGATGCGAGGAACACGGCCGCGCCCGCAATTTCGCGAGGCTCACCGATCCTGCCCATACAGGCGTTTGACGTTGAGTTTTTGAGGTTCTCAGGATTTTCCCATAATGCCTTGGCAAAATCGGTTCGCACCAGCCCGGGCGCGATTGAGTTAATCCGCACATTATCCATCCCATATTCACGCGCGAGGTTTTTCGTCATTTGGATGTCAGCCGCTTTGGTGATCGCATAAGCGCCGAGGATCGGTGATCCGCGAAGGCCGCCGATTGACGAGACGATGATGATCGACCCCGATTTGCGCGCGATCATTTCAGGGGCGACCATCTGGATCAGCCAATGTTGCGATACGATATTATGGTCAAGCGTCTTGCGCAGCTGTTCGTCAGTGATGGTCGCCATCGGGCCGTAATGCGGGTTTGACGCCGCATTACAAACGAGAACATCAACCTTGCCAAACGCCTTGCGGGTTTGATCGACGAGGTTTTGGAGCGTTTCCTTCGACGACAGGCTCGACGCGACGGCAATCGCCGCGCCGGGATATTTTGCATTGATTCCCGCTGCCACCGCCTCACACGGGCCAATATTGCGGCTGGATATCGCCACCTTTGCACCGTGCGCTGCCATTTCCTCGGCAATGGCTTGGCCGATCCCGCGTGACGAACCAGTGATGATCGCGACCTTTCCGGTCATATCGAATAGTGACATTTTTCTCTCCTAAAATCCTCCCCGGAACGGGGAGGGGAACCACGTAGTGGTGGAGGGGCCACTTTCCCCGTCGCACCAAGCTCAACCAGCCCCCTCCGTCAGGCTTCGCCTGCCACCTCCCCGGAACTGGGGAGGATTTTTCCTCACGCCCCAGCCTTCACCGCAAAATTCCATGCCGCCTCTGCCAGCGGAAACACCCGTTCGGACATATCCTTGGCATGGCTCGAATTCGCCGTCCCCTCAATCACGCGCTTCTTGATGCCCTGAATAATCCCCGCCAGCCGGAAAAAATTGAACGCAAAATACCAATTGAGATCGGGGATGCCCGCGCGCCCCGTTGCCGCGCAGTAGCGTGCCACCATCTCGTCAAGTTCTGGAATGCCAAGCGCCGCGCGGTCAAGATCCATCACGCCTGAACGCCCGCCATTTTCGGTGACCCACGCCATTGCGACATAAGTGAAATCAGCCAGCGGATCACCCAGCGTGCCGAGTTCCCAATCGAGCACCGCGACGACTTTTGGCTGATCGCTCGCAAAGATCATATTATCGATCCGGTAATCGCCGTGGACAATGCTCGTGCGGTCTTGGGTGGGGAGCGTGCGGGGCAGCCATTCGATGAGGCGCTCGATTTCGGGCATCACTTCGGTCTCCGCCGCACGGTATTGCTTTGTCCAGCGGCTGACTTGGCGTTCGAAATAATTGCCGGGCTTGCCGTAATCTGAAAGTCCGGCCGCCTCGACATCCACGCCGTGAAGTGCGGCGAGCGTATCGATCATCGCTTCGTAAGTCGCGCGGCGTTCGGTGGGGTTTGACCCGGGCATTGCGCCATCCCAAATTGTGCGGCCTTCAACCATATCCATGATGTAAAACCAACTGCCAATCACACTGTCATCGGTGCAAAGGCCGAACGGTTTGGCAACGGGAAAGCCTGTGGGATGGAGCCCCGAAATCACCTTATATTCACGGTCAACGGCGTGCGCGCTCGGCAGCAAGGGCCCAAGCGGTTTTCGCCTAAGCACATAGGATTTGCTCTTGGCGTTGATGCGGTATGTCGGATTAGATTGGCCGCCTGCAAACTTCAAAATTTCAAGCGGGCCGTCAAAACCAGCGACATTGGCGTTCATCCACGCGGCGAGCTTGGCTTCGTCGATTTTGTCGGCACCTTGTGGCAGGGCAGTCCCGCTAAAGGCAGTTTGCGCATCGAGTGTCATTGATCGAACACGATGACTGAGCGTGCGGCGTCGCCCTTTTTCATTTGCTCGAAGCCTTGGTTGATTTGGCTCAAGGGGATTGTTTCAGAAACAATCGTATCAAGATCAAGCAGCCCGCGCATATAGAAATCAACGAGACGCGGAATATCGACGGGGAAGCGGTTGCCGCCCATGATCGCACCCTGCAGTTTCTTGCCCGAGAGCAGGTCCATTGCCGACAGGCCGACTTTCTCATTGAGCGGCATCATGCCCAGAATAGTCGCTGTCCCGCCGCGCCGCAGTGAACTGACCGCGAGCTGAGCCGAGGCCGGACGCCCGACCGCTTCGACCGCGTGATCGACCCCGCCTTTGCTGAGCTCCTGGATTTGCGCCGCCGCATCGTCCGCCATGGCATCGACCACGTCGGTCGCACCCAGCTTGATCGCGAGATCGCGCTTTTCCTCCACCGGATCGGCCGCGATAATCCGCCCCGCGCCGGCAATCTTGGCGGCGTTGATCGTGGCGAGGCCTACCCCGCCGCAGCCAACCACGACGACGGTTTCACCCGGGGTCAGCTTGCAGGCGTTGAAGATTGCGCCCGCGCCGGTGGTTACCGCGCAGCCGATCACCGCCGCCCGGTCGAGCGGCATGTCTGGATTGATCGCAACGCAGGCATGTTCGTGAACCAGCATCATTTCGGCAAAGGCCGACAAGTTGAGCATCTGCGCCACCGCGCTGCCGTCGCTGCTGCGCGTCAGCCGCGGCTCGGCACCCTGCGGGCGCCGTGTTTCCGCACCCAGGCACAGCGCCATGCGGCCCGTGACGCAAAATTCGCAGTGGCCGCAAAACGCC
>JAYUAU010000019.1:0-12111 GCA_043741135.1 Sphingomonadales bacterium | reverse complement strand
GCGCCGCCCGATGTTGCCCCGGCACCAATCACCGTGTGGATTTCATCGATGAACAGGATGGCGTGGGGAAGCTTTTCAAGCTCGCCCATCACTTGCTTCAACCGCTCTTCAAAATCGCCGCGATAACGCGTTCCCGCAAGCAGCGACCCCATGTCGAGCGAATAAATCACCGCGGGCAAGAGCACCTCAGGCACATCACCTTCAACGATTTTGCGCGCCAAGCCTTCGGCAATTGCGGTTTTGCCAACGCCGGGATCACCCACATAAAGCGGATTATTCTTTGACCGGCGGCAGAGGATTTGCACCGTCCGATCAACCTCGGCACTGCGCCCGATCAGCGGATCGACCTTGCCCTTTTTGGCCTTGGCGTTGAGATCGACACAAAATTGCTTGAGCGCTGATTCCTGTTTGCCCTTGCCTTGGCTCTCGGCCTTCTTTTCCTCGGGGTCGTCGGCGCCTTTTGGCGTTACGGCCTCAGGCACTTCAGCGCCTTTGCCAACGCCGTGCGAGATGAAGCTCACCGCATCAAGCCGGCTCATATCCTGCTGCTGGAGGAAATAAACCGCATAGCTTTCGCGTTCGGAAAACAGCGCGACGAGGACATTGGCACCTGTCACTTCATCACGGCCCGAGCTTTGCACATGGAGGATCGCGCGTTGCACAACGCGCTGAAAACCGCTGGTGGGGGATGGTTCGCTATTGCCAGCAACTTTGAGCGATTCAAGTTCGCTATCAAGATAGTGCGAAACCGTATCGCGCAATTCGCCCGCATCAACGCCGCATGCCGCCATCACTTTGGAGGCATGTTCATCCTCAATCAGCGCGAGCAATAAATGCTCTAACGTCGCATATTCATGTTTGCGCGCAGCGGCCGCCGCAAGCGCATTGTGGAGGGTCGCTTCTAATTCACGGGCAAAAGATGGCATTTGTTGTTCCTTCAATTCCCTATGTCGGGCATGATAGCCCCGACATCAAGTCTCACCGTCTGAATAATGCATCAGCACCCGCGCGGTGGCTTACGGCACCTTCGATTTTCGCGGTGGTTCGGGCGATTTCTGATTGTAGAATGTCGATGCGTTCGCGCAGTTCTTCAACCGAAAACGGATCAAGGTCCTGCCGCGCGAGCTGGGTCAGCGGATCATTTGCGCGGCGCGGCAGATTGTCATCTAACTCCATGCTTGCAGTTTTGGCTGAGTGGCGGCGGGTGTCAAGGGGGGTGATTGTGTGGGGATTTCAATCAGATTAAATTATACTTATTGGTGGGGTGACTTTGGCGAGCCGTTACAAATGTGAATCGTCTTTGCGAGGAGCGAAGCGACGCGGCAATCCACTCGCCGCACCACCCGATGGATTGCCGCGCTTCGCTCGCAAAGACGAATGTGGTAGATTGATCGGGAGATGCCTTAGATATGAAAGCGGTGGCGATTACGGCGTTGCAGACCTCAAAAGCTAAACCCAAGATCATGACGCTCGAAGAGTTCGGCGAAGACGTGCTGCGCCGCCGTGCCGCGCTGGGTGTTCCGATCAATATGCCGCGCAACAGCGGAGGGCGTCGGACTGAGAGTAAGAAGGCTTCGCTTGCGGCGATTGAGGCTGCGGGGGGGAAGTGGTGAGAGTAGATCAGATTGATTGGCCGTGATGGTGATCACGCGCGACTTGGTGAACTGTTGCTAGTTGTGCGCATTCCGGATGTGCTAATTCCGGCTTTACGCACGGGAGAGTTTCATGACTATCAAACGTTCTATCTTACTTGCCAGTTTCGCAGCAATATTGACACCTGCTGTCGCAACGGCACAATTTGACGAGGATCCGCGAGTCGCTGCACAGAAAGCTGCGGACCTAGCAATGGCAAAGGCGTTGGCAGCAAAAGCACGAAACGACGCCATTGTGGCCGAGCAGCGGCGACAGGAGGCCGCGCGCGCGAAGGCTGCGTCATCGGACGCCACGAAAGCAAAAAAGCGATAGAATTTGGCTGATTTCTGGCGGAGGCGTTGTCTTTAAGCGACGCGTTCGTCAGAAATTATCGATCCCGTTCGCGGAGTTCGCGGCGGATATCGAGCGCCGCCGTTTGGAGACAGGTATCGCTGAACTTCCGCGCAACAGCGGGGAGCGCCGGACTGAGAGTAAGAAGGCGTTGTTGGCGGCGATTGAGGCTGCGGGCGGTAAGTGGTGATTTGAGCGCACTGTCGTCACTTTTCCTGGATGTCCTTAATCGTGTAGGTCTAGCCAGTCTCCATAATTTCTCACTGGCTTGACGTCATCCACGGTGCGTTTCGCTGGCATGCCGTCCCAACCCTCAATTTGCTCTTGCCACGCCTGGGCGTCTCCAAAGAGGCGATCATGTTGCCTCTTGCAGTCCCCACTCAAATTTTCCTCAAAGGCTTGTTCAGAGCATTTTTCTGACATTGATTTTTCGAAGAAGTTTTTGTAAAAATACCTTACATATCCTGTCAGAAATAGAGCGTCTCGAAGAGTGATTTGGGAGCGTCTTTCAATTTCAATGAAATCACTTTTCTGTCGCACGTTTTCTAATTCTCGATAAAAACTTTTCACGTCCTCCCAATCGGACTCTGTATAAAGCGATTCGCTATAGTAATCTCTCGTTTTCAGGACGGAGATGTGATAAAACCAATTGTCTGTGTAGAGAGTTTTGATTTTACACATTTTGTATGAGACGTCGCCAAACCGAAGCACGTTAAACGAATTCAAGCAATCAATATTGTATTCTAATTCTTCAATCATACCCGCATGAATCTTCTTCAATGGGATACTTAGCAGAGGCTGGCCACCCAATTTCTGCTCGATCCAAACGTATACTCCATATCCCATCTGCACCGCTTGGATACATCCAAGAAAGATCGCGACGGCGGCTGAGATAGCTGCCAGCTTATTTGCCCGAGACCACTTGCTCCAAGTCGCTACCCAGGACACTGTCCCCCTACTCCGCCGCAATCCCCGCTGCCTCAAACATATCAACCTCAAGCATCTTAACCACCGCCGTCGCGCCGTTCGTCGTTTTCGCGCCGCCGCGTTTGTCGAAGCTGCTCCGCTCACTGAAAACCCAAATCATCATGCCGCCTTGCGCCGTTTCAGCGGCGTCACCAATCGTGCGCGGTCGAACCATTCATCGGTTAGTTCAGGCGCGGCGTCGGGATTGCTGGCGATTTGGGCGGCGATATCGTCATCGGTCATCGCATCGAGCTTTGCCAAATTCTCTGGCGTCGCCCATGCGATTGCACGCACGCGCGCCTGTTCAACGCTCAGCGTCACGATATTTTCTGACTTCTTTGTCATTGGCTTTCCTAAAACTGATAATACGCCGTACATTCCCACGCCAAACATATATCACAACACAGATACGACCACCAAATTCAGCAATTGGCCCCGTCGCGATAAAGCGCGTTTCGCGGTAATCAGCACGGTCATCGACCTTTTCAACATAGGGGCCTTCGAACAACAACGGTGCCGCATCAAAAGCCAGTCCATGTTTGCGAAGATTTATGGCCTCTTTGTCGGGATCGAATTGAAACATTTGTTTCTACTCACTCCGCCGCAATCCCCGCTGCTTCAAACATATCGGCTTCAGGCGCTTCAACCACCGCCGTCGCATCGTTCGCTGCCTTTGCGCCGTCGCGTTTGTCGAAGCTGTCCCAGACGTCGTTCCAATTGCCCTTGGTCGCGCCCTTTGAATATTCGGTGGCGCGGGTTTCGAAGAAATTGGCGTGCTCGACGCCGTTGAGCAATGGGGCGAGCCAGGGCAGCGGATGTTCTTCGATCATGAACATCGGCTTGAAACCAAGCTGGTTCAACCGCCAATCGGCGATGTAGCGGATATATTTCTTGATTTCCTTCGCGGTCATGCCGGGAACGGGGCCGGCATCGAACGCTAAGTCAATGAACGCATCTTCCAACCGGACGGTCGTTTGGCAGCAATCGAGGATATCATCCTTTACCGCTTTGGTGAGGCAATCGCGTTCCTTAGTGAAGGCATGAAAGAGTTTCGTGATCCCTTCGCAGTGCAGGCTTTCGTCGCGGATTGACCATGTGACGATCTGACCCATGCCCTTCATCTTGTTAAAACGCGGGAAGTTCATCAGCATCGCAAAGCTCGCGAACAGCTGAAGTCCCTCAGTAAAGCCACCAAACATTGCGAGCGTGCGCGCAATATCTTCATCACTATCAACGCCGAACGTGTGAAGATAATCGTGCTTATTCTTCATTTCCTCATATTGGAGGAACATGCCGTATTCGCTTTCGGGCATGCCAATCGTATCGAGCAAATGCGAATAAGCCGCGATGTGGACGGTTTCCATATTCGAAAACGCCGCGAGCATCATCTTAATCTCAGTTGGTTTGAACACGCGGCCATAATGCTCATGGTAGCAATTCTGCACCTCGACATCGGCTTGGGTGAAGAAACGGAAAATCTGCGTCAGCAAATTGCGCTCATGATCGGTCAGCTTCTGCGCCCAATCGCGGCAATCCTCACCCAACGGCACTTCTTCAGGCATCCAGTGGATTTGCTGCTGGCGTTTCCAAAAGTCATACGCCCATGGATATTCAAAAGGCTTATACTGGGTACGGGCTTCGGTTAGTGACATTTGAGTTGTCCTGCTGTTTAGGTTCGGGGAATGCGGAGTTGTTCAGGGGGAATAGGGCCGTAGACAATGAATTCTAACTGACCGAGACGGCGCTCTTGGCTGCCAACTTGATCGGCCATCTTGTCAACAGCCTTTTCGAGCCGGTCAATTCGATCTTCGACAAGGATCATCTTGCGGACACCGGACAATGTTTGCTGCCAAATACTCATGCCGCGGCCTTTTGATGCAACGCGCCCTCACGCAAGTTCCGAACCCAATTCCAGTCAATTCTAGGATCGGCCCAAACTTCGCGTTGCAGCTGTTCGTGATATTCGGGTGAACGCAAATGTTCCATTTCAAGCCGGTGTTTATCGCTATTTTCGAGCATACGATCCAACGTCATCACAATGCGATCCAACGTGCCATGAAACTCTGGCAAAAGGAGCTCAAGCTGCGCTTTTGCCTTTTCCTCATCAGGGTCATAGGCAAGCGCGGCGTTGCGAACCAGCTCACTCACTGAAATGCCAAGTGATTCCGCACGACTGTTGATGGCAGCCTTGTCGGCGGGGCTTATAAGCAACGTCAATCTATCGGTTTTCATAGCCGCCTCCATATGCGCATGCACATATATATGATCATATTCTTACTGACAAGCCAAACATTCGTCATAATCCTTCACCTCAACCTCGATCTCGCGAAGTTCGATAGTATTATCAGCTTCTACCCCGCCTGCGAAACCTGCTCTTTGGATGCTCTTGCTGCGGAGATAATAGAGTGACTTCACACCGAGTTCCCATGCGCGGAAATGGAGCATGAGGAGATCCCATTTCTCAACGTCGGCGGGGATGAACAGGTTGAGCGACTGGGCCTGATCAATATAGGGCGTGCGGTCTGCCGCGAGCTCAATCAGCCAGCGTTGATCGATTTCAAAGCTCGTTTTGAACACGTCCTTTTCCTCTGGCGACAAGAAATCGAGATGCTGGACGCTGCCGCCTTGTCCAAGGATGCTGTTCCACACATTGTCGCTGTTCTTGCTCTTTTCAATGAGCAGTTTCTCAAGATGCGGATTGCGGATTGAAAATGATCCACTAAGCGTTTTGTGCGTGTAGATATTCGCTGGGATCGGTTCGATACACGCCGATGTACCGCCACAAATGATCGAGATCGACGCGGTGGGCGCAATGGCGGTTTTGCAGGAAAAACGCTCCATCACGCCGCGTTCTTCAGCATCAGGGCAAGCGCCGCGTTCGGTGGCAAGCAGCATCGAGGCTTCGTTGACGCCTTGGCTCAGATGTTTGAAGATTCTCAGGTTCAAGCTTTTGGCCATCGCGCCTTCAAAACCGAGGCCACGCGCTTGCAGGAATGAGTGGAAACCCATCACGCCAAGCCCAACCGAACGCTCGCGGCTCGCCGAGTATTTGGCGCGCGCCATTTCGGGCGGCGCGCGGTTGATATAATCGGTCAGCACATTATCGAGGAAGCGCATTACATCTTCGATAAAGCGCTTGTCATCCTTCCATTCATCCCATGTTTCAAGATTAAGTGATGAGAGACAGCAGACCGCGGTGCGATCATTCCCCAGATGGTCGCGACCCGTGGGCAGGGTGATTTCAGAACAGAGATTTGATGTGGTGACTTTGAAGCCAAGTTCACGGTGATGGCGCGGCATCGCGCGGTTCACTGTATCGCCGAACACGATATAGGGTTCACCCGTGGCAAGGCGGGTTTCGACGAGTTTTTGGAACAGGCTGCGCGCATCAACCGTCGCGCGGATGCTGCCATCCTTGGGTGATTTCAAATTCCACTCATCGCCCGCGCGCACCGCCTCCATGAACGCATCAGTGATCAACACGCCGTGATGCAGGTTGAGCGCCTTACGATTGAAATCGCCTGAGGCTTTGCGGATTTCGAGGAATTCCTCAATCTCTGGATGATCAACATCAAGATAGACAGCGGCTGATCCACGGCGAAGCGAGCCTTGCGAAATGGCAAGCGTAAGTGAATCCATTACTCGCACGAAAGGGATAATGCCCGATGTCTTGCCGTTAAGCCCCACAGGCTCACCAATGCCGCGCACGCTGCCCCAGTAAGTGCCGATGCCGCCGCCTTTGCTCGCAAGCCAGACATTCTCGTTCCACGTTTGAACGATGCCTTCAAGGCTATCATCAACCGAGTTCAAATAGCAGCTGATCGGCAGACCGCGTCCTGTGCCACCGTTTGACAGGATCGGCGTTGCCGGCATGAACCACAAGCGTGAGATATAATCATAGATACGCTGCGCATGTTCCTGATCATCCGAATAAGCGCTCGCGACACGAACGAACAAATCCTGAAAATTCTCGCCAGGCAAAAGGTAGCGGTCTTTGAGCGTGTCTTTGCCAAACTCAGTCAGCAAGGCATCACGCGCCATATCGACCACAAGCGGGTAGGGCACGTCACGACGCTTTGAATCGTCTTTGGGTGTTACAACTGATTCGGTTGCCATTTCATCCACACGTTCTTGCGACTCACGAAAATCCATTCTCACCCACCCTTATACATCAATACCTGTTGGTATGTTCTTATTTCGTTCTAGCTAAATCGAAGCGATCAGCAAAGCTTTTTTTCAACCGGAACGCGACCTTAAAACTGTGGTTCTATGCCTTCGTAAGAGGCAATAGAATTACCCGTCGCAGACCCGCTGCGCCACCGCATACCACAATTTATAGTGCTTATCCCCAGTCTCAACACTAGCTATTGTGCCTGAACTGTAGGCCAATGCAAGAGGGTAAATGACAATTTAGTGACTCACTTCGCCGCACGACAGACTCATTTGGTGGCGCAATATTCATGCCGCAACGCAGCGACGCGCGGGGGATGCACGGCTTTCAAATTATCAAGCTCAAAGTGAGCCAAACCAACTATCTTTTTGACTGTGGTTTTGAATGGTGAGCGAGGTCAGCGCGTGTATCAATATCGATCAGCCATTCTTGCCCAATTTCGATCAGTGTTGCGGTATAGAGCAATGCACGAGCGCCGCCATCTCCGCTCAGTTTTGTGAGCTTTTCGAGTATATCGCGGGGGAATATCGCGGGCGGCATCGCCGCTTTGTCGTTTGATGAGGCGATAATCCCTTGTGCAGGGGCCGCTGCAAGAGCGCGCAAATGCGCGGGCGGCACAAAGGGCATATCAGCAAGGCAAATCAGCAGCGCATCTGCATCACGGTCAATCGCGGCTTGCGCTGCTAGGCCAATCGAGTGTGATAGGCCCGCATCAGGGTTATCATTGATTATCAACGTATAGTCATGCGCTGCTAACCAGCTATTGAGCATCGGTGATCGCGCGCGCGTCACGGCAACACAGGCTCCCAAACCTGCGTCGCGCATCGCGGTGGCAGCATATGTGCCCAGCATTGCGCCGTTAAACATCGCCTCTAACTTATTGCCATCAAAGCGTTTACTCGTGCCCGCAGCGATGAGCGCGCAGAGGATATTAGACTCAGACTCGATCAGGTTTGCACATTCGTCTTTGCGAGGAGCGCAACGACGCGGCAATCCACTCGCCGCACCACCCTGTGGATTGCCGCGCTTCGCTCGCAAAGACGATTCAATCTGGTCGATTTCGAGTCTAGCGCCGCCCATGATTGAACGCCCGTACCATTCCGCCCGCAATCGAAAGTGCGATTTCAGATGCGGTGATTGAATTGATCGTGACGCCAGCCGGCCCCTCGATTCGGGCAAGTGCCTCGGCTGAAACGCCGCCAGTCGCCAATCGCTCAAGCCGCGCGGCGTGAGACCGCTTCGATCCTAGCGCGGCAATATAGCTAGCAGGCGTTTGCAACGCGGCGATCAGCGCGAGATCGTCAATTTTAGGATCATGGCTGAGCGTGACAATCGCGCTGCGATCATCGGGGGCAAGCGCCGCGAGCGCTTCATCGGGCCAGCGATCATCAAGCGTAACTCCGGGGAAACGCTCAGCCGTGAGGAAGCGTGCGCGCGGGTCAATGATTGTGGGCGCAATATCAAGTTGGCGCGCGATTCCGGCGAGCGCCGCTGCAATTTCAACCGCACCAATGATGAACAAACGCTTGGGCGGCGCATAGAGGTTTTGAAAACGAGCGGCTGCGCTGGACTGCGCGGCCGTGCTCAGCCCAGTTTGCAAGTCAGTCTCGATGATCACACTTTGTCCGCTCGCGCGCGCCGTCGCAATTTGATCAAAGAGAGCGAGTGAAAAGCCAGCTTCGATCACAGGTTGGATCAGCACTTCGATATCACCGCCGCACGGCAACCCTACTTCCCATGCTGAACCATCTGAAACGCCGTAGCGACTAATGTGATGCGTTCGGGTGGCGATTACCACAGCAGCGCGCGTTAGCACATCGCCTTCAACACAGCCGCCCGAGACTGATCCAACGAAACGCCCATCAGCGTGGACAATCATATGCGTGCCGAGCGGGCAGGGCGCTGATGACCAGGTGGCGATCACGGTCGCAATCGCCATATCACCGCCGCGCCATTCGAGCGCTTGCCTCAAAATCCGCGCATGATCAGCAGAGCCAAGCTTCATTGGTCGCCTCCACAAAATTCCAGTTTTGATATGAGATGCATTATGATAGTCACGCACAATCTTTGAACGAGGGGTCGCAAAATGGCAATTATAGCGCAAGTCAATGGCAAGGCTGTTGAGATTGATGCCGATCCCGATATGCCCTTGCTGTGGGCGATCCGCGAGAATTTAAGCATGACGGGCACAAAATTTGGCTGCGGAATTGGTGCCTGCGGCGCGTGCAGTGTTCATGTTGATGGCAAGATCGTGCGGTCTTGCTCGATTGGCGTGGGTGAGGTGGCAGGCAAATCAATCACGACGATTGAAGGCCTTGGTGGCGCTGATGGAAAACTCTCTGCGTTGCAAGCTGCGTGGGTCACGCATCAAGTGCCGCAGTGCGGTTATTGCCAATCGGGCCAGATTATGGCGGCAGCAGCCTTGCTTACGAGCACGCCCAATCCAAGCGACGCACAGATTGATGAGGCAATGACCAATATTTGTCGCTGTGGCACCTACACGCGCATCCGTGCGGCTATTCATTCAGTTTCGGGCCACTCAGTCGCGGGAGGAAAGTAAGATGGGTTTCAAACGCAGAGCCTTCCTGATCGGCAGTGCTGCCGTCGTCGGTGGTGGCATATTCGCGGTGAAATGGGCTGACAGTTCGGCGCAATCGAACGCAATTGCGCTCACCAATGGCAAAAATGATGCGCCGTTTTCAGCGTGGATGAAGATTGCGCCTGATGATGCGATTACGCTCTATTCACCGCACGCTGACATTGGCCAGGGATCAAACACCGCGCTTGGCCAGATGCTAGCCGAAGAACTTGACGCTGATTGGAGCAAGGTCTCGATTATCCCAGCGCCCGCTGAAATGGGCTTTGCCAATACCGGGCTTGGTCGCGGTTTCCTAGGCGAAATGAGCGGTGCCCCGGGCATAATCGGCGCTTTACCCACGTCGATTATCTCTGGCATCGCGCGGTCAATGGGGTTGCAAATAACCGGCGGATCGTCGGCTATTCGCTATACGGGGCAGGAAACGATGCGCGTGATTGGCGCGGCGACGCGGCTTGCGCTTATCGAAACGGCGGCTGAACGTTTAGGCGTTCCGCAAGATGAATTGACGACTGCGGATAGCAAGGTGAGCCACGCAAAATCGGGCAAAGTGCTGCGCTACGGTGAACTTGCTGCGGAAGCATCTAAGCGTTCACTCGCTGGCAGCCCCGCGCTCAAATCGCGCAAGGATTATAGGCTGATTGGCAAACCAACGCCGCGTGTGGATATCCCTGAAAAGGTTAATGGCGCGCTCAAATACGGCATCGATGTCATCCTGCCTGACATGCGCGTGGCTACCGTGATGGCTGCCCCAATCCGTGGCGGCAAACTTATTTCGGTTGATCCCGCGCCTGCGATGGCGGTGAAAGGCGTTGAAAAGGTCATCAAACTTGATGCGGCAGTTGTCGTTGTTGCCAAAGGATATTGGGCGGCAATCTCTGGGCTGCGCTCGCTTGATGCAAAGTTTAGCGACGGCGGCAATTCAGCCACATCAACCGCATCAATTTTCGCAGCCCATGACGCCGCGCGCAAAGCAAATAAACCAGAGGGAACCGGCGGAGACGGCGATGTTGATGCTGGCTTTAAGGCTGAGGGTGCCACAGTGCTTGAGGCCGATTTCAAGCTTCCCTTCCTCCACCACGCGATGATGGAACCGTTCGCTCTCACTGCGCACTTTAAGGACGGCAAGCTCGATATCTGGGGCGGGTTGCAAGACCCGCTGACGACCAAAACGCAAACCACCGAATTCTCGGGCCTAGCCGCTGACAAGGTAACCTTCCATCCGATGAGCAGCGGCGGCAGTTTTGGTCGTCGCCTGCCTATGTATGTTGAAATTGTTGAACAAATTGTAAAAGTTGCGATGCAAGTGCCATATCCTGTGAAACTTATCTGGAGCCGTGAGGAGGAAGTCAGCCAAGGCGCTTACCGTCCGCAAAGTTCAGCACAGGTGAAGGCTGCAATTGGTAAGGATGGTAAAATCGCTGCATGGCAAAATGATTATGCTCAGCCCGAAGATGCGGAGGATGAAACGACGTTCATTTACGATCTGCCCGCAGCATCGCGGCGCTTTCATAAGGTTGAAACCAATCAAACCGCGGGCGCGTGGCGGTCAGTCAACAGCACGCAGCAAGGCTATTATAACGAGACATTTATCGATGAATTGGCAGTGGCAGCGGGCGCTGATCCGTATGAATATCGCGCCAAACATCTAAAACCGGGATCACGCCATCTTGCTGTTTTGAACGAAGTCGCCAAACGCAGCGGATGGGGGGCGCCACTTCCCAAAGGCTTCGGTCGCGGAATTGCGATTGTTGAATCGTTCAAATCGATTGTTGCCGAAGTGATCGAAGCATCGGTTAATCCCGACGGCACACCCAAAATTCACCGCGTTTTTGCGGTGGTCGATTGCGGTACGACGGTTAACCCCAATAATGCTGAAAACCAGATACAGGGTGGCATTGTCATGGGCCTTTCAACGGCGATTGGTGAGGCGGTCACGCTTGATGGCGGCGCAGTGATGCAGAGCAATTTCGCTGATTACCCCATCCTCAAAATGGCGGGAGCGCCCGCGAGCATCGACGTCCACTTTATCGAAAGCGGCGCACCGATGGGCGGCATTGGTGAACCCGGCGTGCCACCGGCAGCGCCCGCTCTCGCCAATGCTTTGTTCGCCGCAACGGGCAAACGGATCAGGAACCTGCCGATTGCGGGGCAATTGGTTTAGCGCGGGATGGCTTTAGGTTGATTTGGCTAACCCACTCCGCATCCCTGAGCTTGTCGAAGGGTTGTCCTTTCTTTCCAAAGTTTTAGGAGAAATAAGGACAGTCCTTCGACAGCGATTGTGTTTGGGTCAAGTGGCGATGACGATTTGTTTTGCAATAGAGTTGAGGATGATGAGGAGCTTTCTGGCGACGGCGATGAGGGCAGATTTTGCTGCTTTTCCGGCGTTTCGCAA